>JBKPDW010000459.1:0-5291 GCA_046728115.1 Acidobacteriota bacterium | reverse complement strand
GTTGTATAATGAGTGCTTAGCAGTCTCGAGCTCAGAGTGCTAATCGATCCGGCCATCGCCAGGATCCATTTATGCAGGACATGAACGACCGTTCTGGTCGTGTGCTCGCCGCGCTCGTTCGCGAATACATCGCCTCCGGTGAACCGGTCGCCTCCTCGCTGCTGGTAACCGCAGCCGGGCTCGGAGTGTCCTCCGCTACCGTCCGAAACATTCTGGCGCGGCTCGAAGAAGAGGGTTACGTGCAACAGCCCCACACATCGGCCGGTCGAATCCCGACCGATCGCGGCTACCGGTTCTACGTCGACCTGCTGCTCGAGGCCAAGCGGGACAGGCGCGCCGCGACAGCTGTCGAAGCGCGCCTTCGTCGGGACAACCCCGGCCTCTTGCTCGACTCGATGCTGCCGCACCTGTCTCACGTCGTGTCTCAAGCCTCGCGCACGATTGGCTTTGCAAGCGGTCCCGCTCATGCGGCCGCGGTCTTCGATCGTGTCGAGTTCGTTCCGCTCGGCGGCACACGTGTTCTGGTCGTCATCGTCGCGAGGGGCGGGCACGTGATTCAGAAGGTCGTGGATCCAGGCGAGCCGCTGGGGTCGGACGATCTCCGTCATGCTGCAAGCTACCTGAACAGCGAGTTTTCAGGTCTGCCCCTCCATCGCGCCCGCGAAGCCGTGCTGACGCGCATCAACGAGGAGCGTCTGCTTTACGACGCGCTGCGCGCCCGCGCCATGCGCCTGGCGTCGACGACGTTCGCCGACTTGCCAGACGAACGTACGATCTATGTCGAAGGCGCGTCGTCGTTGCTCGACGACTCGAGCGGGCTGACGTTGACGACGCTACAGATGCTGCTGCAGATGATCGAGGAGAAGCAGAAGCTGCTGCAGATTCTCGATGAATACATAGACGGTCCGGGACTCACGGTCGTGATCGGTGCGGAACATCTGACGCCCGATCTTCGGCCGTTCAGCTTGATTGTCTCCACCTACGACGATGGATCGGGACGCGGCATGGTCGGCGTGATCGGGCCGACGCGAATGCGATACCCTCGTGCCATCGCCGTGGTCGACGGCGCCGCACAGGCTGTTTCCCGCGTGCTGCGCGATCCGAATTAGGCCGCTTATGACTGATGAAAGTCGCACCGATCCGGCGGACGAGACGCCGGAGACGGACGAAGCTTCGAGCCAAACGCCAGCAGCGGTCGCGGAGCCCACGCTTGCGGAAGTGCAACGCGAGCGCGACGACTACTACGACCGTCTCCTCCGCAAGACGGCCGAGTTCGACAATTACCGGAAGCGCATCGAGCGCGAGCGCCGCGAACAAGCCGATCAGGCAGTTGTCAATCTGCTAAGGGAACTGTTGCTCGTCGTCGATGATTTCGACATCGCGCTCGCCGTCGACGCGGGCGAAGGCAGCGCGGGGTATCGCAAGGGGATCGAATTGATTCACGCCAAGCTCCACGACCTGCTCGCCAAATACGGCGTGCGCCCGATCGAAGCGCTCGGCGCGGACTTCGATCCCAACCTGCATCAGGCTGTCATCCATGAGGAATCGCCCGATCACCGCGAAGGTGAAGTGATCGGCGAGCTGCGCAAGGGTTACGTGATTGGCGATCGGCTGCTGCGGCCGTCGATGGTGAAGGTGGCGAAGGCGTGAGTAAACGCGACTACTACGAAATCCTCGGCGTCACTCGCACGGCGACCGAGGTCGACATCAAGAGTGCCTACCGCAAGCTTGCGATGAGGCACCACCCGGATCGGAATCCTGGCGATAAGGTTGCCGAAGAGAAGTTCAAGGAGGCGGCCGAAGCCTATGCGGTGCTGGCGGACCCAGAGAAACGTAGTGCCTACGATCGGTTCGGGCACGCGGCCGTCAGCGGAGCGGGCGGCGGCCCAGGCTTCGATCCATCGATGTTTCAGGAGTTCGGCGACTTCGCCGACATCCTCGGCAACATGTTCGGGTTCGGCGATCTCTTCAGCGGCGGCCGGCGGCGAGGCGGACCGCAGCGCGGCGCCGACCTGCGATACGACCTGGAGATTGCCTTCGAGGAAGCCGCCCGCGGCCTCGAGACGACGATTCAGATTCCGCGGCAGGAAACGTGCGAGACGTGCCACGGGTCGGGATCCGCGCCGGGGTCGTCCGCCGCAATGTGCCCGCAGTGCCGCGGGCAGGGTCAGGTCCGATTCCAGCAAGGCTTCTTCACTGTCGCGCGTACCTGTCCGCAATGCCGCGGGGCCGGCAAGGTGATCACCAAACCGTGCCACACGTGTCGCGGCGGCGGCCACGTCACGCGAGAGCGCAAGATTACGGTCAAGATTCCGCCGGGGATCGCAACCGGCCAGCAGCTTCGGCTGCAGGGCGAAGGTGAAAGCGGATCGGCCGGTGGACCGCCCGGCCATCTGTACGTCGTCGTTCAGGTGCGCGAGCATGAATTTTTCCGTCGCGACGGCAACAACCTGTTCTGCGAAATTCCAGTTAACTTCACGACGCTGGCTCTGGGCGGAGAAATCACGGTGCCGACCCTCGACGGGTCGGACAAGGTGAAGGTGCCGGATGGTACGCAGACCGGAACCACTCTGCGCCTCCGCGGGAAGGGCATGCCCGACGTCAACGGCCGCGGCCGAGGCGATCTGTTCGCGACGGTTCAGGTGCAGACGCCGAGGAAACTGAACAAGGAACAACGTCATCTGCTCGAGCAGCTCGCCGGAGCACTGCCGCAGGAGAAGTTTGAGCCGCGGGCGCACACCGACGAGGACCAGGACGAGCGCAATCTCTTCGATCGCGTGAAGGATATGTTCGGCTAGTTGGTGAATTGCCGAGTTCGCAGACTGGTGAGTTGAACACGTACCCGGCGCTCGATGTCCGCGGCCAATTCGATCTCGTGATCGCCATGGCGGACGATTTTCGCGCGACCGCGGTCGAAGAACGTGGCGACATCATACGCGTGTTCTTCGGGATTACCGCCGATCGCGACGGCGCCCGCGCTGCAATCGAGCCGCACTTCCCTGTCGCGCCGATCGACGTACCGGACGAAGACTGGGCGCGCCGATCGCAGGAAGGCCTCCAGCCGGTCACGATTGGCCGGCTGACAATCGTCCCCGATCCCCAATCATCCAACAGCGATGTGCAATCGGCAGTCCGCGTCGTGATCCGTCCTTCAATGGGCTTCGGTACCGGTCACCACGCGAGCACTCGTTTGTGCCTCGAGGCATTGCTCGCGCTGGATGTGACAGGCAAGCGCGTGCTCGATGTCGGGACCGGTTCCGGCGTCCTCGCGATTGTGGCCAGCCGGCTGGGGGCTTCCCGCGCGCTCGGCATCGACTCGGACGAGGATGCCATCCGTGCCGCGCGCGAGAATCTTGCGTACAATTCCGAAGCAACGAATCTGAGCTTCGCGGTGGCGGACGTGTCAACAATGCAGGGAGCCGTCCAGCGGCTTCTCGGTCAAGCCGACATCGTGACGGCGAACCTGACAGGCGCGTTGCTCGTCCGATCGGCCGGATGCCTTCTTGGCGCAACCGCTTGCGATGGGGTGCTCGTCATCAGCGGCGTTCAAATTCCTGAGCGCGACCAGGTTGTCGCCGCGTTCGCGCCCTCGCAAGTAATCAGCGAACGGGGTGCTGACGAGTGGGTCGCGCTGGTGATGAAAAGAGCGTGACAGTCAACCGCTGGCGGTCACACTCGGTCTAATAGATGACGATGAATCTTCGTGTGCTTGTGGCGCTCGTTGTAGCTCTGGGCGTGACGGCGCCCGTTCGCAGCGCACAACAGACGGCGCGGCCAGGCCCCCAGCCCCCGCAGCATCCCTCTCGCGATACCTCCGCGCAGCAGCCGAAGGACACGCCGCCGCCGCCCGCGGGTCGAATCACCGGACGCGTATTGACGGCTGACACGGGTCGGCCAGTCAAGCACGCACGGGTGTTCGTCACCGCGGCTGAGTTGCCCGGCGGCCGGGGCGCGCTCACCGGTGACGATGGCGTCTTCGAGCTGACCGAGTTGCCGGCCGGTCGCTATTCGCTGACAGCATCCAAATCTGGATTCATCTCGCTGGCCTACGGGCAGCGTCGGCCGCTGCAGGCTGGCACCCCATTGCAGCTCAACGATGGGCAGGAGCTGAAGGGCCTCGAATTTCGCTTGCCTCGCGGCGGCGTCATTTCCGGACGCGTGTTCGATGAAGATGGCGAGCCCGTACCGGGTGCATCGGTGCGTGTGATGCGCTATCAGTACTTGCAGGGCGATCGTCGCCTCACGCCCGCCGGTACGGGACAAACCGATGACCGCGGTCAGTACCGGATCTGGGGTCTGAATCCCGGCGATTACTACGTGAACGCTCTGGCTCGCATGCCGCTCGCCGGAGGTCGAGGGTTTCCAGGCGGCGCGGCGTTTGGCGGCGCCGGCTTCCCGGCGGGCGGTCGCGGCGGACGTGGAGGGCTCGCCGAAGCCGACGCGGCAGCAGTCATCACGGCTGCCCGCGGCGGCAACTTCGCGGGGTTGATTGCCAGCGGCGCAACGGAACAGGAACAGCTGAACTACGCGCCGACGTATTACCCGGCCGCAACCTCGGTGAACGAAGCACGTCCAATCACCGTCGGCGTCAGTCAGGAAGTGAACGACATCAACGTCGCTTTGCAGCTCGTGCGAACCGGACGCATCGCCGGCCACGTCACCAATCCGGACGGCACGCCGACAAGCGCCGGCAATGTGAACCTGATGCCGGACAACTCCTTGGGACGCGGTGCACAAATCGGCGCGAACTACGGCGGACGCATTCAGTGGGACGGTTCGTTCACTGTTGCGAACGTCCCGCCGGGCCGCTACATCCTGCGCGCGCGCGGGGACGATGTCGACCCGCCCCAGTTTGCGTCGGTGCCGATTACGATGAACGGTGCCGACATCGACGATGTGACGGTCGTCTTGTCATTCGGGGCCACTCTCACCGGCACGGTGACGTTTTTGCCGGGCGCATCGCCAGTCCCTGACATCACGCAAATTCGTCTGGGCGCACCGGCGACCGACCAAGCCGTCGCAGGTCCGCAACCGAACGCTCGTGTAGCCAAGGACGGAGCCTTCACGTTGTCTGGTGTTTCCGCCGGACCGCACCTGATTCGCCCGAGCGGCAATACACGCGGATGGATCCTGAAATCCGTGACGCTGGAGGGGCGGGACATTACAGACACCCCCATCGATGTGCGCGCGGGCCAAACGCTGTCGAACGTCAACGTCGTGTTCACCGACAAGCTGACCGAGATCAACGGCACAATCGCCACCACGACCGGTACGCCGATGGCGGAATACAC
>JBKPDW010000458.1:0-9183 GCA_046728115.1 Acidobacteriota bacterium | reverse complement strand
ATCGCGATGACACCGATCAAAACCAAGGCAATGCGTTTCATACGGGACCTCCGTGCGCGAAACACTCGCGCTGCCGTCGATTAAACGTTCGAAACGTTGATTTCCGATTCGACGTTCGTCTTCGACGCATCCTACACCTGCGGCCTCACGGATTCAGAGCGCCATCAAGCTCTGCTGTCAATCGCAATCTTGTAGACGACACTCGAAATGCCTTTCGTGGCCGCAGCCGTCCACTTCGACTTCAACTAGTATGTCAGTTGAAAATCCGCCGTTGTGCGGTGACGCTGCCATGTCTCAAAACGACTCTCCGCTCGGTACCGACGAGGTTGGCACGCTCGCCGAGTCGACGGCTGCCGATCGACGGTCCGTGCCTCGACCGGCGGTCGAATTCACGCTCGGACGATGGGGAGCGCTCGAGCTCCGCGGGAAGATCGCCGACGGGAGTTTTGGTTCGGTCTATCTGGCATGGGATCCCGCTCTTGAACGACAGGTCGCCTTGAAAGTCCTGCGAGCAGCCGGTCGATCGCGGGCCGTCATCCAGGAAGGGCGCCTGCTTGCCCGTGTGCGGCATCCCAACGTCGTGACCGTCTACGGCGTCGACGAGTACGAGGGCAGCGTCGGTTTGTGGATGGAGTGGGTCGAGGGGCTCACGCTCACCGAGGTGTTGGCCGCGCGCGGTCTGCTTGGGAGCCATGAAGCAGCGCTCATGGCGATCGATCTCTGTCGCGCCGTAACAGCCGTGCACAAGGCCGGCCTGCTCCATCGCGACATCAAGGCGCGCAACGTGATGCGCGAAGCCGGTGGCCGCATCGTGCTGATGGATTTCGGCGCCGGCGAGATCCGCACCGAGCAGTCGTCGGCGAAACCACGGCTGATCGGGACGCCGCCCTATCTTGCGCCTGAACTCTTCGACGGCCGGCCAGCCACCATCGCCAGCGACATCTACAGCCTCGGCGTGCTGCTGTATCACCTCCTGACAAAACGGTATCCGGCCGAAGGCGTGACGCTCGACGATGTGGCCGCCGTGCATGCGCGGGGGCAAGCGATACCGCTCGCCGACCGCCGACCCGATCTGCCAGCGAGCCTGTTGCAGGTTGTCGAAACAGCCCTGCAGCGCGATCCCGCTCGCCGATATCGGAGCAGCGCGGCGATGGAAGACGACTTAATCAGCGCCGTGGAGATCCAGAATGCGTTCGACGAGAGAACTGCGCACGATGTGACAGTTCGCACGCGCCGACGCATACCGTCTGTCGCCGTGCTGCCGTTCGAGAACCTCGGGCCCGACCAGGACCTCGAGTATTTCTGCAACGGGCTTGCAGAGGAGCTCGTGACGGGACTCGGTAAGGTTCCAGGACTGCGGGTCGCTTCGCGGACATCGTCAAATCGCGTCAAGCAGACGGAGCCCGACATCCGGAGCATCTGCCGGCTGCTCGACGTGGATGCCGTGCTCGAGGGCACCGTTCGGAAAGCAGGAGATCGGCTGCGAATTTCCGCGCAACTCGTCAGCGCGGAAGATGGCTGCCACCTCTGGTCCGAAGGCTACGATCGCCGCACCGCCGATGTGTTCCTCGTGCAGGACGAGATTGCCCGCAGTGTCGTTGACCGGCTGGTGATCACCCTGGCCGAGTTTCCGCATCAAACGCTCATCCGCCGGCACACGCAGAACCCCCGCGCGTATCAGTACTATCTGAAGGGCCGATTCTACTGGACGCGCCGTTATCACGGCGGTCTGAACGCGGCGCTCGAACAGTTCCAGAAAGCCATCGAAGAGGATGCCGGTTATGCGATGGCGTACGCAGGGCTGGCTGACGTGTACGCGTTCATGGGCGTGTACGCGGTGAAGAGACCGCGCATCGCATTTGCCGACGCATCAGCGGCTGCCGAGCGAGCCCTCGCGATCGACCCTGATCTGCCCGAGGCTCACACGTCGCTCGGGTTCATCAAGCTTCAGAGCGACTGGAACTGGACGGAAGCCGAGCGCGAATTCCGGCGCGCGCTCGAGCTCGACCCCACGCAGACGTTACCCCGGATCTACTATTCGTGGCTCATGGTGCTGCAAGGCGACAGCGCGGCAGCAGTCATTGAGGCGCGACGCGCCCAGGAGATCGAACCGCTGTCGCCGCTGGTCAATGCCGGGACAGCGCACACGCTGTTCCTGGCGCGGCGCTACGACTATGCCGTGACCGAATGTGAGAAGGCGCTGGAAGTCGATCCAAATTTCATCTTCCCGATTCACGTGATCGGCATGTGCCGCGCACAGCAAGGGCGGCTGTCCGAGGCGATCGAAATTGGCGAGCGCACCGTGGCGATGTCCGGCCGCGCACCGTTCTATCTCGGGGTGCTTGGACATTACTACGCGCGGAGCGGTGGGGACGACAAGGTGCGCGACATCCTCGCAGAACTTACGGGCCTTGCGGGGACAAGGTACGTCCCGCCGCACTGCATGGCGTACATTTACGCAGGGGCGAACGACCTTCACCAGGCGTTCGAGTGGCAGGCCAAGGCGTATGATGACGGGGCGTCACCGTTCTATTACTTCTCCCCGCTCATCGAGAATCTTCACGCCGATCCTCGTCACACTGCTGAGTTGAGGCGAATGGGGCTGCGGATCGAGTGACGCCATCGAGTCTTCGCGCTATGCGCGTGCGATGGTGGGCGAGCTTGCCAACTCCTCCGTCGAGGACGATGACGACAGCGGGTCCATGGCTTTGGCGAGACCGAAGTCCAGTATCTTGACGGCGCCGTCGGTTCGGACTTTGACGTTAGGCGGCTCGAGATCACGATGGATGATGCCCTGCTCGTGCGCCGCTTCGAGAGCCACGGCGATCCGCTTCGCGATCGGCAGCGCAACGTCGAGAGGAATCGCGCCGCGTGCGATCCGCTGAGCGAGATCCTCGCGTGCGAGGTCTGGCAGAAAGAGTGGGTTCCCCCGCGCAGGCGCAATGGGCCAGAGGCGGCTCTGATTATGTCAGCGAGCCTATGCGACGTAGTTCGCGCGGGATTCGTGCGCGAGCGCACCGGCGGATGGCGGAGAGAGAGTCTGCTTTCAGCCCTTGATGCCATAAGCCGCCATGCGCATGCATAAGTAGGCATATCCGCTGGAATCATTCAGGAAAACACCCGGTTTCGCGTCCTCAGTGTTAGTCCATAAGCACCCTTGTGGACTCAACAAATCCCAGATAGAATGTGGGACGGAATGAGGAACAGAACCAAACCCCACGGCCGCCATCCCTCCAACCGTCTCACCGCGTTACGCGTGCGCGCGATCCGGGCGCCTGGTCGCTATGCGGACGGGAACGGCTTGTACCTCGTGGTCGATCCGTCCCTGGCCCGACGCTGGATCTGGCGCGGTGTCGTCCACGGGAAACGATCTGATCTCGGATTGGGCGGTGTGCAGCTCGTCTCACTCGCCGCCGCGCGTGAAAAAGCTCTCTCCTATCGCCGGCTCGCGCGTGACGGCGGGAATCCGAAAGTCATGCGCGCGAAAGCGAAGCAGATCATCCCGACCTTCAAAGCGGCCGCGATCGACGTTCACGCTGAACATCGGAAGACATTCCGCAATCCGAAACACGCGGCGCAATGGCTGCAGTCGCTCGAGAACGACGTGTTCCCTGCGATCGGCACACACCGGATCGACGGGATCACGTCCGCGGATGTCCTCGCGGTGCTCACCCCGATCTGGACCGTCAAACCCGAAACGGCCAGGCGTCTGAACCAGCGGATGAAAGTCGTGTTCGACTGGGCCAAGGCCAAGGGCTATCGGACGGACGGCAATCCGACTGATGGCGTGACCAAGGTGCTGCCGAAACACAAAGGCGACAAACAGCATCATGCGGCACTGCCCTATGCCCTGGTCCCGCAGTTCGTGACGGATCTTCATGCGATCGACGACATGCAGCCTGCCGTACGACTCGGCTTAGAGTTCCTCATCTTGACGGCCGCGCGCACGAATGAAGTCCGACTGGCGCGCTGGTCAGAGATCGATCGCGATGCGCAGACCTGGACGATTCCGGCAGACCGTATGAAAAGCAGCCGCGAACATCGGGTGCCGCTCGCGCCACGCACCGTCGAGATCCTCGAGCAGCTCCATTCCGTAACCGGTGGAACCGGGTGGATGTTTCCAGGCACTAAGCCGGATCAACCGCTGTCGAATATGACCTTCCTGAAAGCGGCACGGCGGATCACCAGTACGCCGCTGACGACACACGGGTTCCGGAGTTCGTTCCGCGACTGGAGTGAAGAACGCACGCACTTCTCGCGTGCGGTCTGCGAGAGCGCTCTTGCCCATGTCGTCAAGGACAAAACGGAAGCGGCCTACCGTCGGACCGATCTCTTCGATCGGCGACGCGAGCTGATGGATCTGTGGGCCAGCTTTGCGACGAGTACACCGGCCGCCGTCGTCTCGATCGGCAGGAGTACCAGTCGGCGGTCCTAGACTCTCCTGACGCGTTCCAGGGGGTGTGTACGCGGCGTGCCTACTTCGGCTCATCGCCCGGCGGCACGCGGCGCTCGAGCACGTGGCGGATGAGTTGCGAGATCGAGGTATCGGTTTTCAGCGCGACGCGGACCAGCCGATCGTGGAGGGATGCCGGCAGCCACGTGCTGGTGACGAACCCCGGCTCGGCGTTTCGTGGCCGGCCAGGCCGCCGTCGTGGCGGGTCGGGATCCTCGTCCGCCATGCGGCGCAGTCTACTGCCGCGTGACAGATCAGGTCACGCGTCGTCGAGCATCGCGAGGGCGACAAGCTCGACGAGCAGCTGCGCGCAGACGCCGGGGATTGTCGACTCGATGGCCACAGCGACATCGCCTGGGCGCGCGCCGCCCGCGACTAATTCGATGGCGACCGCCTCGACGTCGGCCGCGAGCTGCGCCGTCTTGCGATCGAGGTGTCGAATCGCGCGGTCACTGAGGCCGGCCGCGCGCGCGCGTGCCAGCAGGTCGCCGGTCATTGTGGCACCTTGGACGCGTGGATCGAGGCTTCCAGGTTGAGGATGCGATCAGCGAGCGCGGTCATGTCCGTCGTGAGCTGCTGCATCGACGTCTCGAGCGAGCTCGCGCGTTCGGTGAGCGATTTCATTCCCATGCGGACGGCGACGGCAATCGCCTCGGCGAGCGGTTCTTCGAGCTCCTGGTGCAGTTGGTCCATCACGGTCTTGGTGATCGTCGCGATGGTCTGCGGGCTCGGCAGCGGGTCCGTCGTCGGGCTCGGCAGCGGTTCGAGCGCCTTGTAGCGCGCACGCACTGCGCGGGCCGCGATCTCGGGCCCGCCGAACTCCTGCAAGTACTGCACGTCGGCCCCCGTCAGTGTCTCGGGGGCCGCCACGATCTTCTGTTGCGCAGCGGTAAACACGTCCGGATCCCACAGGCGCGGCATGGCTAGTAACTCACCGTCATGTAGACGACGGCGCCGGCGTGGCCGCGGAGCCACGAGAGGATCCGCGTCGCGCGGATGCCGACCGCGTTGATCTGGAACAGGCTGGTCAAGATCGTCGTCGCGAGCACCGGCGAGTCGGGCGCGCTCTCCATTTGGACGCTGGCGTTTTCCGAGAGGCTGAGATCGAATCCGTTCTCGTCGGCCAGCAAAACCGCCTGTGCATCGAGCAGGACGATCTGCTGCGGCGAGTTCGCGTTCGCGAGAATCGGCAGGCCGTACAACGTGCGCGGCACGTCGGCGACCGCCAGATTCCCGGCCGCCCCAAGTGTCCCGGCGATCTTGGCGAGCGTCGTCGGTCGCAGGATCCAGACGAGCGACGCGCCGTTCGTCTGAATGGCGCTGATCATCGCGGTGAGATCGGCGGTCATCTGGGCGGCCGTGGTCCCGGTGCTCGTGACGCTCGGCGCGCCGCTCGTGATCGCGGCCGGCCGGCCGGCGATGGCGCCGCTTGTGGGATCCAAAAACGACCGGTCGATTTGCGCCGCGAGTCCGCCGAGCACGCTGTCGCGCACGATCGCCTCGGTCGCGGGCGTGCCCGTGACCAGCAGCTCGCGCGAGAGCGCGACGATGACCGCGATCTTCGCGACACTCACCGGGCCGAGACTATCGAAGCTGAGTTGGGCGACGGGCGCCGGCACGTTTTCGGCCACCCAGCCGCCGAGCGTGACCGCCGACGTGTCCCGCGGGAACTTAACGTTGAACGGGACGTGGCGGACGGTGTCGTTCAACTGACCGAGCACGCTCCGCGCGCGCACCAGACTGAGCGCTTCGTTCGCGAGCCCGGACAACGCGAGCGGCCCGGCCCAGGCCGCATCCGCGACCGTGCCGGCCGTCTGCGCCGCCTTCGTCATGTACTCGAACGCCGCCGCGACCTGCGGTGTGCTGCGCATCGTCGTGGCGAACTCGAGACTGTCGGCGAGCGAGCCGCGCCCGGCAACGAGGCAGCGCAGAAAGCGACTGAAGCCGGTTCCTGCGGGGAGCGGCTGGACCAGACGCGTAGCGGGATCAGACATACGCGCGACTCCTCGCCGTTCAGTAGACGCGATCGCGTGTCGTGTCGGAAGGGACCGGCGGGATTTCGTCCGTGATCGACAGGCCGGAAACTCAGAGGGCTTCGACGATGCGCCACAACGTACTGTGGTTTTCGTGGCCAACGCGCTCGACGACCAGGCCGTCGATCGACACACCAACGGCCCGACGCAGCAGCCGGCCGACCTGGCGCGGCGTCAGCCCGTCGACGACCAGCTGCACCGCCGGGGCCGTGAGTTCAGCCACGGTAAAGAGCTCACTGCCGAGCGCGCCAGCGACCGCCGGCAGCAGCCGCGCCAGCCGGGCGTGATCCACGCGCGAGAGGGACGGTGCACGTCGCCGCGACTCGGCGAGGTCAGCGCGTAGCGCGCGCACTTCGGTGACGAGCTCGCGCAGCAGGTCGACCTGACTGTCCCTGTCCGCCTGTCCGATCGTCGGCGGTGCGGCGACCCGTGTCATCGGTAGGCCGAGTTCACGAATGAGGCGGTCGACCAGCTATTGGTTCCTGGAGGAACTTCCCGAAGATTTGGTCGATGAGCTCCGCCTGCTCGGCGGTCAATCGATGCACGTCTTCAAACCAGCGACGCAATCGCTGATGTGCGGACACAGCGGACGACGACGTGACGGCGATCGATCGCCTCGCGCTGAATTCAAGAACTTTTGAGGCTGGTGATTCATGCGCCATGAGCTGTAGCAGACCACGTGAATGCACGTTACGTCGAATGACGTAACGAAGGTCCTGGATCCGAATCGCACCGCCGGATGTTCAGTGAATTTACTACCGGGGGGTATCGATATGTTGGCCGGCGCAGCTCCGGAAACCGACGCGCGAGCAAATCTTTGCGCTGCCAAAATTCCGACGCCACCAAAAACGCGACCAAATGGGTTCCAGTTTCTCGATGCGCTCGGCGTCATGTCAGGGTCAGCGGTGGGTACGTGCCCGGACGCGGCCACGTGCGAGCAGGGACACGGCGCCCGCGGTGAAGTTCGAGACCGGGACATGGCCGGGTGCCACGAGCTCGGTGAGGGTGACCGCCCACGGCGCCGGCGAGGCATGGAGCTCGACGCAGCCGGCGCGATGGAGGCGCTTCAGTGCGCGCGAAAGATTGCCGGTCGTGACCCGCTGCGCGAGGAGCGCGGCGCGGAGATCGATCAGGCGCAGCTGCCCGGACGGGGCGCGGGCCAAGGTGCGCAGGACGGTGGCCGCCTGGCGCGAGAGCGGGCGGCTGACCGCTGGTCGGCGATCACGTCGGTATGATCGGGTACGCATCTCGAAGGTGTTCGATGGGACGTCCACGCGAGCACGACCAGCCGGCAACCAATCGGTTATCGATTCGGGTGACGCCTGAACAACGGACGGCCCTGGTCCACATCGCCCGTGAGAACCGCTGTAGTTTGACGGGCGCCATTCGTGCGGCGATCGATTCGATGGTTGCCGATTATAAAGATGACGAGCCGGTGTTTCGTCGACCGAAGTCCCGCTAGTCCATTACGGCGCTCACCGTAGCGCAGTCCGGATGTACTCACCGAGCGGCATGCGCGCGCGGGTGGCGCGGGCCAGCACCTCGTCGTATTGCTTGGCCGGGAGCCGGAAGTGAACCGAGACGGCCACGTCCTGCGGGTCGAGCGGCGGCCGCCCGCGTCTGCGCCGCTCGAGCCGCTTCGCATCATCTGGCGACACGCCCGACAGGATACATGGTCAGGGGTGCGCCCGGGTCCGTCACTCAGGAAACGGCACGCCAACCCGTCGAGCGATGGCGCGCAGCTCCTGTTCGGCGAGCTCACGCTGGCCGGCGCAGGCCGGCGGTTCCGGCTCCATCTAGTCACGACGGTGAGCGAGACAGCCCTCGAGAAGTGCGAGGAAGGCTGAATCCTTCATCGCCGTCTCGACGCGGTGATTCAATTCGTCGCGTTGGCTTTCGGAAAGCGCCCAGATGCCCAACTGGACAGCGATCATGTCGTCGCTAGACGCGTAGACGATTCCATCGTCGTGCGCGACCTCTCGAAGGAGCATGACCGCATGTCGGCTGGATTCGTCGTAACTGTCCCAACCCAGCTCACCGTCCTCTTCATCGCGTGCCGTCATGAGGTCGAGCATGAGGTCGAGCAGAAACTCGTAGATGTCGGCACGCAAACACATGACTTCGATCTCGGGATTCGTCGCGTTGTGCAGCCGGTCCTTACAGCCGCGGCCGATCCGCTCGCGTTCCGGCGTCATGCGACCCTCCCGTTTCCTGGCGCCGCGGAAGACGCCGATCGCTTCGGACGGGTCTTCTCGGCGGCTGGCTCGAGCTCGGACACGAACACGCCGGGTGACGGTGCAGATCCAGGATCCGGAACGCGCACGCGAGCCCCACCCGGTTCGCCGCCACCAGGGTTGGTGACGTCGGGACTGAAATACAATTCGATCGTCTTGCCGATCCAGAGACTGGTTCGATCGCCAAACGCCTCACGTACCCGATTCAGATTCACCTGCGCCCGCAGGCTGAAGCGCGTCTGATCGGCGAACAGCAAGTGCAGCTCCTTCTTGGCGGGTTTCCCCTTGTCCGGAAACCCGTCCGCTTCCTCGACGCCATGAATCTGCAGCCGCCGCGGGCCGCTGGCGCGCAAGTCCTCCTTCTTGATGAACGTGTTGTTCAGGTAGTCACGAGCGTTGTAGTCCATACGTCACCTCTCCTGTGCTGTGTCAGGCCGGGAACAAGCTGAACAGTCGCTTACAC
>JBKPDW010000457.1:0-13425 GCA_046728115.1 Acidobacteriota bacterium | reverse complement strand
CCGGACCGCGAAGGTCGATCACTGGAAGAACAGCGAGCAGAAACAGCGCTGGCTCGCGACCGCGCTGCTGGATCTCGAACCACGGCTGCGACGCATCAGGAACTATCGCGCGCTCCCGCTGCTTCGAGAGGCCATCAAGCTGCAGATGCACGGCATGAAGAAGTCGGCGGCGTAAACAGTGGGTCGCTTACCGAATTTCAACTACGAATGGCATTGACTCCGGAACCGGACTCCACTGATATAGCGAGGGATCCGCCGCCGCGGCCGCGGTCAGGGACTGCATGTGCCGACGGCCCAGAGCCTCCAGCGCGATGTATCTACCTGTCAGGGTGAGACCTTCCGCGTCCATTGAGCGATATCGCCTCACCGCGCCGCTGAAGCGCGACGCGCGGCAGACTGTTCGCGCGTCGGTCCGAACAACCCAGGCGGAATCCCCCCGGCCAGTCGACAGAGCAACGTCAATTGCCCGCGGTGGTGAATCGCGTGCATCAACAAGTTGCGCAATAAAAGAGTGCGAATGGTGCGCGAGTGGCCGTCCGCGAATCGTATTTCATGGTCCAGATCCGCGGTTTGGAGACGAGCGATTCTCGCCTTCGCATCCTCGTGTGCCGCACGAAAGGCAGGCGCCAGAGCCTCGATCGAGCGGGAGCGTTCGATTCGCGGTGGCTCAAATGTGAAAGCGCGTCGTTCAATGCCTTGTGAGACAAAGGCCTCGATTTCGCTGAGGTGCACCGCGACTTCTCCAATCGAGCGGCCACCTTCGTCCGGACGCCAATCGAATTTATCTGAGGGTAACGAGCGCATCAGGAAGAGCGTGCCGTCTACTTCGTGGTCCCACTCCATCAGAAATTCCTTGAGTTCATCTCGCATCTTCATTTCCTTATGGTCACATGGCAGCTGCTAAAATGCGGTGGGGTGCGATGAAGTGGAGAAGCTCCGCGTCGGACGACGAGAGCTTGGCGACCAGTGCGGCGGCCGCCCGGAAGGAAAACTCAGTCTATCCCATCGCTTGCCGGTCGTCCATCCGAACATGATCGACTTAGGCACCATCCATCCCCGGAGACAATCGGAGAGGGCTAGATGAAGGACTTGCCAGTCGCGTGCACGCTGGACTCTGCAGCGGTCGACGCTCGTCGGGAACACCTCCTCGGTGGTCTGATCAGTTGCGTACTCGAGCGAATCGAGATCCCAGACGGATACCGGGTTCGCTTCCAATCGGATGACGGAGTTCTGACAAGAATCGCGAATGTCATCGAGACCGAACGGCGGTGTTGCAGGTTTCTGACCTTCCGGCTGACCGCTGAGCCAGACAATGGCGCGATTTGGTTGGAGGTTAGCGGCCCTCCGGGCACGAGAGAGTTCTTGCGCACGGTGTTCAACGTCTAATCCCGGCAGCTCCAGTTCGCGAGTGACCCTCGAACAGTCGTCTGCCGACGTCCCCGTCGGAGACCGCCGGGGCTGCTCTCAATAACGGGTCACATGCGCGGCGATCGCGACCCAGCGACCGTTGCGTCGCGCCCAGGCATCCGTATAGCGGCCTGCTCCCGGTCGACCGTTCGTGACAAACGTGGTCCGCGCGTGAACGAGCGCGAAGTCGCCCATGACGCGGACGTTCACGTCGTGCGCGCGAAGATCGGACAGCTGTGATGGTGCAGCAACATGTTCGAGAAAAGCGTCACGCCCGATGTGTTTACCGTCTGGCAGTGAACAGAGGAAGTCCTCCGCCAATATCTCACGAAAACGCTCGACATCTGACGTTTCGACTGACCGAATGTAGTCGTCGTTAAGCCTCAGCAAAGTTGCGACGTCAAAGGCGGTTGTGGTCTCGGTCGGTGTCGTTTGTGGCATGACGTCTCCTTGTTTGCCGCGTTCAGCGCGCCGGGAAAGACCGCGGAGCGCCTCGAGCGTCTCACGATCCACGGGAACGACGACCGTGGAGTAGCTTTCGATGGCGGCCAGTACCGCGGCACGAGGGCCGTCGAGCCACTCGCGACTGTTATAGAACACATCCTCACTGCGCGTCCTGTCCTCGACGCTCGCAAACGAGCGCACAAGAAAGAATGAGTTCGCGTCGTGCAGCGACGGCCCGTATGCAACGACGTCGACATTCTGCCGCCGTAACATCGGCAGCGATTCGCGGACGAAGAGTTCGTGAAATCCCTCTCGGGCTCCCGTCTTCAACGTATATGCGCGGATCTCGACGACCCGTGACGAGATGACTTCGCGGTCGGCCGTCGACTGACTCGTGGTCGAAACGGGGCCACGTGCGACCGGGATCCCAACAGCGAGGAACAGGACGCCCGTAATCGAAACCCAGAGGCGAAGTGGCATGACGGAATAATCGGCGGCCTCTCGGGCCAATCGCTATCAACATCTTTCGTCGAATTGGCCCTTGGGGCGCCATTGGTAGTGCACGCGATCCGATTGTCCCCGAGGAAGGAAGCGGAATCGCGTACGCCGCGGCCAGGGCGGCGCTGGCGAATTACAGCAAAGCCCTCTCGAAAGAGGTCAGCCCGAAAGGCGTGCGGGGCGTGCGGGTGTCGCCTGGTTGAGCGGTCGCCTCGGCCGGGCCTTCGTCTCGTCCCCGACGATCATTCGCAGTATTTACGACCGACCTCCTCGGCTCAGTCGCCCGTCACGACATCACCTTTCCCGCGGGAACCGGAACGTGACTCCGATAGTGAATTGCCAAAAACCGTAGTCCCTGTAGACGCCGTTCACGTCGCCGATCTGCCCTGAGGGCAGAGGCTTGTTCTGGTCGGCGAGCGCGCGAAAATACCGCAGGTCAGCTCGCAGCCCAAGGCGCGGGTTGAGCGACTTGATCACGCCGCCGCCGGCGTTGAACGCGAAGTCGTTCTGGTGAACGTCCGCAGTCGAGCCCGTGTGAATAAAATCCGCCCGAATCACCCCAAACCCAGCAGCGCCGTAGGGCCGCCAGCGAGTCGCGCCTTTGCGGTAAAGCGGCACTAAGACGCTGGCCATGATTCGTGTCGCCCGAGTATTGACGTCCTCGGCGAGCTCGCTCCCGGTGTTGCCAATCTCGGCATCCTTGAAGAAATGTCCGTGACGCTCGACATCGACCTCGAGCCCTACCCAGTTGCCGAAGTAACCGGCGGAAACGCCGACGCCTCCTCGCCTTGTTTCGAGATCGCCACCGGCATTGATGCCAAGATAGGGAGTGACGATCCACTGCGCGCGCGCCGGCGCCGCGACGCACGCGACGGCCAGCAGGGTGAGAAGGATCAATCGGCGAGATCGCATCATTAGGTCGATTATCATCAGGTCCTCGTCCTTCGCGTTCGCGGTGGTGTGCAGTCCGGATGCCATCTGAGTGTCAGTGATAAGGCGCGAGAGCCGTAGGGGACGAAGCGAGTGTTGTCCCTACCAGGCTACGGACTCACGTGCCAACGACCTTTGCGAGTGACATTCGATCCGGGTTGTCCGTGAGTTGTTTGTCAATGCGACCATGATCAGCACTTCACACTCGAGTCGTTCCGAATGCGTGTAGGCAAACGAATGCAAGTGGCACTTGCGCTGGAGTGGTCATGCAGCCGACGAATACCGGATGAGGCCGGGAGACACGCGCAACAACCTTCCGGGTCGAGAGTCTTTCACGGTTGAGTGAGGCCGCCTCCCAAACCCCGAACCGCGCGCGCAATCGTCAGCATCGCCGATAGCGGCGTGGTTAGATGACGCTCGGAGGGTCAACCTTGCAGGATCTCCGGCTCGCGATCCGTTCGCTGACAGCGACCCCGATCGTTAGCGCCACAGTCAAGAGGCCGAAGATTGGTTGAGACCTCACTGGTTTCAGTCGAAGTTGCCGTCGAGCGTTCGCGCGACGGTGTTGCCTTTGAAGAGACGAACCGCCCACTGCACGCCCTGCACGCCACGCACGCGAACCAGGTCGGTATCTTTGAGCGCCTTGGTTTGAGCCCAATACTCCGTCTGCGGATCCATGACCCAGACTTCGGCGTCGGGACGTCGAGAATCTGACTGGCCGTGCGCCTCATGATGTTGGCGAAGATTGCCGTCTGGTTCTCCAGCAGGAACGTGCAGAAGGCGACGGCGAACACTAGACCGAAGTACTTCGCCCGATCGCCCGTCAGCATGCGCAACGCAACAAAGTTCATGAGCCCGCCTCCCGTCGTGAGATGCGCGAATCGATTACGCGCGTCCCAGCGCGCCCTTCAGCGGCCCCGGACGCTCAAGCGACTCCGAAGAACCGCCAGATGCGACCGCGGACGCGGCCACGCGCAAATTGCGAATCGAATACACGTGCGCGAGGATCCCCATCGGCGGACCGACGAACAGCGGCACGAGTGTGATCGGATACAGATTGATCACCCCTGCTCCCGAGAGAAATGCCGCCACAGGGGCCGTGAGCAGATCGACGATGCCGAAGACGTTCCAAACGGTCGCCCACATGACCGCGTGTGGGCGCCGACGTGCAACGGCGAGCGCTACCAACGGCGTCCAGATGCCCGCGAGAAAGTCCCCGACCGCGGCAGGGTACGCGAAGCCCGCCGGCACAATCCCGTAGTACAGGTAGGGATACAAGAAGATGAAACCAGCGACTCGGTAGGCCTGCGCCCAGATCAACCATGTCGTCGGCATCGCAGCGTTGATTTGGCGTAACGACTTCACCAGGAACACGCTGACGATCCCCACGATCATCGGACCAAACCCGACGACGACGGTGAGCGGGAGCCGGAGATTCTCCCGATCGAGTGGGAAATTGCGAGGATCACCAAACGTAATCGCGAGCGCCAGCCACGCCGTCAGATAGACGCCGACTGCGGCAACGGCCGAGACCTGTTTCCGTGCCGGGAGCGATGATCGCTGCGCCGCCAAGGCGACAAGAAGCGTGTGCATCACCGCCAGGCCGATGCCGATGCCCACCAAGATGAACGCCATGGCACGTTGTAGAAGTTCGGGCAGTTCGTGAGGTGTCACACTCGATCTCCTCCATTAACAATATGTCTTTGGTCATATTATGACGCCGACAAGAGCAAAATGGTTCGACGGCTGCGTGGCGCACTTTATGATTATGATAATGTTTCGATTGAGCGACTGGTGCTCCACCCGAAGACCACAATTCGCTCGCGCTCACGAAGATCGTGGGTGGAGATCGAAAGATCGTGATAGCGGAGACGCGATTGGGATGCTGATGTTGCAGGGTGAACTCAGAACCGTTGAATAGGGGAACGCGTGTCACGGAAGACACTGATCTCATCGTCTAGTGGATTGGTCGAGAATGTCGCGGACCCGGCGTCGCGCCGTGGTCTCGGGGCTGAAGACTTCTCACCAGACTTTCAACTGTCTTTTCCCTACCGGGGCGTCTTCATCTGGCATGTCGGACGGGACGAGGTCGTCGGCGATCCGAATCAGATCCTGTTTGTTACCGGTGGCGAGGCGTTCAGACTGAGCACTCCTCGGTCTGAAGGATTCTGTGAATTGATCATTACGCCGAAGCCGTCGGTCCTCCGCGAGATGTCAGAAGCCACAGGATTCGATCTCTCCAACCATCCGTCGTTTCAAGCACGTTGCCGGATGGCCACGCCAACTATACAGCGCGCGTGTGCCGCGCTACTTCGCGAAACGGACACGCAGGCGGCGACTGAGGCTCTCGAGGCAGAGGAGCAACTATTGGGTCTGCTTCGAGCTGCTCTTGCAGTTGAACTCGCCACGAAAATGCCTTCGATGCGGACGCGCCGTCTCATTCGACGGACGAAAGAGTTCCTCGAATCGGCGTTCAGCGACTCGCTTCGATTAAGTGATGTCGCGGATGCCGTGGGGGCGTCGTCGACCTACCTGACGGACGTCTTCAGTCGCTTCGAGGGGGTCTCGCTGCACCGTTACGTCACGCAGCTTCGGCTCGCCCGCGCGCTGGTCGAGTTGCCAGAGGCTGGCGACCTGACGAGTCTGGCTTTGGACCTCGGCTTCTCGAGTCACAGCCATTTCACGCTCGCGTTCCGACGCGCATTTGGCTGCACGCCATCCACATTCAGAGCGCGGAGCAACCGAAACCGGGCGGGCGCGATGCTGGCTTCAGTTCGACCTGCTCGCGGCGATGGAGCGCTCGCCGCGAACGTGGCGGCCAGTCAAGGCGGTTCTTAACGCATCACTTGTATGGGTCGGTGATCATGCTCACTGACGCCCTGATACAAGAAGCGCTCACGTTTCTGCGTGGCCGGATCCGTCGCACCCCAATCGAATTGTCGCCGCAGCTGTCGGCGATTGTCGGCGTTCCAGTGTGGCTCAAGCTAGAGTTCCTGCAAACGACCGGTTCGTTCAAGCTACGTGGCGCCCTCTTCAGAATGTCGAAGCTCACCGAAAAAGAACGACAGGCCGGCTTTGTGACGTCTTCTGCGGGGAATCACGGGAAGGCCGTTGCGTACGCTGCGAAGCAGATGGGCATCCATGTCGTGGTTTGCGTACCCAGTAGTGTGGATGAAGCGAAATATCGCGGAATCGTCGAACTGGGAGCCGATGTTCGCCTTTCTCCTTTTCCTGGTTACGACGAAACCGAGGACTGGGGGCTGGCTGAAGCCGAACGGCAAGGGAAGCCCTTTCTCTCGCCGTATGACGATGATGCGATTCTAGCCGCGGGCGGTGGGTCGCTCGCCGCAGAGGTTTTCGAAGACGTGCCGAGCGCCCGGACGTTCCTTATTCCGACTGGAGGGGGTGGTTTGGCAGCCGGCTTCGCGTTTCACGCGATGAGTCAGCATGCCGATTCTCGGATCATTTGTTGCCAGCACGAGCTGTCGCCGGGCTTACGGTGCTCTATTGAAGCGGGTCACGCGGTAAAACGACTGCCGGCAATCCAAACATCGGCCGGCGCGATCGAAGGTGGATTCGCCACTGTGCCTTTTGAGGTGCTCCGCGATCGCGTAGGTCTGGCGCATGTCGCCGTAGCGCACGCGGCGGAGGACGAGATAGAAGCAGGAGTCCGATGGATGGTCGAGAAGCACCAGTATCTCATCGAGCCGGCGTCGGCCGCACCCGTGGCGGTGGCACTCGCGAGTGGGCGGGTTGTGATCACATCTCCGGCAGTGATCCTGCTGACGGGACGGAACGTTGCCTCAAAAGTGATCTCCAGGATCTTGAATGCATAGAGGCTTGATTCAGTGACTTCAATAACGTGTCGCACTTTCATGCCAGACGACGAGGTGTTGGCAGAAGGTACCACGACGTGATCAGTGCGGCCATCGCCACAACGGGTCCGATGTATGAGACGACTCCATCGCCCGCTGCCGCGTAGGCAACGACAGCCGCCGAGAAATCAATGAAGAAACCTGCGTAGGCCCATTCCTTGACGAGCGGATATCCCGGGGCCAGTTACGTAATTGCGCCAAGGACCTTCCACGCGCCGAGGAGCGTGCTGAAGTGAGGCGGATAGCCCAGCCGAAGCGTTTCGGTATACAGGGGCGGCGCATGCAAGATATCAGTGACGCCGGCCAGGAAGTTCGTAAGTACGACGTACAACGTCGGTACCCAGTACCACATCGTACGCTTGAGCGAGATGCCAGCGCTGCCGATCGCGGCTCCCCCGACTGTGTTTGTGACAGGCATCGAGTTCTCCAAGGCGGGCGTTCCGCCAACCAATTTGACTCCTCGGTTGTATGACCGCCCGCGGCGCCGAAGTGTGACCGCCCGACTAAGTACAGCGTTTCGCAATTACGATGACGTATTCGCTTCACACCGCCGGCCGCTGTTCCCCAAGTGCGAGTCGGGTCAGTAGGGCGGTCAAATCTTGGCGTGTAAACGTCCACTTAGAGAGGCTCTTGAGACTGCTGCGCGATCACCGCCGCCGCGATCGCGGTCGCGGCCAGCCACAGAACTCTCATGCGCCCTCCCTAGACGGTGCAGATCTCCATCGCCTTCCTAAGGCTGTCGATCGGATCGTGCCCTTCGGCCGGCGATCGCCCGCACTATCGTCAATGCCGGCCCATTTTTCCGGTTCCCACGTAGTTCGTCGTTGCGGAACAAGCATGAACGCCTCCGCGCGGTGAAGGTGTGACGCGTTCACGTACGGGCTCAGACCTATTGTTTCAGCGAGGCATCCATGCCGGGTTCGAGAGCTGGCGATTCCAAGCCTGCCAGAGATCGCTGAGCTCCTTGACCTTCTCCGGACGTTCGGCGGCGCGGTCTCGCGTTTCACCGATGTCTTCGCCGAGATTGTAGAGTCCGGCACCCGAGAGGTCGCGCAGCGCGGCTGGATCGACGTCGACAAGCGGGCCCTCGCGAGTCTTCACCAGCTTCCAGTCGCCCCTGCGAATCGCCATCATCCCGCCGAGGCGCCAGAACAGCGCGTCGTGCGGGTCGCCCGACGCCGCGCCCGTCAGATACGGCAGGAGATTGACGCCATCGTACTCGGCCGCGTTCGGCGTCACACCCGCGGCTGCCAGCGCGGTCGGCAGCACGTCGAGCTGAATGATCGGCCGGTGATCCACTCGCGCCCCTTGCAGATGTCCCTTCCACGACATGATGAACGCGACGCGAATGCCACCCTCCCAGGTCTGCCGCTTCGATCCGCGGAGCGGCGCGTTACTCGATCCGTTGATCGTCGTCGAGGGCATGGTCGGTCCGCCGTTGTCGTTCAGGAAGATGACGAACGTGTTCTCCTCGAGCCCGCGATCGTGGACCGCCTTCAGCGTGCGCCCGATCGCGTCGTCCATGGCGGACAGCATCGCGGCATAAGTACGGCGCAGGGGATGCGCGATCGTTGGGAAGCGCGCCAGATACTTCTCCGGCGCTTCCATCGGCGTGTGCGGAGCGTTGAACGCCAGATAGAGAAAGAATGGCTCCGACGCGTGGCGCTCGATGTAGGAGGCGGCGCGATCGCCGAACGTGTCGGTCAGATACGTCACCGACGGAACGGACGTGGTGCCATCGAGCAGCGGGTCCGGCAGGTCCGTGCCGGGGTCGACATTGTCCACCTTCATGTACGAGTGGCCCGCGCCGAGAAACCCGTAGAACTCCTCGAATCCGCGGTGCATCGGGTGCAGGCGATCCGACGAACCGAGATGCCATTTGCCGACGAGCGCCGTGCGGTAGCCGACGGCTTTCAGCCGATCGGCCATCGTCTTCTCGGACAGCGGCAACCCGAACTCCGGCGACCCGTCGGGGTTGAATTCAAATCCGAAACGCTGTGCATACCGGCCGGTCATCAGGCCGGCGCGCGTCGGCGCGCAATACGGGCCGCTGACGTACGCGTCGGTGAAGCGGATGCCGTCCCGGGCGAGGCGATCGATGTTCGGCGTCGGGATGTCGCGGCTGCCGTAGACGCCGATGTCGGCGTACCCCAGATCGTCGGCGACGATGAGCAGGATATTGGGTCGCCGTGTCTGATCACTCGCGGTTCGACCGCCACACGCTGCGGCAGCGAGAACGATGACGGCAGCGACGGCGGGAAGCGCTCGTTTCATGTCTCCCTCCGCCCGCCATTCTACTGGTGACAGACGATAGGGGAATATTAGGGCCGTTTGGGTTTTGCAATTGCGATGACGTATTCGCCTCACGCGGCCGGCCGCTGTTCCGCAAGTGCGAGTCGGGTCAGCAGCGCGGTCAAATCTTGGCGTGTAAACGTCCACTCAAACGGGCGCGCCGCGGCCTCGTACCGACGTTGGAAGCCGAGCAGCGCCGCCTCGAGCGCCGCGAGGTCGGCGAAGTCGCCGGGCGTGAGCACCTTGCGTTGCACCACGGAAAAGTAGATCTCGATTTGATTCAACCAACTCGCGTGAATGGGGGTGAAGACCGGGATCGCGTTTGGCCATTGCCGCTGGAGGCGCTCGACCGCCTTTGGCCCGCGATGCCCCGAGCCGTTGTCAACGATCCAGAAGACGCGGCGGGCCGATCGGTACGGCGCCTGCGCCATGACCTGCGCGACCAGCCGATCGAACGGCGCAACGCCATTGGCGGGTTCACAGCGACCGAAGAGCTTCGCACGCTGCACGTCGCAGGCCGCGAGGTAGGCCCACGCGCCCATCCGCTGGTACTCATGTTCGATCTTCGCGACACGATCGGGGCCGCAAGGCCACGGCGCATGGCGACGCCGGCGCGCCTGCACGCTGGTCTTTTCGTCGGCCGAGACGACGCAGTCATCGGGCGACAACGGAGCGCCCTCCCACAGGCCGGCGTACAGATCCAGGATCGGACCGGCTTTCGCGGCAAAGTCGGGATCGCGCGGGAACAGCCAACTGCGATGGCGCCACGGGCGAATCGCGTCGGCGGCCAGCCAGCGCCACACGGTCGTGCCGCTGATCGTCGCGACGACACCGCGGGTGACGACCTCGCGCTGCAATTCGCGCAACGACCAGCGTGCCAGCGGGACACCCGCGGTGCGGGGACTTTCGCACGCGAGGCGCTTGACCTCAACGACGACGCTGGGGGGAAAAGCGGGCTGCGCGCCGCGCCCGCCTCGTGGTTCTTCGTCCAAGCCGGCCAGCCGTTGGTCAAAGAACCGCTTCCGCCATTTGCTGACGATTTGGCGCTGCAGGCTGAGGCGCGAAGCGATGACGCCGTTCCGGAGACCATCGGCGGCCATGAGGATGATCTTGGCCCGAACGACGTCTCGGTACGGAGACGTATATTTGGCTGCCCTCTGCTCGAGAGTCGCTCGTTCGTCCCGAGTGAGCGTAATGGCGAACGGGCTGCGTCTCGGCACGTGTCGCGATGTCGCGCGATGGGGAGCGTACCATCGGGGGCCGGCCGAGTACAAGAGAAATACGTCATCGTAATTGTGAAACAGGGTACTAAGCGGACTGGTTTGTCACGTGGAACGGGGCCCGGCCGGTCATCTAAGGTCGGAGCACAAGGGAACATCGATGGACGAACAGGCCTGGCTTGCCGAGCGCTTTGAGGAGCACCGGACCCACGTCCGAGCGGTGGCGTATCGGATGTTGGGCTCCCTTGCAGAAGCCGACGAGGCTGTTCAGGATGCCTGGCTGCGCGTGAACCGCGCGGGAGCCGACGGGATTGAAAACCTCCGCGGATGGCTCACGACCATTGTCGCTCGCGTCTGTTTGAACGCGTTGCAAGCGCGCATGGTGCGGCGCGAAGACGCGGTTGGCGTGCACATACCTGACCCGATCATCGGTCGCGACGGCGCGCCCGACCCCGAGCACGCAATGATCCTGGCCGACTCCGTCGGTCTCGCCCTCCAGATCGTGCTCGACCATCTGCCTCCTCTCGAGCGACTCGCCTTCGTAATGCACGACATGTTCGACGTGCCGTTCGACGAGATCGCGCCGATGTTGGGACGTTCCTCGACGGCCGCCCGACAGCTCGCCAGTCGTGCACGGCGACGCGTACGCGGTGCGCCCATCCCTCGTCCGGATCCCGACCTCGCCCGTCAGCGACAGGTCGTCGATGCATTCTTCGCAGCAGCGCGCAAGGGAGACTTCGACGCGCTCGTCGCGGTGCTGGATCCTGATGTGGTGTTGCGGTCCGATGGCGGTGAACGGCGGGGGCTTCGTTCGTTCGTCGCGGAGCAGCCGACGTGGCGCGCAGCGCACTCGCGTGGTCATTGCCGTCCGCAATTCTGCGTCCGGCGCTCGTCAATGGCGCGGTGGGCGTTGTCGTGATCAACGGAGGGCGGCCTTTCGCGGTGATGGGGTTCATGGTGGCGCGCGGCAGGATCGTTGAGATTGACGCCGTCCTGGGTGCGGAACGCATGGCTCGTTTCGATTTTTCCGTCATCGATGATGAGCCACAGATCGCCGCATCCAAACTAGACTCAGAATCGCCCAACTAGCGAAGGAAACGCTGGCTACATGATCTCGCGAATCGCCGTGGCTGTGGGGCTGGGAGACGACGAGGAACTCAATGTCAACACTACTATGATTCTTCACTTGATGAGCAACACCGGGAGTAATCTCGAGTCCCTCGCCAGGGCCGAGATCAACCGGTAAACCATCGACCTCAATCACGAACACGCCGGACAGAACGTAGAAGAACTGCCGCGCTCGACGGTGGAGGTGTCTCACCTCAGCGGGGCCAGGGGGCATCTGCTCCTTGATGACGCTGAGCGAACTCTGCTTCACCAGGTGCCAGCCATCGCACACCTCACCCCACGTGTAGTGCTCGGCGTTCTCCGTCGAGATCTTCTTCACCATTTCGCCTCTCCTTCTCCTCCTTTCCCGGAACGTGGTCAAGACTCTGTGCCTGGGGTACACTTTATGTTCATAGACATCTTTTAGCGGGAGATGACTCATGCCATGGCCCCAGCATCACAAGTCTCGAACGCGCCAACGGATCGTGCAAGCGGCTGCGGCAGCGTTCCGCGCCGGCGGCACCTCTCAGGTGGGCGTCGAAGACGTCATGGCGCGCGCCGGTCTGACGCACGGAGGGTTCTATTCCCATTTCACGTCCAAGGATGACCTGCTGCGCGAATCATTGGATTACGCCAGCAGTCAGACGCTCGCGATGCTGTCGAAACCGCTGGCGGGCGTGCCGGCCGCGAATCGGTTCCGCACGGTGGTCGACGCTTACCTCAGTCCCGGTCACGTCGCCCATCCCGAGTTTGGGTGTCCGCTCGCCAGCCTCGGACCTGAAATCGCACGGGCGAGAGGCCGGCCGTTGCGAACTCTCGCACGCGGTCTCAAGAGTCGGATCGCTTGGATGCGCGAGCTCTTGGCCGAGAGTCAGCGCGACGGGATCACGGAGAGTCAGGTCCTCGGCACGCTGGCAACCCTGATCGGCGGCGTCGTCCTGGCTCGGACGGTGCCGGAGAAGGACTCAGTCGCCGTTCTGACTGCCTGCCGCGAATTCTTGCATCGATCGTTCGACAAAACGGTGGAACCTGCAGCTACGCGCTCAACGAAACTCGGACTGAAGCGGCGACCGACGGGCAGAACGAGGCGGCGCTCCGTCGCTCGCCCCGTTGCTCGACAAATGAAGGCATAGCCTCCACCGAAGATCACCTTCGCCGTCCGTCTGAGAGAAAGCTTTGCATGGCGAGTGAATTGGGCTTGAACGCTCGATTGATGACGCGCGACGAAATCCATCTGCTCATCGACTATTTTCATGATTCCTTGCCCGAACATCTGGAGACCCTAGGTGTCGATCCCACTCGATTGCCCAAGCGAGAGGCATGGCACCAGCGGATGTTGCAGGAATTCAGCTTGCCCCTGCATCAGCGCACGAATGTGCTGATCGCATGGTTGCTGCGGGAACACGTCATCGGCTTTTCCTCGGCAGACCGAATCGTGTTCGGCGATCGAGCGAACATGCATCTGCATGTGACCGACATGAATCAACGACGCCTGGGTCTCGGCACCGAGGGCGTCCGGCAAAGCGTCGATATCTATTTCGAGGAGCTCCGGCTCAAGCGGTTGTTTTGCGAACCGAATGCGTTCAACGTAGCCCCGAACCGCGCACTGCAGAAGGCTGGTTTCAAGTACGTCAAGACACACATGACGGTGC
>JBKPDW010000456.1:0-16158 GCA_046728115.1 Acidobacteriota bacterium | reverse complement strand
GCTCCTGGCGCGTGCTGTCGCGCGCCGGCGCGAGATCAGCCTGCGCCTGGCGCTCGGCGCGAGCAAGTGGCGCATTACGCGTCAACTCCTGACCGAGGGTCTCGTGCTCGGCGCCGCCGGCGGTGTGCTGGGGCTCGTGCTCGCGTACTGGACGCGAGATGCCATCCCTGGTCTGCTGCTGCCGCCGTGGGCCCACGGCGAACTTCAGTTCGACGCCGACTTCGATGGTCGCGTGCTGCTGCTCACAACCATCGTCACGATTGGGACGACGGTCTTGTTCAGCGTGGCGCCGATTTGGGGAGCGCTAGGTCTGGAGATCAGAGCGGCGCTGCAGGACGGCGGCCGGACCGTGCTGCCGACCAGCACGCTTCGTGGCCGCTCTCTCGTCGTGATCCAGGTCGGTGTGTCGGTCGTGCTGCTCATCGCCGCGGGGCTGTTCGTGAGGACTCTGTGGAATCTGCGCGCCGTCGATATCGGGTTCAATCCCGACCGCATCGTGCTGTTCACGATCGATCCACCCCGTGCCCGCTACAGCGGATCGGCTCGCAAGGTGCTGTTCGAACGTCTGGACGCCGCAATCGGTGCGATTCCCGGTGTTGAAGCGGCAAGCCTGTCGGAGACTGTGCTGCTCTCCGGCGGCAGCTCGCGAACCCGGGTGGGGCCGAACGGCCGCACGCCAGGGCCGAGGGATGAGGTGTATGTGAACGACGTCGGCAGCCGGTTTTTCGAGACGCTGGGCATTCCGATCGTCGTGGGTCGATCGTTCGACGGTCGCGAACGTGAAACATCTCCGCCGGTGACAGTCGTCAATCAGCAGTTCGTGCGCGAGTTCTTTCCCGATGAAAACCCGATCGGCAAAACCTTGCGAAACGGCGACGTGCTGTACGAGATCATCGGCGTCTGCGGCGACACGCCGTTTGGCGCGATTCGCGAGCCGAAACCGGCGACGTTCTTTCGACATTTCGCCCACGGTCCCGAGCGCGGCGCGGTGACGTTCGAAGTTCGTTCGGGCATGACGGAGGCGGCGACGATGAACGCCGTCCGGACCGTGATGCGTGGCATCGACCAGGACCTGGTGGCCTTCGATGTGCACACACAGGGCCAGCAGATCGACGCTCTGTTGTCACGCGAGCGGTTGTTTGTCGCGCTCACGTCGGCCTTCGGCGCGCTGGCGCTCGTGCTGGCGTCGATCGGCATCTACGGTCTGCTGGCGCACGCGGTGTCCCGCCGTACGAGCGAAATTGGCTTGCGCCTGGCACTCGGCGCCGAAAAACGCGACGTGCTGCGGATGATCCTTTGCGAAGCCACCACGCTCGCGGCGCTCGGCGCGACGGCTGGAGTGGCGGTCGGTATGGCGCTCAGCCGATATGTCCGCGCAATGCTCTTTGGGATCGACGCCGCCGATCCCGTCACGCTTGTCGGCGCCGTTGCCGCGATGATGACGGTCGCACTGCTCGCTGGCTGGATTCCAGCCCGCGCGGCGTCGCGACTCGATCCGATGAGCGCTCTCCGGCACGAATGACACGCCGATTTGCGAGAGTGTCGATAGTCGAGGTATGATTGTCGATAGTCGAGGTGTCGCATGCCGAAGCCGTCGGATCTCCTGCAAGGAACGCTCGACCTGCTCATCCTGAAGACCATCGCGCGGGAGCCGCTGCACGGCTGGGGCATCTCGAAACGGATTCAGATTCTCTCGGGTGACATCCTGTCGGTCGGACAGGGCTCGCTCTACCCGGCCCTGCACCGCCTCGAGCAGCAGGGATGGATCCGGGCGGAATGGAAGGAGTCCGATCTCGGACGTCCGGCCAAGTTCTACGCGCTCACGCGCGATGGCAGGAGACAACTCGACCGCGAGCTGAAAAGCTGGGATCGGCTCTCCTCGGCCGTGCGCCTGCTCATCGACAACGCGTAGGAGGCGCTATGCGGCGGCCCAGGATCGTCCTCAATCGCCTTCGTTCCCTGTTCGGCCATTCGCGCGCCGACGCGGATTTGCAGCGCGAGGTCGATCTGCACCTCGATCAGCTGACGCGGGAACACCTGGCGGCGGGCCTGAGCGAATCCGACGCGCGGCTCGCGGCCCGCCGCGAATTCGGGTCCGTGGAGGGAACCAAGGAGCTCTGTCGCGACGTGCGGCGCGTCGCGCTCGCCGAGGATCTCGTCAAGGATCTCAGGTATGCCCTGCGCGTGCTGAGGAGGTCGCCAGGGTTTGCGTTCACGGCCGTGCTCTCGCTCGCGCTCGGTATCGGCGCCAATACGGCCATCTTCAGCATGGTGAACGCATTTCTGCTTCGCCCGCTTCCGTTCGAACGGCCAGACGGTCTCGTCTCGCTGTTTGAACGCAACGTGGCGGGCAGCGAGCAGGAGATGAGCGTGGCGCCTGGCAATTTTCTCGACTGGCAGGCGTCGTCGAAGGCGTTCGAATCGATCAGCGCGTACACGATGCGTACGTTTACCTTGTCCGACGACGCGCCTGGTTTCGAGCCGCAGCGCGTCATGATCTGCACCTGCTCCGCGAACCTGTTCTCGACGCTGCGAGTGTCCCCTGCTATCGGCAGATCACCACGTCCCGAGGAGGATCGGTACGGCGCCCCGCGCGTTATCGTGATCGGCTACGACCTGTGGGAACGTCAATTCCATCAATCGCCCGACGTGATCGGCAGGACGATCAGGCTGAACGAGGAGACTGTCCAGATTGTCGGCGTCATGCCTCGCAGCTTCTCGTTTCCAAATCGCAATGTCGACGGCTGGCTTCCGCTGGTCACGACACTCCCGCCGGCCGCGCAGATTCGGCACGACCTGCATTTTCTGATGGTGGTCGGCCGGCTGCATCCGGATGTGACGTTCGAGTCGGGCCGGGCAGAGATCGACGCCATCACCGCTCGGTACAAGAACAGTCATGCGAATGAATCCACGGGGAAAGGCGCTCATGCCGTCCCATTGCACGACGTGCTCGTGAACGGCGTGCGCAGACCGCTCATCGTACTGCTCCCGGCCGTGTTCTGCGTTCTGCTGATCGCGTGCGTGAACATCGCGAATCTCGTGCTGACGCGAGGCGTCGTGCGGGCACGAGAAATCGGGATCCGAACTGCCCTCGGCGCAGGCCGCGGCCGAATCGTCAGGCAGTTGATCACCGAGAGCGTCGTGTTGGGCCTTGCGGGTGGTGTGGCCGGCGCGATCCTGGCCGTGTGGATCGCGCGCCTGCTAGTGGCGCGGGCGCCCGGCGCCGACGCGATCCTGCCAACGGGCACGCTCCCACTCGATCCGCTCGTATTCCTGTTTGCGTTTGTCCTGTCCATCAGCACGGGCATCGCGGTTGGGCTCGTTCCCGCCGTTCGCGGTTCGCGTGCCGAAGTAACCAACGATCTCAAAGACGCAAACCGATCGGCGACCGGCGGACCCACGCATCGACGCTTTCGGGACGTGCTGGTTGCAGCGGAAATCATGCTGTCGCTCGTGCTGCTCGTCGCCGCCGGACTCCTCCTCCGCAGTTTTTTTCGTCTGTACGAAGTGCAACCCGGTGTTCGCGTCGATCACACGATCACGATGAACACGACGCTCCCAACCGTGCACTATCGAACGCCCGCGCAACGATCGGCGCGCCTCGCGGAGATCGGCGACCGCTTGCGCGCGCTGCCGGGCGTCCAATCGGCCGGCCTGGTGTCGTGTCCGCCGCTGACGGGCGCTTGTAACACCCTGTTTTTCTACATCGAAGGGCGGCCGTACGTGCCCGGCAGTTTCTTCACGGCTCATGAACGAAGCGTGGATCCGGAGTACTTCAGCGCTGCCGGGATTCCGCTCTTGAAAGGCCGGACATTTGTCCGGGACGACGGCGTTGGCTTCGACCCGGGACATCCGCGACTGGGCAAGATCATCATCAGCGACTCGATGGCCAAGACCTTCTTCGACAGCGAAGATCCAGTCGGCAAGCAGATCTTCTTCGACTTCGAGATCCAGCGAGAGCGCAACGAAGGCATCCCCGCCCCGCGGTACGAGGTGATCGGCGTCGTCGGCGATGTGGTGCCGACGCTCGAGGATCGGATCACGCCGACGCTCTATCGCCCGATGCTCGACGTCGTCAACAACAACGTGACCATGCTGCTGCTCACGTCGGTCGAGCCGCAATCGATCGTGGGAGCCGTACGCAACGAGATTCATCGGCTCGATCCGGGTCTGGCAATCTACAGCATTCGTACGGTCGACGAGCTGATGGGGCGGTCGACTGCGGATCGTCGGTTCACCATGCTGTTGTTCGCCGCATTCGCGGCGCTCGCCGTGCTGCTCGCCGCCGTCGGCCTGTTCGGCGTCGTGTCGTACGCCGTATCTCAACGCACGACCGAGATCGGAATCCGTATGGCGCTTGGGGCCACGCGCGGGGACGTGAGCCGTCTCGTGGTGATGCAGGGACTGCGGCCGGCGATTGTCGGCATCACTTGTGGAGTCGTGGGCGCCGCTCTCGCATCACAAGCGCTCCGCAGCCTGCTCTTTGGTGTCGCGCCCATCGATCCGCTGACGTTCTCGCTGGTGCCGCCGCTGCTCCTGGCAGTGGCCGGGCTGGCCAGCTACCTGCCCGCACGCCGCGCGACCCACGTCGATCCGACGCTGGCGTTGCGCACCGAATAGCCGGCGGTTGCGCGTCCGCTGTGTGTGTCGACGAGCGCTTGCTCCTGCCGAAGGTCAGCCGAGCCGCGGTGGATGGGGAATGGCCGCACACCTGCCGATATCGCCGCGCTGCAAGGTCACACGGCGCTCGAGCAGATGTTGCGATAGGGCGGCTTTAAGGCGCGCGCCCCTGGCGGCTCGAATGGGCGGCCTATTTGACGGTCACCGTCACGTTGTCGTACGTGAACACCGAGCCATCGCTGACGACCGTGCGCAGCACGTATGTGCCAGGCTCCGCAAACGTGACCTCGGTCGTCCACCTCCCATCGGGCGGCGGCAACGGAATAGTGTACGGCGGCGACCACGGCGAGTTTGCGTACGCTCGCGTGTCGGTCCACGTCTTCATCTGGTCGGGCGTAAAGGTCACGCCGGCAGCCTTCCCGCGGTACACGATCCACGAGAGGCGGAGCCCTGGTCCGCTGGAGGGCACGATCGCGGACGGCGGGCGATAAAGAAGGTTCGACGGGTTCGAGGGGTTCGCGGGCCGCACGGCCACTGGCAGCGGTGCGTCCTCACCTTCCATCTTGCCGTTCGCGTGTCGAGGTTGCGGCTTGCCGTCCCGTCGTGCTGGAAGGTTGTCGGGATCTCCCGCGAATGCCACGAGCGTCAACGCTTCTCCGACCTTCACGCGGCGTTGCTTTTCTCCCTGCACTCGAAGCTCGGGCGGGACGTTCGTCCGAAGCTCGTCGCGCAGGCTGCCGAAGTCGCCGCCGACTTCAGTCGAAATCACCTGGTTGTCGATCTGGTAGTCGGTCTTGAGCGACGCATACGCCCGCTCGGTTTTCCCGTGGGTCGTGATCGTCCACGTCAATTCCTTCGTGCCGAAGTCCCTGGGCACGCGAATGGTGAAGAGAAACGGGTTGCGGCGCGGATAGAAATGCGTCGGCTGTCCCTGATCGGGTCCGCCGGGCTCGAGGTCGTTGGCCGGGCCGACGGGAATGTCGAACTCCTCGAGCCAGTTGCTGTTCATGTAGCCGAAGTACATCGTGAAGGAGCCGTCCGCGTTCGGCATCCACCCCTCGTAGGCCGGTGAAACACTCTGCCCGCTCGAATAGGTGAATCGCGTCTGCGCGCGGGCAACCACCAGCGCGAGCACGACCAAAACCGACGTGTCAAGGAGCACGCGCCGTGTCAATCGCATCAGCGCTGACCCTGCGGCGGTGTGGGCGCCGCTGTCAGCGGCGGCGCCCAGCACAGCGGACAGCCGATGTCGTAGTCGTTCCGGTTCTTCATGTTCTTCCGGCGCCTGCCCATTTCCGCCTGAAACTGCTCTTCTGTCAGCGATACGGAGTAGCCGAGATCGATGAACATGTTGGCGATCGATCGGCGCCCTCCGCCCGCCCAGTTTCTCGGATCCGCCGGGTTCTTGTTCGCAGACGTCGTGTCCAGAAAGCCGATCAGGTGCACGATCGTCCCCTTCGGCAACAGCGGCGCCGCATCGTCCTCGTAGACGTACTGCTTCACCCAGTTGTGGTCGTAGCCGACGCAGTTCAGCGTCTGGATGTTGTGCCCCCAGATCGCCTCGAGGCACATGCGCACGCCGGGAGCGTGCAGATGCGGCTCGAACGCGATGATCTTCGTGTGCTCCTGCAGCGTGGCGTAGGCGTGCAGTTCCTGGTTCGGTTGATCCGGCTTCACGTCGATGTCGATGCCGTTGCCGAGTCGCAGGCTGGATCGTTTGTAGAGCGGCTTGTATCCCTTGGGAAAGAGCTTGAACGCAAATTCGAGATGCGCGTGCGTCTCGCGGCCGTTCGGGTGAATGTGGCCTGCCGTCAGCGCGAGCGCGGAATTGGCCTGCAGGAGACGCCCTGCTTCCGGCGGGAAAACATCCGCGTTGCGTCCGACCTCGTGAATCGGCCAGCTGCTCGCAAGTTCATCGCCCGATCCACGCTCGCCCATCGGCACGCTCGAGTACGTCATGTGATGGAAGACATAGCGTCCGCCCACGGTCTTCGTGCCGCCGCTTCGCGGACTGTCGTTGATCTCGCGAACCTCGACCGCGGATGCGTATCGGTCCTCGGTGAGCCCTGTTGGCACCAGACCGATGTCGCCCCACCAGTCGGGTCCCGAGGCCGGGGCAAGCACTTCGCGCGATTTCAGGACCAGGTCCGGCTCACCAATCGTCCACTTGTCGCTGTCGTCGAAATCCAGCGCTTTGGGCATGTCGGCCGGATTGCCGCGCGGGGCGCCGCTGTCAACCCACTTTGCGATCCTGGCGATCTCCTCGTCGGTCAGCGAGGGATCGTTCTTGAACTTCTGGATGCCGATGTTCTTCTCGACGAAGAACGGGGGCATGGCGCCGCGCTGGCTCCGCAGGGCCGTTCTGGTCTTGATCGAGCGCGCCCAGGGCCTGACGTCTTCATACGTGACGAGGGCCATCGGCGCGACACCATCCGCGTGATGGCATTGCTGGCAGCTGCGCTGCAGGATTCGCGAGATGTCCCTGGTGAACGTGACGTCGGCAGCGGGCGCTGGTGCCTGCGCGAGTGTAGCCACGCCCACGAACAGCGGGGCGGCAACCGTCGCGCCGCAGACCGCGACGATTCGTGCCAGATGGTCGCTGACCATTCGACCTCCTCACAACGGGCTACAGATCCGACCGCGCACCTCGTATATACACCCGAACCTGCACGTGCGCCACAGGGTGCCGATCCGGGCGCACCGGCCCGGCCTGCCCTGTTCTACAATCTCCAGTGGTCGAAAACGAGGACATGGCTATGGTCAATCATCGCCTGGGGCTTCGCCCGGCTGCGCTCGTCGTCGCGGCCATTGCGGCAGGCTTTCCGATCGGGGCGACGGCCCAGGTGTCCCAGAGCGCGCTGCCGCTGGATCCGGCGAGAGAGCGCGGGGCCAGCATCACGCCCGCGTACGAAGGTTGGTATCAGAACGCCGACGGCACGTACAGCATGCTGGTGGGCTACTACAACCGCAACTCGAAACAAACCCTGGATATTCCGATTGGCCCGAACAACAGGATCGAGCCGGGCGATCCCGATCAGGGACAGCCTACACATTTCGAGACGGGCCGCCAGTGGGGCGTCTTTGTCATCAAGGTGCCGAAGGATTTTGGGAGCAAGGCCATCACGTGGACGATCGTCTCCAACGGAGAGACGCAGTTGGTTCCCCTGACGCTGAACAAGGCCTATCCAATCACGCCGTTCAAGGAACTCGGCATGGGCAACCAGCCACCGGTGCTGTCGTTCTCCCAGGGCGGCGCCAAAGTGACCGGCCCGCCGGTTGGCGTCTCGGCAAAACTGACCGGAAAAGTCAGCGACCCCATTCCGATCCAGGTCTGGGTGGAAGATCCGAAAGGATCGGATCGCGAGCAAGGCGCATTTGGTTGGGATCCGAAGAACGTCGCCATCGTGTCGTTTCACGGCTTCCGTGGCCCGGGCGCCGTCGCATTCAAAGAAGCCCGGATTCCCGCGCACACGCAGGGCGAGATGGTGTCCACGACAGCCACGTTCACCGCTCCCGGCGAGTACCTGCTTCGAGTGCAGGCGAATGACGAATCCGGTGAGGGCGGCAACGGCTTCCAGTGCTGCTGGACCAATGCCTATCTCGAGGTGGTTATCCAGTAACTGCAGAAGAAACCATTTATGACACACATGAATCTCAGAGCAGTGGGGAGTGCGGCGGCGGGCGCCGTGGCGATCGCGGCGGTCCTTCTGCCGGCCGGCGTAGCGTCTGCGGCCGACACGACAAGCCCGCCGACGTTCACCAAGGATGTCGCGCCGATATTTCAGGACAAGTGTGAAGCGTGTCATCGTCCCGATTCGATCGCACCGATGTCGCTGAAGACATACGCGGAGGCCCGGCCCTGGGCGCGCTCGATTCGCGCCCGCGTTGCGGATCACCAGATGCCGCCATGGAGCATCGACAAGACCGTGGGGATACAGAAATTCAAGAACGATCGCTCGCTGACTCCCGAGCAGATCGACACGATCCTGCGATGGGTCGACGCCGGCGCGCCGCAAGGCGACCCGAAGGACATGCCGGCTCCGCGCGCCTGGCTCGATGATCAGGGCTGGAATTTTGCCGCGGTCTTCGGCCAGAAAGAACCCGATCTGGTCATCAAGTCGTACGACTTCACGATGCCGGCCGTCTCTCAGGACGCATGGGACAAGCGCGTCACGCCTTCCGGGATCACCGAGCCGCGCTGGGTGCGCGCGATCGAGATCCGCCCGGCGACGCTCAAAGGCCGCCGGATCACGCATCATGCGATTGCATATCTCGAGCAGACCGAGCCCGGCGCGCAGCCAGGCGGCTTCTCGCTGCCGGTGCCGTTCATGGAATGGGCCGTCGGAAAGCAGGGCGAGATGATGCGCCCCGATACCGGCAAGCTGCTGCTGCCGGGGTCCAAGTTCAAGTGGGACATTCATTACTCGCAGACCGGCGAGGAAATCACGAGTCACGTCGAGATGGGCATCTACTTCTATCCGAAAGGCGACGAGCCGAAGTACCGTACCTCTCTCTCGCTCGTGCCGGCGGCGCTCGGCACCCTGGACATCCGGCCGAATTCGGTGTCGGTGGCCGAGGGTTTCACGCCGCTCCGAGAAACGGCCCGGATCGAAAGCTTTCAGGCGCACATGCACCTTCGCGGCAAGGCGATGATGGTGGAGGCGATTCTGCCCACCGGCCAGCGACAGGTGCTGAGCCTCGTCAGCGACTTCAACTTCAACTGGATGACGACGTACGTCTATGCCGACGACGCCGCGCCGTTGCTGCCAAAAGGCACGATCCTGAAGGTCACGGCGTGGCACGACAACACGTCCGCGAAGAAGTCGAACCCCGATCCGAATCAGTGGGTGGGTTGGGGCGATCGCACCGTGGATGAAATGGCGCACGCCTGGATCAACATCGTCTATTTGAAAGACGACGAGTTCAAGGCGGAGCAGGAGAAGCGGCGCACGATGACGCCGCCCAGTACGCAACAGCCGCAGTAGTCTCCCGAGTTCGTAAACGAGGATGTCTGGGATCGCTCGACCGTTGCCCTGGACTCCTCCCACTCCGGACTCACATGCTCACACCGGATGCGACCTCGTACGTGCCGACATATTTCTCGAGCGTCTCCGCCGGCAGCGGGATCTCCTTGCGCTCGGCCGGCGTTACGACAGTACCGCCATGCACGATGGTCCCGAGCTTCGCGGCGATGGCCGCGGGGGCCGGGCCGTTGATGTTAGCGAGGACGGCCACCGTGAGCTTGTCGTCCGGATAATAGGCCAGGAATGTGTTGAAGCCTTCGATCCGCCGCCGTGCTGGACGACCTTTCGTCCCTCGGTCGTCTGCACCATCACACCGAGCGCATAGTCGCTCTTGTACGGCGTCGTCATCTTCTGCAGCGAGGCGGGCGACACGATCTTTCCGCCGAACAATCCCTGCTCCCAGCTGAGGAGATCTTCAGTCGTCGAGTACAGTGCGCCAGCCGCATGCGGGATGCTCATGTGGACGTAGCCGGCGTTGACAGGACCTTTTGGCGACGGCGAGTACCTGGCAGCGCGATGCGCGATGATGGCGCTGTTCGAATCGTAGCCGGAGTCCTTCATGCCGAGCGGCGTGAAGATGTTGTCCTGCACGAACTGCTCGTAGGCGAGGCCGCTCACCTTCTCGATGATGTAACCGAGGATGATGTACCCGGAATTGCTGTAGCTCATCTTCTCCCCGGGCGGGAAGTCCAGGGGCTTGTCGCGGACCGTCGCGATCGTTTTTTCCGGCGGTGTGTTGGTGAGCTGCAGCGTTTTGTACTCTGCCAGACTCGTGAAGTTCGGGATTCCAGACGAGTGCGTCAGCAGGTTGAAGATCGTGATCCGGTCCCAGGCCGCGGGTGCGTCGTGCAGGCGAAAACTGTGAGTTCCAGCCGAAGGTAAGAACGCAACGTCCGCGAAGGTGGACTCACCACCAGGCGCGCAGCGTCACGTGGTATATCTCGACCGATGAGCACGGCCAGCGCCCGGGAAGACATTCTCGTCATCGGCGCGGGGCCTGCGGGTCTCGCCGTTTCCGCGAGCCTCCGTCGCGCAGGCCTGGCGCACGTCGTCGTCGACCGCGCGAACGAGCTGGCAGCATCGTGGAAACGGCACTACGACCGTCTGCATCTGCACACGGTCAAGAGGTATTCGAGCCTGCCGTTCTCGCCTTGGCCGCGTGAGACTCCCCTCTACCCGTCGCGCGCTGATGTGGTCAGCTATCTGGAACGCTACGCGGAGCAGCACTGCATGGCCCCCTGCTTCGGCGTCGAGGTGCGGCGCGTGACGCGCGAGTCGAACCGTTTCGCGATGGACTCCAGCGCCGGGCGTCTCGCGCCGCGATTCGTCGTCGTGGCCACCGGATACAACGGTGTGGCGAACCGGCCCGAATTTCCAGGTCTCTTGACATTCGCCGGTTCTGTGGTCCACACCGAGGCGTACAGGAATCCACGGCCGTACGTGGGAAAACGCACGCTCGTGGTGGGCTGCGGCAACTCGGGCGCGGAGATCGCGCTGGATCTTGCCGAACAGGGTGTCGATGTGGCGATGGTCGTGCGCGGTCCGGTGCACGTCGTGCCGCGCGATCTGTTCGGCCGGCCTTCCCAGGAAACGAGCGTGAGGCTCTCCCGCCTGCCCATCGCCGTCCGCGACGCTCTCGTGTCACCAATTCTGCGCCTCGCGGTAGGCGACCTCTCGCGTTGGGGAATCGTGCGGCCAGCCATCGGTCCCAACCAGCTGATCGAGGACACCGGCAGGATCCCTATCCTCGACATCGGAACAATCGCGCAGGTGAAGGCGGGCCGGATACGTGTGCGCCCGGCCGTGCAGGATGTTTTACCGGATCGCGTCCGCTTCGCGGATGGCCGTACCGAGGCCTTCGAAGCGATCATTCTGGCGACCGGCTATCGGTCGGGACTCGAGCGTTTCATCGATGACTTCGAGTCCATCTCGGACAACCGCGGCCGGCCGCACTGTTTTGGGGAAGAAACGCGTGTGCCCGGTCTGTTTTTCGTGGGGTTCAGAAACCCGCCGACCGGGGCTCTCCGCGAAATCGCCAGCGAAGGGCCGCGCGTGGCCACGGCGATCCGGGCACGGTGGTGACAGCAATCATCACTCACAAGGCACATCAAGCTAATGGAATCGGCGCACATTTGTGCGACCACCTCCAAATTACTCGCGAGGGGTCATCATCTCACGCACACAGGCGACGCTCATGGGACTTCGCCGAGATCTATGGGCGGAACGTTACGCCGACGCGGACAATCGGTCCAGCGTGAAGTCGCTCGCCACGGACGAATCCATCTGACTTGTAGCCGCCCTCGATCAGGATGTCCGCGCGTCCCCCGGCAGCTCCGCGGCGCCCGAACGGAATGCGCGCCGACGCCGCCGCGAGCCCACCTGTCATGAACACCTGCGAGTTTGGAGGCGTGTCGAGCGTCGGCTGCCGCCATATGTCTACGTTCAGATCGGCGTGCCACCACGCGCCACGCAGAAAATCGCTTGCGGCCACGCCGACATCCCACGCATGGTGGCGACCCGTGTCGCCGACTCCTACCGCTACGCGTGTCAGCCGGCGATCGCGAACGAAGATGTGCTCCGTCGTAACCGCCGTGCCGTATGGTGTCATTTCGAACCGCAAGCCAGGCAGATAACGAATTTCGTGCGGCATCGAAATCATCGGGACTGTTGCCGACGAGCGGCCCCGAACCACGTACGACACGGCCCACGTATAGCCCGCGTACGCCAACATCGGGTCCGCAAGCATCAGCAAGGCCCGGCGCTTCAGCGTTGATGCCGACTGCGGGGTGCATACCGGAGGATCACACTGGTCGTTGAAGTCTTCGATAAACGCTTTGACATCGTGGCCGGGCGACGATTGCGGCGACACGCTGCGGATGTAGCGAAGCCCGGCCAGACGCGACTCCAGGTACAGCCACGCGCCACGATACGGAAGGAAGCCGGCACCGAGCGCCTGCCCGCCGATATGATCCGCGAGCACGTTCTGCGCTTCGATCCCGGCTGTGTCGATGCCAAGCACGTCGGCACGAGTCAGGGTCACATCGCCGCTGAACGACGTGACCGCACCGCCAGGCCCGTAGGGAATCGGCGCATCGAACCCGTAGGTGATCGGCTCTGCGCCGATTTCGCGCAGTCGCGCGCCATGGCCGAACACTTCGTGGCCCACCACCGTCAGGAAGTGGTCCTGCGGCAGGTCGAGCGCGAACCACTTGCCAATCCGGTAGCCGATTCCAAGAGCGTGCGTGAGCGGCGTCGACTCGTGGAAGCGCGATGGCGGCAGCCAGCGATCTTCAACCGCAGCTAGAAAGCGTTCGACCGTGAGAAGATCGGCCGTGCCGGACGCTGGCGTCATGAACCGATCGAGCACCACGACATACGGCGGCTCGTCCTGAGCTGCTGCCACGCGACAGGATGTGAGCGCCGTCAGAAGAATCGCGGCGGTGATGCGCCACGCCTTCGCCACGATCGTTATTGTGGCAGGCCTTTTCGACGCAGGGCCGTGGATCGGCGGCGGACGCGAATATCTCCGGCTTTGTCACGCTGCCGACTTCGATCGCCCGAACACGCGCAGCCTCAGCCCTGACCCGAGCACCCGCTCGCGGCGCCGCTCGGCCTCGAGAATCCTCGCCCGGGATCCGTAGCGCGCCATGACGCCGATGACCAGCGCGCCGATGACGGGAACGGCAATGACCCAGAGGCCCAGGTGGTGGTGTCCTGCGGGCGACACGAGTGCGGTCCCGAAGCGGTGGAAGAAGAAGAGGTTCGTGAAGAAGCCGATGAGCTTCAATAAGGCGGCTGCGACGAACGCCGCAAACACGCCAATGGCAATCGCCAGGCCTGAAATAGGAAGAACACGAGCTGTCGTCGTTAAATCGCCGAGATGATCGAGAGGTTCGGGCTGTTCGCGTGGCGAGGACATCCTTACAGGGTACTTCTCCGTACGGCAGCTATCGGTTGAAGCGGTCTGTCCGTCCAACGAGGAGCGGGGTTGCAACCTCCGTCCCTCCCGCGGGGACGGAGGTTGGCCCGGGGACGGAGGTCGCAACGATGATCGCAGCACGAACACTGGCGCGCCGTCCGGCATTTGCACTGGCCGCGATCCTCACGCTGACACTCGGCATCGCCGCGACGACGACGATGTTCTCGGTGGTGGATACGGTGCTGATCAAGCCGCTGCCCTTCCCACGCGCCGACCGTCTGGTGACCGTGATGGAAACGAATCCATCGAGGACGTCGAGGCTCAGCCTGATCGCGCCGGGGCGCCTCGAGGACTGGAATCTCGCGAACCGCACATTCGAGGCGCTCTCTGGCTCGTACACCGAGAACGTGACGGATACGAGCGGCGTCGAGCCGGAGCGACTCGAGGGCCGGCGGGTCGCACCACGGTTCTTCACGGTGTTCGGGATGGCGCCGGTCGTCGGACGCGCATTCGTGGAGGAGGAGGAACATTTCGGCGGGCCGCACGCGGCGGTCATCAGCGATCGCTTCTGGATGCGTCGATACGGCCGCGCCGTCGATGCCGTCGGCAGGCAATTGGTTCTCGGCGGAGTCGGCTACACCGTCGTCGGTGTGATGCCGGCGTCGTTCACGAGCGCGGCGATCGACGTGTGGCTGCCGGCGCAGACGCCGCCCGGCCTGCTGCGGATCCGCGAGGCGAGGTTCCTGAGCGGCATCGGGCGCATGAAAGCGGGCGTTACGATTCAGCAAGCCGCGGCAGATCTGGATCGTGTGCAGCAGGAGCTCGGCAACCGCTACCCCGCTTCCGACAAAGGCTGGTCGGCCTCGGTTGCCGATCTCAAAGAGCTGCGCGTCGGCGAGTATCGACGCGCGCTGTGGCTCGTGTTCGGCGCCGTGGGGCTGCTGCTGGCGATTGCCGTGGCGAACATCGCAGGCCTTCTGCTCGTGCAACTGCATCGCCGCGCCCGCGAGTTTGCAATTCGACAGGCAATCGGTGGATCGCGGGTCCAAATCGTTCGCGCGGTGATAACGGAGATCGCGCTGATCACGGTTGTCGGCGCAACTTCCGGCACGGCCTTGGCATTTGCGCTGGTGCGACTCTTCGCCAAAACGTTCGCAACGGTGCCGCGAATGAACGAGCTGGCGCTCGACGTGCGCGGGCTCGCCTTCACAATCCTCGCATCGGCGATCGCGGCCGCCGCGTTCGGGCTCTGGCCGACGCTCCTGGCGACGCGCGGTCAGCTCACGCCCGCGTTGGCGCAGTCGGGACGCGGCGCATCTGCGACGCGCCATCGCCTCCAGCATGGCCTCGTCATGGCGCAGATCGCGCTGAGCCTCGTGCTCGCGGGATCCGCGGGCCTGATGCTTCGCAGCTACGGGAACCTGACGAGGGTGGACCTCGGCTTCAACGCCGACCGCGCGATCGCGTTCCACGTCGGCGCCGCGTGGGACGAAGATCGCAGTCGCGTCGGACAGCTGCAGGAACGTCTCGTGTCGGAACTCGAGCAGCTTCCCAACGTCGTTGCCGCCGGGCTGACGAATTTTCTGCCGGCAACCGGAGCCACGCTGCGATACCAGGTGACGCTCGAAGGAGTCGCCGCGACCGATGACAACGGAAAGATTACCGTCGGCGAGCGGACAATCGGCGGCGGATACCTGAAAGCCATGGGCGCCTCGCTGGCGGCGGGCACATGGTGCCCCCCGCTTCATTTCGATTTCAAGGCGCCGCCAAAGGCGATGGTGAACCGCGCCTTCGCACAGCGATACGGGTTCGATCTGATCGGCCGTCACATCACGTTCGACCAGTTTGGCGCGGCTCATGAAATTGTCGGCATCGTCAATGACCTGTCAGAAGATGCGCCGGGCGCGGCCGCGGTTCCGTATTTGTACGCGTGCGAGTCGGCTGGGTCATGGCCCGATCCAGAGTACGTGATCCGGACGCGCGACGATCCGCGCGCGGCGATGGCGGTCGTGCGCGCGATCGTCCGGCGCCTGGATTCCAACCGCGCCATCTTCGGCGTGAAGCTCGTGAACGACGTCCTGGCTGCCGCGCTCGATCAACCCCGGCTCAACGCCAGCATGCTGGCGATGTTCGCGGCGGCCGCCATCGCGCTGGCATCGCTGGGACTCTACAGCCTGCTCACGCTCCTGGTGTCCGAGCGGTCGCGGGAAATGGGCGTCCGATTGGCACTCGGAGCGGCGCCGGCACACGTGGTCGGCCTGGTGTTCGCCGGAACAGGACGGCTGCTGGCAGGCGGTGTGGCGATCGGCCTCGGTCTGATGTTCGCGGCCACGCGCGTGCTTCAGGCCGCGCTGTACGGTGTGAGCCCGCTCGATGCCACAACGCTCGGCTTGACCGTATTGGCGCTTGCGAGCGTGACAGTGGTGGTTTCGGCGGTGCCGGCTCGACGAGCGGCATCCGTCGATCCGATTGCGTCGATACGCGCGGAGTAAAAAGGACACACCCCCCTTTTCGGCGTCGCCACATAATGAGCGGTGGCCTCGTATCGTGACGGTCCAGTCCGGTGCTCTGAGGACTACGCGACTCGAGCTGAGG
>JBKPDW010000455.1:0-4482 GCA_046728115.1 Acidobacteriota bacterium | reverse complement strand
GCGTGATGCCGTGCGGCCCTAGCGTCCGCTGCACGCCGGGGCGCGCCGTCACGAAGGCTTTCACGACGTCGATGAATCCCAGCATCGCCGCGGAAAAGATCGATATGCGCGCGCCATGCGCCAGCAGCAGCTCGGCAATTTCGCGACGGCCCGTATGGGCGGCGGCACCGAGCGCATCTTCCCAGTCGCCAAACCCCCAGTCGATCGCCGCGTTCGCCAGCGCCGTATGAGTTTCGACGAGCTCGCGAACACGCTTCGCGTCGAAGTGCGACACGGTCACCATTTCCTTGACCATCGCCGGGTCCTGCATCGGCAGCCAGTCCGGATGGGCTGCTGATGCGGCTGCCGCCGGCGGCGACGTTTGTCTGTTTGCGGCCGTGCCGAGACCGCCGAAGCCAAGCGCCGCCAGACCCACGCTCTGTGCAAAGTCGCGTCGAGAAAGGTCGTGAGACATCCCGTACACCTCCTGGAGCTCTTGTTGCCGGTACGGCGCCGCAGGGCAATGCAGTTTTCCTTCAGGCCGGAAGCCTCTGACGGCCAGTCATTTCCAGAGACACTTCAGGATAAAGAGTCGGGCAACGTCAGTGCCCCAGGACGTGCTGATGGACGGCGCGTTCGACTTCGGCCACAACCGCGGCCTCGAGGCCGCTGACGTTTCCGTCCGGCAAGGCAATCCGGTTAGCTCGCAGATGCGTTTCGTCGCTGAGGCGAATGAAGTGCGTGATGAAGCGAAGCCCCGTCTCGGCCTGCTGCAGTTGACCGAGCACGACGTAGTCGGCCTGCACGCCGGCAGCCACGGCCTTCAGGTTGCGGATGTTGCGGGGTTGTCTCAGAACTGCCGCGTTCCCCACGACTCCGATTCGGCTGGGTGCAAGCTCGGTCAGCCGCGAAACCACGAGATCGGACAGACCGGCAACCAGTCGATCGTACTGAGGCATTCCTGTCTCGTTGTCGAACACGGACACCGCGACGACAACGCGATCGCTGGCCGTTCCGCGGCCCACGGCGAACCACACGCCGACCGCGACAAGAACTCCCACGACTGCCGCCGCGACCAGCCAGGAGCGGCTTCGGTGAACCGATGTGCGCTCTCGGGAGGGATCGGTCCCGGTCGGGGCTCCGTCAATTCGAACCGGGGCGACAAAGCAGTAGCCCTTGCGCGGCAGCGTCTGTACGAATCGAGGGTTCTCGCCTTTGTCGCCGAGAGCCGCTCTGATCTGAGAAAGGCAGTACGCCAGCCCGCGTTCGAAATCCACGTGGGTTTCCGTGCCCCACACGGCCAGCTTCAAGTCGTCGCGGGGCACAGTGTCGTTTGCGCGCGCCAGGAGACAGGCGAGTGCGCGCGCAGGCTGGGGTTCGAGCGCGATCAGCCGTCCGTTTTTCCGCAGCTCGAGCGTCGAATCGTCGAACTCGAAGGCGCCGAAGCGATATGTCATGCGTCGTTCAGTGTATCGCCGCGCGCTCCGATGGGTTGGATCGGCGAGAATCTGTGTGCATGACCAACCTCGACCCGCATTCGGGACAGCCGCTGCTCCGAAAAGGGCTCGATCCCGCATCCGCGCGGATCACGGTGATTCTGGTGCACGGCCGCGGAGGGCGGCCCGCCGACATCCTGAATCTTGCGGATGAAATTCGCGCCGACGACATCGCCTATCTTGCACCGCAGGCGGCAGGTGCCACGTGGTATCCCTTTTCATTTCTGGCGCCGATGGATCAAAACGAGCCTGGTTTGAGTTCCAGTTTGAAGGTTCTCGACGATCTCGTGATCGAGCTCGGACGGCATGGCGTGCCGGCAGAGCGCATCGCGCTGCTCGGTTTTTCGCAGGGCGCCTGCCTTGCGCTCGAGTTCGCGGCCAGGCATCCGCGGTCCTATCGCGCGATTGTCGGCTTGAGCGGCGGGCTGATCGGGCCGCCCGGTACGTCGCGCACCTACACCGGCCGGTTTGTCGGAACGAAAGTATTCCTCGCCTGCAGCGACGTCGATGCGCATATCCCGCTGGAGCGCGTGCACGAAACGGCGGCCGTGTTCCGTAACATGGGCGCCAGCGTGGATGAACGCATTTATCCGGGGATGGGGCACACGATTACGCCTGCCGAACTGGACGTGATCCGGTCGCTTTTCTTCAATCGCAGCGTCAACGGCTCCAAATCCGGTCAAGGGCGCTCGTTGCTGTGAGATTGACCGATTCCGAATACTACGATATCGTAACAATTGTTCTGATGACTGATACGGAACTGACGCGCGCGCTCGAGCGGTGCGAGGTCCCGAACGCAGGGTTCCATCACGCCGATCATCTCCGCGTCGCGCTCGTGTACCTGCATGAGTCTCCGAGCGTGCAGGAAGCGATCGATCGCATGGCGGCGACGCTGCGGCGATTTGCCGCCTCGGTCGGGAAGGCGGAGAAATACTCTCAGCCCGTCACCGAGTTCTGGATGTATCAAATGGCCGCGGCGCGCGCGCTCGCGCCGGATGCCAGCGCCGACATGATCCTGGCGTCGTGCCCGCGTCTGCTGGACAAGAATCTGATTCTCGCGTACTACTCGCGCCATGCGGCTCCGTCTGGTTCCACCGATTCACCGCGCCACGCATCGGATTGGCCTCTACCTGGCCACACTGCGTGAGGACGCGCTTTCGCAAGGCGAAGCGCACATCCTGGCGCTCCTGGCCTCGTCGGGCCCCACGACCATCGCCGAGCTGCACAAAGGCCTGGCGCACAAACGCTCCACGCTGACCAGCATCCTCGATCGCCTCGTTGATCGAGGCCTCATCACCCGTCACGTCGGCGCCGCCGATCGCCGGACGTTCATCGTCCGTCCCACGACCAGGGGCCGCGCGGTCGCCCGACGCGTGCATCGACACCTGGGCGATCTCGAGCAGGCCGTGCACGCACGCATTTCTCCCGGCGATCTGCGCGGATTCCTCAAGGTTGTCACGGCCGTCGAGGCCGAGGCGCACGCGCGAGCGATCCGCCGGAAGACGTGACGAGCGCGAGGTCTGCTGAAATCCGGCGCACATGCCGATAAGCCGGACCGAGCGAGTGTCTGGACGGTCCTGTCATGAACGCTGACGCCACTATGGCCGGTGGTCTCGAAGCGCAGTGGTTTGACGAGCCTTCGGCGCCGTTGCCTTCGAAAGCAACGGACGCGATGATTCACGCCATGCTGCAGGCGGGAGACGGCATCAGCGACCTGGTCTTTTCGCCGGGACGGTTGCCGCAGGTGGAGCAGCACGGCCAACTGATCTCCGCGGACGTACCCGGCGTGTCCGTGCTCACGGCCGAACACACCGCTCGAGTCGCGCACGAGTTGATCGGCGGCAACGCGCACGCGCTGCGCTCGCTGAAGGAAAACGGCGCCTGCGACTTCTCGTACTCCATCGCCAACTGCGCGCGCTTCCGGGTGAACGTCTTTCGGCAGCGCGGCAGTTTTGCCATCGTCATGCGCGTCATCGCGTCGCGCATCCCGACGCTCGCCGAGCTCAACCTGCCAGCATCGCTGGAGCAGATCGCATCGCTCAAGAACGGCATCGTGCTCGTGACCGGGCCGACCGGATCGGGGAAGTCGTCCACGCTCGCCGCGATCATCAATCTGATCAACGAAACGCGCGCCGAGCACCTCCTCACGATCGAAGATCCGATCGAGTTCCTGTACAACCACAAGAAGGCCACGGTGCACCAGCGCGAGCTGCACAGCGACACGCCGACGTTTGCGCTGGCGCTTCGCGCCGCGCTGCGGCAGGCGCCGAAGGTGATTCTGGTCGGCGAGATGCGCGATCGCGAGACGATGGAGATCGCGCTCACCGCGGCCGAAACGGGTCACCTGGTGTTCTCGACGCTCCACACCATCGATGCGTCGAAAACTGTCGACCGCATCGTCGGCTCGTTCGAAGCCCCGGATCAGCGCGCGGTTCGAACGCGCCTGGCTGCGTCGTTCCGGTGGTTCATTTCCCAGCGCCTGGTGCCGAAGGTGGGCGGCGGGCGGGTCGCAGTCCTCGAAATCCTGAAAGCCACCATGCGCACGCGCGATTACATCGAGCGCGGCGAAGAAGAGGGGCGGTCGCTCCTCGATGCCATGCGCGACGGCGAGCTCGACGGGATGCAGCACTTCGACGGCGAGCTCGAGAAGCTCGCACGGGCCGGGACGATCACCGTGCAGAATGCGCTCCTCTTCGCCACCAACATGGGGGATTTGCAGGTACAGATCAGCGACCTCCTGGCGAAGGATGACGAGACACTGATCACTCGATGACATATGCTGGGCGGCAGCCATGTCGCTCGAGTTCGATTACCTCGTAGCGTTCGAAACGCACTCGCCTGACGGCATCCGTGCAGCGCTCGCCCGCGGCGCCAGCCCGACCGAGCCCATCAAGGGCAAGAAACCGCTCGACATCCTGATCGAGATGTATCTGCGTTCGTCACGCTTTTCGGAGTGTGTGGGCTCGCTGTTGTCGGCCGGCGCGCGAATCGACGATCCGCTCGTCGA
>JBKPDW010000454.1:0-7582 GCA_046728115.1 Acidobacteriota bacterium | reverse complement strand
AGTTGCGGACCCACGGCTCGAAATCGGGCGCGTCGCCGGTAGCCAGGCTCACCCAGATCCACCCGTTCACGACGTTGACGTGGGCCGGGTGCAGACCGTGCTGCGACGCGTCGAAGCCGTCCGGCATCCCTTTCGGATACGAGATCAACTTTCCGGTCAGATCGTAGGTCCACGCGTGGTAGACGCAGCGGAACACGGGCGAGTTGCCGCTGGGGCCGAGCTGCACGACCGACAGCGCCGGGTCGATAGGCTTCGCATCGACTTTCGCTTCGGTGGGCCGCTGACCCTCGGTGCCGTGCTGACAGAGCCGCGACCCGCGGTGCCGGCAGACATTGTGGAAGGCCCTCACCTCATTCGCTTTGTCCCGAAGCACGATGACGCTCGTGCCGCGCCCGTACTCGAACACGAAGTAGTCGCCCGGGTTCGGGATCCGGCTGTGGTGGTCGACCATGAACCAGAAATGCTCGGCGAGGAATTTCTCGTCGCGGGCGTAGTGCGCCGGATCGACGTAGTACTCCGACGGAATCGTCGTGCCTTCCTTCCAGCCTCCCGGATAATTCGGCGTCGGCTGACCCGCCGGCGTCAGCGTGTCCTGCAGCGTCAGATCCCGGCCCCACGCCATCCGGCCGCCGTACTCCACCTCGATCGGCATGGTGATACGCTTGCGGGGCGCCACAGCCGCCGTGGCCGCGGCCGCAGCACCCGCGGCTGCCGCAGGCGTGATCGTCGCCGCCGCGGCAGCTGCCGTCTTGCCCAGAACCGAGGTCGGGAGCGCCACGACCGCTGCACCCGCCGCCACTGTCGTTCGTGCGAAATCACGGCGACTTACTTTCTTGCCCATGCGCCCTCCTCGTCTGCCTCGGCGATTGGCGCCGATTGAGATGCCCGTTGGCCCCTTGATATTACGATCTTGCCGCCCAGTCTAATGCTGTTTTTTGTCATGGCTTGCGCCCGTTGCGGCCGGCGTCAGAATCGGAATCGGAACGTGAGCGCCGTCACTCGCATATACCCCGCGAGCAGGCGCACCCGACCAAAGGTGCCGATGCCAAAGGTCGCCGGAATCGCCTGGTACTGTGGAATTCCGGTCGCGTTCAGCAACTCGACACGGAACTCGCCCTCCGTGCGGCCGCCGGTCTTGATGTGCTTGGCGAACGCAATGTCGATCTTGTTCCTCGGCGGCGTCCGGACGTCCGGATCCGTGCGTGGCGCGTTGCCGAACGTGAAAGCCGGCGCCTGCGACCATGCGGCCAGGCTGAGATACTGATTGTTGTTGACGTCCTTCGAGAGTTGCGCGGTGATGTCATCGACCAGCACGCCCGGCACGCCCGGCACGAGGTTGGGTCGCTGATTGCTGCCGAAGAGGCCAGAGTTGTTCGGTGACTGACTGATGGCGATGGGAAATCCGCTCTCGTGTGTCGCGACCATCGAGATCGTCCAGCCGCCGACAAGGTAGTCGACGACACCGTTCTTGTTGAGGAATCGCTTGCCGGCACCAAAGGGAAGCATAGCGATTGGTGCGACCACGAGCTTGTTCGGTACGTCGATCAAGCCGTATGCGTACTCGCGATCCACGTTGTAGTTGTCGAGGATGACACCGGTCGCGGAGTAGTAATTGCTCTGTCCGAACTGGTTGTCCATCAACCGGCTGCGTGTGTAGCTCACGCGGCCGCCCCACCAGCCGACGACCCGCTTGTTGAGCTCGAGGATCAGCGCGTCGTATCGCGACCGACCGCCGCTCCCCTGGTGGGCGAGGACGTTCAGGAACTGAGGATACGGCCGCAACAACTGTCCCCGCTGGATCGTGGTTTGTGTGGCCAATGCGCCCGCCCCGGGAACGCCGAAAAAAGGATTCGGGACCAGCTGCACCAGCTGACTGCCGAGCGAGAAGTATCTGGGATCCAACTGGTTGATGTTGAGCGTCGCATCGGAGGTTCCGCCGAAGCTGAGAGAGTCACCCTTCGCTCCCGTGTACCCGACGCTCACGGCCACGTTGCTCGGCAGCTCGCGCTGAACGTCGATCGAGTATTGCTGGACGCGCGATGCCTCCTTGTTCTGATCGACGTAGTCGATGTTGCCGCCGACGCCGGCCAGCAGCCCCTGGCTCGAACCGACGGGCTGCGTCAGTCCGTTGGGGAACGGGTTGTCCACGGACGTGATCGGCACGAGAGTGTTTTGCTGCAACGTCGAAACGCCTGTGAAGCCAAGCTGACCGTAGTTCGTGTTGTTGGGCGACGGGTAATTCCACGGCGCCCAGAAGAGGCCGTAGCCGCCGCGCACCACAGTGTTCTGATTGATGGAATACACGATTCCGGCACGCGGCGCGACCTTGACCGCTGGCTGATTCCCTTGCACGTGCGGCGCGCCGTTGACGCCTGCGTACACGAGACCGCCGCGAATCGCGTCGCGACCTTCAATCCTCACGAGGTTGTTCAGCGGGCTGATCACATTCTGATCGAAAGCCACCGTGATTCGATCGTTCGTTTCGCGGATACCGTCCTCGTGCTCGAGCCGCACGCCGACGTTCACCGCGAGCTTCGAGCTCACGCGAATGTCGTCCTGCGCATAGCCGCCGTAGTAGTTGAGAAACATGTCGAACGGCTGCGTGATGGCGATCGACCCTGCGCTCGGATATCCGAGGAGCAGGTCCGCAATCGAGCTGCCACTCGCCGACGCGGGGCTCAACGGATTGGGGCCCTGACTGAACTGCTTGTTGAACGTGAAATTGCCGGACTCCTCTCCGTACGCGAGCCCGTGCACGCCGATGCGCCGATAGTCGCCGCCCACTTTGACGCTGTGCCGGCCGAGGAGCTTCGACAGCGTCGTGGTGCCCGCGTATGAGCTGAAATAACGGTCGTTTCTGGGCGTGAAGCCCATGACGCCGAAATCGCCAAGGTCGACTCGCGGGAACTTTTTCCCAGGAATCGCATTGAGGTACGCCTGGTTGAATCCGAGCTCCGTCGGATCGAACGTATGCGGGAGGGAATTGGAGTCGTCGAAGCGATTCCAGCCGAACCGCAGCGACAGGACCGTCGAGTTGTTCAGGACGTAGTTGTTGTTCAATCCGACGACGTGCACCTTGCGATCCAGGCGGAACATCGGACAGGCAAACAGATTCGAGTTGTACCAGCAGTCGCCGTTCTCGCCGGTCCGCGCCCAGACGTACAGCGCGCTCAGGGACAAGTTGTCCGTGAACTTGTGATCCATCTTCGCCGACCACTGCAGCGCCTCGTCTTTGGTCGGATTGTCGTTGAAATAGTTGGCGTTCTGGTTGCTGACCTCGTCGGTCGGCTTCGGCATGATGTTGGCGATCCGCTGTCCCACTTGGTTGATCCGGTTGGCCCGAATGACATTGCCGGGAAACGGATCGCGGATCTGCTGGCCGGTCGCTGGATCGGTCCGGGTGGTCAACGGATCGTAGATGACAATCAGCCGACCCGTGCGGTCGAACGTCTGCGAGAAGTCGCCGGCACGCTCGCGTGTTGTTGGAAAGTTCACCGAGAAGTTGTGACCCAGCAGACCCCGGTCGCCTTCCATCGATGTCCAGAAGAACGTTCGATCCGTCTTGATGGGTCCGCCGACTCCGTACCCGGGAATCCGTGAGTACTGATCCGCTTTGGGCTGGCCGCGCAGGAAGAAGTTCTGCTGGAGCAGGGAGGTCGGCTGCGTTCGGTAAAACGCGGAACCGTGAAGCGCGTTGGTTCCGGACTTCGCCGTGGCATTGAACACGCCCCCACCCGTGCGGCCCATCTCCGCATCGTAGGTGTGGACCTGAACCTTCATCTCTTCGAGCCCCTCGATCGATACGAAGACCGCGGCGCGATTCGTCAGATCGGTGATCGGGACGCCGTCGAGAATGTAGTTGTTCGCCCGTACGCCACCGCCGCCGATCGACACGGTCGTCGCCCCGCTCTGCGCGTTCTGCCGGTTGAAGCCGGTGTTGCCGCTGCTGACGACGGTCGGCATCGTCACGGCCATGAGCGAAGCGTTGCGTCCCGGCGTCGGCAGCGCTTCGAGTTGCGCGCGGTCGATGACGGTGCCCTGCGACGCCGTGGACGTGTCGATGAGCGGCGAGGCACCTGTGACGGTGACTGCTTCCTCGATCGCCCCTACCTCGAGGACGGTGTCAACCGTCACGAACTGTTGTGTCGCGATGGTCAGCCCCGCCCGTTCGAACTTCTTGTAGCCGGGGACCGAGACTTCCAGCCTGTAGGTGCCGGGGACGACGTTCGGGAAGGTGTACTCACCGACCTCGTTCGAGGTGGTTTCGCGGGCGACCTTGGTCGCCTCGTTGGTCATCGTGACGCTGGCGCCGGGAATCACGCCCTGTGCGTCACGAACGGCGCCACGCACGCCCCCCTGGAACGATTGGGCCTGGACGTCCTTGCCGGAAGACAGTACCGACAGCCCGCAACCAAGGACGCACAGACGCAACCACCTCGCCCAACGCATGGCTGACCTCCGTTGATTGACGATCCACCCGCCCGGGACTGTCCGCTATTCCATCAAGTCGTTGACCCTTGGAGCGGCGCTCGCTTCAGAAAACGTCTGGTCCTTGATCTTGAAGATCGGAGCCAAATCGGGGCTCTTGTCGCGTCCGACGATGCGGTTCGCGGTGTAGTCGCCCGCGACCGGACCCATCTTGAACCCGTGGTACGAACCGCCGCCAACCAGCCACACGTTCTCGAGACCGGGGTGACGGTCGATGATGTAGTTGCCGTCGACCGTGTTGTCGCTTTGACAAACATGTGCGTTGAGGATCGGTTGGTCTTTCAGATCGGGAAAACGGGACGTCAGGATCTGCTTGATCGCCGCCTTGTCCTCGGCCGTCGGCACGCGGTCGTGTGTATCCGGATCGACGGGCTTGTTGCCGGATCCCATCAAGATGGCGATGCCGAGACCGTCGACGCTCGGGACACCGACGCCGGTGTTCGGCAAATTTGGATAGGAGAAGCGGAAGTCGCCGGGCGGGAGACCGACCATGTAGTAGCCGCGCTTGGCGACCATCAGCTTGTTCGTCAACACCTCGGGGAACATCGTCAGGAGCCAGGGACCCGCGGCGAAAACGAACGTCCCGGCGCTGACGGTCTGTCCGGTCGACAGCGTCAGCGACTGCAACTGATTGCCGGTGCGCGCACCCAGCGACGCTTTCGCCAGGACGAACTTTCCACCTTTCTTCTCGAAGGCACGTGCGACGGCAATGCAGGCGTCGTGGGCCTTCAACACGCCGCCAAACGGCGTGTAGAAACCGAAGAATTCGACGCTGTCGGTCGACATCTGCGGCCACCGTTTGACGAGATCCTCGTGCTTGATGACTTCGTACGGGATCTTGAGCTTGTCGAAGACCGCGCGCGTGGCGGTGATTTGTCGCGTCCACTCGCGGTTCACCTGGAGACCGCCGCATTGGTAGAACAGCTTCGTGCCGAATTCCGCTTCGCGGATCTTCCACAACTCCATCGCGGTCATCGCCCAGCGCGTGTAATGCTCCTGATCGCCGTAAGTGGCGCGCATCCCGCGAATCTCGCCGCCGGAGCTCGATTTCGAGTTGCCCGGCCCGTACTGGTCGATCATGACCACCGAGAGGCCCATCTCGCGGAGGTAGAGCGCGGTCCACCCGCCGAAAACGCCCGCGCCCACGATCGCGACGTCTGCCGTCACGTTGTTTCCCAGGGCCGTGGCGCGCTGCGACGGCGATCCCTGCGCAACGGCCGCGGCGTGCAGCACGGCGCTCCCGCCGATCGCGAGTGTTCCGGCGTTGGCTCCTGCAGTCTTGAGAAAGGTGCGACGATTCATCCCAGCCTCCTGACGCGCGATGTCAACATCCCGCGCGCGGAAATTGCGCGACCCGAGCCCTTCGACGGCAGCTGTGTCAACCACTTGTAGATCGTGCCTAGCTGCTCGTCGCTCACCTCGTCTTTCGAATGGGGGGGCATTTCGCCGATGCCATCGCGAACGATCTTCACGAATTCCGGATAAGGACGTTTCAGCCCTGCGAGCTCGGGCGCCTGGCCGGCACCGTGCGCCTCGGGCCCGTGGCAGGAGTCGCAGCCGGCCCGCGCATACTCGCGCTGGCCAGAATCATCCAGGATCCCGGCGGCCACCGGCGACCAGGCGAGGAGCGCCACACACGCCAGCAACACAGGTCGCCACCGCCCTGCGGAAGTCTTGGGAGACTCATTGGAAAATCCCTCGCGATGTCCCCTCAGTGACGATGTCCCGGCCATTGTCGTCAGAAATTTACGCGCACTCCCAGATATAGCTGCCGCGGTTGGACCCACGACGTCGGCTGTGCGTACGTCGGGCTGAAGAAGTTGAACGTGGCGAAACCGGTGCTCGGGGCCTTGCTCTGCAGCGCGTTGATGATGTTCGCCACCAGCTCGAGCCGCCGATTGCCCCAAAAGTTCAGGAGCTTGTCGATGCGAAGGTTGACGACGTTGGTGCGGGGAGCACGGAACGCTCCGTCCGTCCCAGGAGCCGTGAGGTTGATGTTCCGGCGTCCCTGGGGCAGAACCACCGACGCGACGGGCGCGAAGGTGCGGCCCGACACGTTCTGGTAGTTGGCCGACACGCGCACGTCCACGCGCGGAATGTCGTACGAGCCGTTGGCCGTGAACATGACCGGCCGATCGGTGTCGCTGATACGCCCGAAGGCATTGGTGAGATCGTTCGGGTCCTGCCCGAACGCCCCCGTTCCCCTGAGGCCGCGCGAGCGACTGAGGGTGAGGTTGACCTGGCCCTGCCAGCGATTCGCCAGGCGTTTGACGAGGCTCGCAATGAAGGCGTTGTAGTTGTCGACGTAGTCCGGACGGTTGGTCCACTGAAACAGCCGCTGGCTGGCGGAGTTGAGCAGCGGCAATGTCCTCAGCGTCCGGCCATCGGGCAAAACGGTGGTGCTCTCGCTGTACACGCCTCCAATGTCGCGCCACCCCACGAGGTTCTCGCCGTGCTTGTACACGTAGCTCACGTTGACGGCGAGCTGCTGCATCAACTGGCGATCGACGCCAACGGAATACGTGTCCTGACGCGGCGCCGTCAATCCAGGATCGACGGCAAGGTTCGACCGGGAATTCGTCACCGACACGATCTGCGTATATGCACCGGTGGCGGGGACGTACTTCGCCTGCGTGACAGAGGAGATCCCCGGATGCACCGTATCCAGCTCGAAGGGGAGAATCTGGCGGTAGGCGCGCCCGTACGTGCCCCGGAGCACGGTTCGACCGTCGTTGGTCAGCTTGATGTTGGCGCCCACTCGAGGCGCCCACTGGTTCCAGGTGAACAGGCTACCCGTGCCGTTGACGGTCGTGCCGGTCTCTTCGAGCTTGAAGTTGATCGCGCTCAAGTCGGGACTGATCGCATGCATGCGGTCGTACCGCAATCCGAGATCGAACGTCACCCGGCTGCGGATCGTCAGCTGATCCTCCGCCCAGATGCCCTGTGTCGTGTAGTTCGCGCCCTGCACGGACGGCTCTCTGAACAGCGCGTAATCGGGCGCGCCGCCGAAATCGTAGTACTGCACGTTGCTCGGCCAGGTGGTCTCGCGCAAGTCGTGAACCTCTTCGAACTGGAGACCGGTACGGAGCGTGTG
>JBKPDW010000453.1:0-14041 GCA_046728115.1 Acidobacteriota bacterium | reverse complement strand
GGCACGCCGTCGACCCTCGAGCACTACCAGACCGCCTTTGAACCTCTGTTATACGGCGTCGCGCTGTCCATCGTGCTCACGGTGCTGTTGAAAGAGACGGGACCGGGGGTTCGACGGACGGCGCCGGCCATTGTGGGTGCGTCATGAATCGATCAACTGGAACGGGAAAGTACGAGTTGCTGCTGGAGCGATGTCGAACGCTGGAGCCGATACCGACCGCGGTTGCGCATCCCTGCGAGGAAACCGCATTGGCTGGCGCCATCGAAGCAGGCGAGCACGGCTTGATCGTGCCGATTCTCGTGGGTCCGACGGCCAAGATTCAGGAGATTGCGAGGAAGACCGGCGTCGATCTCGGGACGATCCGAATCGTCGATGCGCCGCACAGCCATGCGTCGGCCGCCAAAGCAGTGGAACTCGTCCGCAAGGGCGAGGCCGAACTCCTGATGAAAGGGAGCCTGCACTCGGACGAGCTGTTGAGTGCCGTCATTGCGAAGGAGACCGGCCTCCGCACCGGCCGCCGCATCAGCCACGTCTTCATCATGGACGTTCCGACGTATCACAAGGTCCTGATCGTCACCGATGCTGCAATCAACATCGCACCGGGCCTCGAGGACAAGGTCGACATCTGCCAGAACGCCATCGATCTGGCGATGACCTTCGGCGTGAAGAAGCCGAAGATCGCCATTCTCGCAGCCGTCGAGACTGTGAATTCGAAGATGCAGGCCACGCTCGACGCCGCAGCCCTCTGCAAGATGGCCGAGAGGAAGCAGATCACCGGCGGCCTCCTGGATGGCCCGCTTGCGTTCGACAACGCCATCAGCGCGGAGGCCGCGAAGGTGAAGGGGATCACGTCCGAGGTGGCCGGCGACCCCGACATTCTCCTCGTTCCCGACCTCGAGTCGGGCAACATGCTCGCCAAGCAGCTCACCTTCCTGGCGAACGCCGACAGCGCCGGCCTCGTACTCGGTGCGCGCGTGCCGATCATCCTGACGAGCAGGGCCGACAGCGTCCGCTCGCGGATTGCGAGCTGCGCCGTGGCGGCCGTGGCAGCGCATGCCAGGCGGCAGACCCTTCAGACTGTGGTGTAGCGGCCATGGCGAACCACCAGCAGTCGACCGGTCCGGATGATCGCGCCGTCGTACTCGTCCTCAATGCCGGGTCTTCGAGCCTCAAGTTCTGCGTCTATCAGCACGCAGATGCTGAAGCTTGGCGAGCGGAGGCACGAGGGCAGATCGAGGGCATCGGCACATCGCCCCGCCTTTCAGCGAAGGACGGTGCGGGATCGAGGCTCGAGGATCAGAAGCTGGACGCGTCGGTTCGCGATCAGCGCAAGGCACTCGACGCGCTGGCCGTATGGCTCCGTGCCCGCTTCCACGGCACCCGAGTCCTCGGCGTCGGGCATCGCGTCGTCCATGGCGGCGCATCGCACGCCGCGCCAACCGTGATCACGCCGCAAGTCATGGAGGAGTTGCGGGCGCTGGTGCCGCTGGCTCCCCTCCATCAGCCGTACAACCTTGCGGCGATTGACGCCGTCTCCGAACGGCTGCCGGGCGTGCCGCAAGTCGCGTGTTTCGACACCGGCTTTCACCGCGGACACCGCGAGGTCGCCGACGTCGTTCCGCTGCCGCTGGAGATCCGCCGATCCGGTGTGCAGCGCTACGGTTTTCACGGGCTCTCGTACGAGTACATCGCCTCGGTTCTGCCGCGCGTGGCGCCGGAGATTGCCGCGGGCCGTGTGATCGTCGCCCACCTCGGTAGCGGCGCGAGCCTGTGCGCGCTCAAAGACCGACGAAGCATTGACAGCAGCTTCGGGTTCACGGCGCTCGACGGACTCTGCATGGGCACGCGGCCGGGCGCAATCGATCCAGGCGTCGTGCTCTATCTCGTTCAGGGACTGGGGCTGTCCGCGAAGGACGTCGAGGCCGTGTTGTACAAGAAGTCGGGCCTACTCGGCCTGTCCGGCATCAGCAACGACATGCGCGATCTGCTCGCGAACAGCGAGCCCGCAGCGCAGCTGGCCGTCGACTACTTCGTCTATCGCGCCGCCAAGGAAATCGGAGCACTGGCGGCGGTGCTGCGCGGGATCGACGGACTCGTATTCACCGCGGGCATCGGCGAGAATTCGGCTGAAATCCGATCGCGGATCTGCGAGGCGTCCGCGTGGCTGGGCCTCGAGCTCGAGCGCCGCGCCAACGCGGAGAACGGACCGCGGATCTCCACGCGCGAGAGTCGGGTATCGGCCTGGGTGATACCGACCAACGAGGAGTTGATGATTGCGCAGCATACCGGGCTGCTGCTCGGGCTCACGGCCGGCACGGGCACGGCCGCCAGAACGTAAAGGAGTCGTCGATGGCCGCGACGGCGTTTCCGAGGGACACGAACCAGGCCGCCGCGCCCTGGGAGGGATTTCGGACCGGGCTCTGGCAGACCGAGATCAACGTGCGCGACTTCATTCAGCAGAACTACGAGCCGTACGACGGAGACGAATCGTTTCTGACGCCTGCCACTCCGCGGACCGAGAACATCTGGAACAAGCTCCAGGCGTTGTTCGTCGAGGAGAGGCGCAAGGGCGTGCTCGACGTCTCTCAAATCCCGGCCTCGATCACCGCCCACGCGCCCGGCTACATCGATCGCGAGAGCGAGATCATCGTCGGCCTTCAGACCGATGCGCCACTGAAGCGCGCAATCATGCCGAACGGCGGCTTTCGCCTGGTGGCGGCTGCGCTCAAGACCTATGGATACGAACCCGACCCTCACGTCGTCGCGACGTTCACGAAGTATCGGAAGACACACAACGACGCGGTCTTCGACGCCTATACACCTGACATCAGACGGTGCCGCAGCTCGCACATTCTGACCGGCCTGCCCGATGCGTACGGGCGCGGCCGGATCATCGGCGACTACCGCCGCGTTGCGCTGTACGGCGTCAGCCGCCTCATCGAGCGCAAGCAGGAGGAGAAGCACAGTCTGGACGCCTCGATGTCGACCGACGAGGTGATCCGCGATCGCGAAGAACTGGCGGAACAAATCCGCGCCCTGAAAGAACTGCAACAGATGGCGGACAGCTACGGCTTCGACATCTCGCGTCCGGCAGCCGACGCGAAGCAGGCCGTTCAATGGCTCTACTTCGGATACCTCGCCGGCGTGAAGGAACAGAACGGCGCTGCGATGTCGCTCGGACGCACATCGACATTTCTCGACATTTATTTCGCACGCGATCTCGCCAGAGGCGCACTGACGGAGCAGCAGGTCCAGGAGATCATCGACGACTTCGTCATCAAGCTGCGCATCGTCCGGTTCCTGCGCACGCCGGAATACGACGAGCTCTTCGCGGGCGATCCGACCTGGGTGACGGAATCGATCGCCGGCATGGGCGACGACGGACGGACACTGGTGACGAAAACCAGCTTCCGCATTCTCCAGACGCTCTACAACCTCGGCCCTGCGCCCGAGCCGAATCTGACCATCTGGTACTCGCCGCGACTGCCCGATGCCTTCCGGCGCTTTGCCGCCAAGGTCGCGATCGATACGAGCGCCCTGCAGTTCGAGAGCGACGAGATCATGCGCCGCGCGTGGGGCGACGATGGCGCGATTGCCTGCTGCGTCTCACCGATGCTCGTCGGCAAGCAGATGCAGTTTTTCGGGGCGCGCGCCAATCTCGCGAAGTGCCTGCTCTACGCGATCAACGGCGGTCGGGATGAAATCAGCGGCGAACAGGTCGGACCGCGGTACGAGCCGGTCACAGGCGACGAGCCGGATTTCACGGATGTCATCGCCAAGTTCGAGCGAATGATGGATTGGCTTGCCGGCGTGTACGTGAACGCCATGAACGTCATTCACTACATGCACGACAAGTACGCGTACGAGCGGGTGGAAATGGCGCTCCACGATTACTCGCCCGTTCGCACGATGGCGTTCGGGCTGGCCGGTCTTTCGGTCGTCGCAGACAGTCTGTCCGCCATCAAGTACGCCCAGGTGCGCGTCGTCCGCGACGCGACGGGGCTCGTCACCGATTATCGAACCGAGGGCACGTTCCCGCTGTTCGGCAACAACGACAATCGCGTCGACCAGCTCGCCGTGTGGCTGGTCAGCACCTTCATGAACAAGCTGCGGAAGTACCCGACGTATCGGAACGCCCTGCACACGCAATCGGTGCTGACGATCACGTCGAACGTCGTGTACGGCAAGGCGACCGGCAATACGCCGGACGGCCGCCGCCAGGGTGAACCTTTTGCGCCCGGCGCGAATCCGATGCACGGCCGCGACAGCCACGGCATTCACGCGGCCGCGGCGTCGGTCGCCAAGATTCCCTATCGCGACGCCGCGGACGGCATCTCGCTCACGACGTCGCTGCTCCCGACAGGGCTCGGGCGCGTCCAGGCAGATCGCATCACCAACCTGACCGCAATGCTCGACGCATTCTTCAGCACGACGGGATACCACATGAACGTGAACGTGCTGAACCGCGACGTGCTCCTCGATGCGATGGATCACCCGGACAAGTACCCGAGCCTCACAATTCGCGTGTCGGGTTATGCCGTCAATTTCGTGCGGCTCACGCGCGAACAGCAGATGGACGTGATCAGCCGGACCTTTCATGGAGAAGTCGGCCATGCCTGAAGGTCGTCTCCTGCAGCGGACGCCGCTGGTGGCGAAGAATCCGTTCGAGCTTCGGGTCAATCTCGGCGCGAACGTGCCCGAGACCGACGTGCGATCGGCGCTCGCCACCGGCGACATGGGATTCCTCCACTCGTTCACGACCGGATCCACCCTCGACGGTCCCGGCGTGCGCGTCGTCGCCTGGACGGCGGGCTGCATGTGGCGCTGCGTCTACTGCCACAACCCCGATACCTGGACGATGAGCAACGGGATACCGGTGACGATCGCGAACGCCACCGCGGAACTGCGCAAGTATCGGGCCGGCCTGATCGCGATGTCCGGTGGCTTCACGCTCAGCGGAGGCGACCCGCTGATGCAGCATCGCTTCGCGGTGAAGCTGTTCGCGGCGGCGAAGGCGATGGGCATTCACACGGCGCTCGACACAAACGGCTACTACGGCGATCGGCTGTCCGACGCCGAGCTCGAGACGATCGACCTCGTGCTGCTCGATCTGAAGACGTGGGATCCGGAACGTCATCGCCATCTCACCGGCGCGGATGTCGGACCGACGCTGGACTTCGCGCGCCGCCTCGCCGCGCGAAGGCGGCCGGTCTGGGTTCGGTTCGTCCTGGTGCCTGGACTGACGGATGACGCCGACGACATCGCAAAGATCGCCGATTTTGCCGCCGGTCTGGGCAACGTGACGCGCGTCGATGTGCTCCCCTTCCACCAGATGGGGCGGTTCAAGTGGCGGCAGCTCGGCATCGACTACACGCTTGGCGACATCGAGCCCCCCTCGGAGGAAGCGGTCGATCAGGTCTGTGCCGTGTTTCGCGAAGCCGGACTGAATGCTTTTTGACGACATCTGATGGAGCTGGGACATGGGTAACAAGCGGCACATGACGGTCGACGGAAACGAGGCGGCCGCATCGGTCGCCTATCGGGCGAGCGAGACGATTGCCATTTACCCGATCACGCCGAGCAGTCCGATGGCCGAACTGTGCGACGAGTGGTCGAGCCGGAAGAAGCCGAACCTCTGGGGAGTCGTGCCGGAGGTGGCTGAAATGCAATCGGAGGGAGGCGCAGCCGGAGCGGTGCACGGCGCGCTGCAGGCCGGCTCGCTCTCGACGACGTTCACGGCCTCGCAGGGCCTGCTCCTGATGATCCCCAACATGTACAAGATCGCGGGCGAGCTGACGCCGTTCACGATGCACGTGGCGGCGCGGACGCTCGCGACGCACGCGCTATCGATTTTCGGCGATCACTCCGACGTCATGGCGTGCCGCCAGACTGGCTTCGCGTTGTTGTGCTCGAACTCGGTGCAGGAGGCGCACGACATGGCCGCGGTGTCGCATGCCGCGACGCTCGAGTCGCGCATCCCCTTCCTGCACTTCTTCGACGGGTTCCGAACCTCGCACGAAGCCGCGAAAATCGAAGAGCTGAGCGACGACGATCTGCGCGCGCTGATCGCGGAACCGTCGATCTACGCCCATCGTCAGCGCGGGCTGACGCCCGACAAGCCGGTGCTCCGCGGCACTGCACAGAATCCCGACGTGTTCTTCCAGGCGCGCGAGGCGGCGAATGGCTTCTACGATGCGTGCCCGGAGATCGTCGAACGCACGATGCGCGCCTTTGCCGAGCGAACGGGCCGGCGCTATGGGTTGTTCGAGTACGTCGGCGATCCGGACGCCGAACGCGTGATCGTTCTCATGGGATCGGGCGCCGAGACGGCGCACGAAACCGTGGAGTACTTGACGGCTCGCGGCGAGAAGGTCGGCGTGCTGAAGGTGCGGCTCTACCGCCCGTTTGCCAGCCGCGCATTTCTGGCTGCCCTGCCCCCGAGCGTCCGCAGTCTGGCCGTGCTCGACCGGACCAAGGAGCCGGGAGCGACAGGCGACCCACTGTACCTGGATGTGACGACCGCGATCGCCGAAGGCGTCGCCGAGGGACGCTCGCCGTTCGCCGTGCCGCCGCGTCTGATCGCCGGGCGTTACGGCCTGTCGTCGAAGGAGTTCACCCCCGCGATGGTGAAGGCCATCTTCGACGAGATCGCCAAGGACAGCCCGAAGCATCACTTCACCGTCGGCATCATCGACGACGTCACGCACACGTCGCTCGCATGGGATCCGTCATTTCGGACCGAGTCGGAGGATGTGTCGGCGTCGATCTTCTACGGACTGGGCGCCGACGGCACCGTCGGCGCCAACAAAAACTCGATCAAGATCGTCGGACAGGAAACGGACCTCTTCGCGCAGGGCTATTTCGTCTACGACTCGAAGAAATCTGGCGCGATCACCATCTCACACCTCCGCACGAGCAAGCGGCCGATCCGCTCCGCGTACCTGATCGATCGTGCCGGCTTCGTCGCCTGTCATCAGTTCGAGTTCGTCGACAAGATTGACGTGCTCGAGTACGCCGCGCCGGGCGCGACGTTTCTGCTCAATGCGCCATTCGCCGCGGACCGCGTGTGGGACGAGCTGCCGCGGGAGATGCAGGAGCAGATCCTCGAGCGAAAGATCCGGTTCTTCGCCATTGACGCCTACGACCTCGCGAAGCGCGCCGGCATGGGGACGCGCATCAACACGATCATGCAGACGTGCTTCTTCGCGATCTCGGGTCTCCTGCCGCGCGACGAAGCGATCGCGCACATCAAGAAGGCGATCGAAAAGACCTACGGCAAGCGCGGCCCTGAGGTCGTGCGTCGCAACTGGGAGGTGGTCGACCAGGCGCTGGCGCACCTCCACGAGATCAGCGCGCCGGCCGCGGTGAGCGCCCGGCACAGCCGCCCGCCGCTCGTATCCGAGCGCGCGCCCGATTTCGTACAAAAAGTGACCGCCGTGATGCTGGCCGGCAAAGGCGACCTCCTTCCGGTCAGCGCCTTTCCGGTCGACGGCACCTGGCCGATGGCGACGGCGAAATGGGAGAAGCGCAACATCGCGCTCGAAATACCGGTCTGGGACTCGAAGATCTGCATTCAGTGCAACCAATGCGCGCTCGTCTGCCCGCACGCCGCCATCCGCGCGAAGGTCTACGACGACAGCGTGCTGGCAGGCGCGCCGCCCACGTTCAAGTCGACGGCCTACAAGGGCAACGACTACAAGGGCAAGCGCTACACGATCCAGGTGGCGCCGGAAGACTGCACCGGCTGCAATCTGTGCGTGAACGTCTGCCCGGCCAAGGACCGCACGAACCCGAAACATAAGGCCATCGACATGCATCCGCAGGCGCCGCTGCGGAACGACGAGCGTGTCAACTACGACTTCTTCCTCGAACTGCCCGAGGTGAATCGCACGGAGATGGTGCGCATCGACCACAAGAGCTCGCAGTTTCTCGAGCCGCTGTTCGAGTACTCCGGCGCGTGCGCGGGCTGCGGCGAAACGCCGTACCTCAAACTGCTCACCCAGCTCTTTGGCGACCGGCTGCTCATCGCGAATGCGACGGGCTGCTCCTCCATTTACGGCGGCAACCTGCCCACGACTCCGTACACGACGAATCGCGACGGCAGAGGGCCCGCATGGTCGAACTCCCTCTTCGAGGACAACGCAGAGTTCGGCTTCGGCTTCCGTCTCGCGCTCGACGCGCATGTCACAGCGGCGCGCGCTCTCGTCCAGCGCCTCGCGCCGCAGATTGGCGACGGTCTCGGCGCGGCGATCCTCGACGCCGATCAGACCAGCGAGGCCGGCATCGCGGCGCAGCGTCAACGCGTCGAGGCGCTCCGGCGCCAGCTCGCTGGTCAGACGTCCGCCGAAGCGCGGCGTCTCGAAACGCTCGCCGACTATCTCGTGAAGAAGAGCGTGTGGCTCGTCGGCGGTGATGGATGGGCGTACGACATCGGCTACGGCGGGCTCGATCACGTGCTGGCGAATCGACGCGACGTCAACATCCTCGTCCTCGACACCGAGGTGTACTCGAATACGGGAGGGCAACAGTCGAAGGCGACGCCGCTCGGCGCCGCCGCCAAGTTCGCCGCCTCGGGCAAATCGATCGGGAAAAAAGATCTCGGCCTGTTAGCGAACATGTACGGACACGTGTACGTCGCAAAAGTCGCCTTCGGCGCGAAGATGGCCCAGACGGCCCAGGCGTTTCTCGAAGCGGAGTCCTACACCGGACCGTCGCTCATCATCGCCTATAGCCACTGCATCGCCCACGGATACGACATGGCTCACGGAGGGATGCAGCAGAAGCTGGCCGTCGAGTCGGGCGTCTGGCCGCTCTATCGCTTCGATCCGCGGCGCGGCATGAAGGGCGAGCCCCCGCTGCACCTCGACTACGGCCCACCCAAGGTCAAGGTGGCCGACTACATGCGCAACGAGTCTCGTTTCCGGATGGTGGAGCGCGCCGATCCCGCGCGCTACAAAACCTTCGTCAGGGAATCACAGGCGGCAGCCGAGCGGCGCTATTCGGTGTACTCGCAGCTTGCCCAGATCAAAGTCCCGGCCTTCGAGGCGGCGCTCGAGGCCGCCGCACAGACCGAGTCTGAGTCTAAGGAGCCGTGATGGATCTCAGCACCACGTACCTCGGGTTGCGTCTGCCCCATCCGCTGATCGTCGGCGCGGGACCGCTCGGCGACGATCTCGATACCGTCAGGGCGCTCGAGGATGCGGGCGCGGCGATGCTGGTCCTCCGCTCGCTGTACGAAGAGGAGATCACCGGCGAACAGATGGACACCTACTTCAACGCCGAAGGCCATAGTGAGTCGTTCGCCGAGGCGCACAGCTTCGAGCCCGAGCCGCTGACCGCGCTGGGGCCCGATGAGTATCTCGAGCATCTCCGGTTGATCAAGCAAGCCGTTCGCATCCCGGTCATGGCCTCGCTCAACGGTGTGACACCGGGCGGCTGGCTCGATTACGCCCGCCTGCTCGAGGACGCCGGCGCGGACGGCCTCGAACTGCACATCTACCACGCCGCCAGCGACATGACCGCAAGCGCGGCGGATGTCGAACGCGACGCCATCGACGTCGTGCGCGCCGTGAGGCGCTCGGTGCGGATCCCGATCGCTGTCAAGCTCGCGCCGCTGCTCACCGCCTTCGCGCATTTCGCGAAACAGCTCGACGCGGCCGGCGCCGACGCGCTCGTCCTGTTCACACGCTTTCATCGCATCGACCTCGATGTCGAGGAGCTCGAAGTGATTCGGACATTGCCACTGTCGGATTCGTCCGAGCTGCCGCTGCGGCTTCGCGGTGCCGCAGCCCTGGCCGGGCGAATCAAGGCGTCGATTGCCATTACCGGCGGCATTCATACCGGGCTCGACGTCGTCAAGGCGACGATGGCCGGCGCCCATGCGACGCAGATGGTGTCGGCGCTTCTGCGTCACGGTCCCGATCACGTGCGAACGGTCCTCAGCGAGATCGACGTGTGGATGCGGGAGCACGAGTGGAGCTCGCTCACAGAGATGCGCGGCAACATGAGCCTCGAACGAATTCCCGATCCCGCTGCGTACGAACGCGCGAATTTCCGCATGGCGCTCAGATAACGACGCGCCCGCACTGGAGGGTCATTGTGCAGCAACGGTTGTGGCTCGCTGCGATATGTCTGCTGACCGCTGCGATCACGGTTCGCGCGGCTGGTGAGGTGCGGTCCGGCCCGTCGCCCGGCGTCACAACGCCCGCGGCACAACCCTCTCCGCCACAACAACCGGCGGGGTACGTCGGGAGCGATACGTGCCTCACCTGCCACAGCGACAAGGGCGACTCGCTCAAGGGCACGCCGCATGCGCAGGCGAAGAATCCGCGTACGCCCGAGGCGACGCACGGCTGCGAGAGCTGCCACGGACCCGGACAAGCGCACGTAGACGACGACGCGAAAGGGCACATTCGGAAGTTCGGGCAAATCACGGCCGCCGAGACCAACGAGACCTGTCTGGCGTGTCACAACCGCGGCGAGCATGCCGCGTGGGAGGGCAGCACGCACGAACGGCGGAATCTGTCGTGCGGGACGTGCCACAGCGTCCACAGCTGGAAGTCGCCGACGCGCCAGTTGGTCAAGGCCACCGAGGGACAGGTGTGTGTGACGTGTCATCGCCTGCAGGTCGCCAAGACCGAGCGCGCCGTCGCCCATATGCCGGTTCGCGAAGGCAAACTGACGTGTTCGTCGTGCCATAACCCGCATGGATCCATCAGCAACGTCAAGGCGCTGAAGGTGGGCAGTTCCGTCAACGAGAGCTGTATGAGCTGCCACGCCGAGATGCGCGGGCCCGTGCTGTGGGAGCACGCACCGGTCAGAGAGAACTGCACAACGTGCCATGATCCGCACGGCTCGTCGAACGACCGGATGCTGGTCGTACGCATGCCGATGCTCTGTCAGCGATGCCACATCGCGACGAGACATCCGTCGAGCGTCTACGACAACAACGCCATCACCGTGAACAAGAGCAACCGGATGTTCGGACGATCGTGCATGAACTGCCACCAGAACATCCACGGATCGAATCATCCGTCTGGGCAGTTCTTCATGCGATAGCGCTCGGAGGTACAGATGCGGCAACTCGTACTTGCATATCTGGGCTGCTGTCTTGGAATAGCGGTGCCTGTTGGCGCGCGCGCGCAGACCCCAACGCCGGCGCAGGCCACCTCGCCGGCACAGCCCACTGCGCCGACGCCCGAGCCGGAGGGCAGCCTGTTCGAGCCGACATGGCATCAATTCGAAGTCGGCGGCCGGTTCAGCAGCGTATCGGGAGATCCGGCGCGATGGCAGCGATACCAGGACCTCAGAGATGGTTTGCTGTTCACCAAGGCGCGGTACGCGCACGAGGATCCGGGAGGGATCTGGCTGTTCCGGGCGAGTGCCGACAACGTCGGGTACCGGGATCAGCGGTACTCCGCCAACTATGAGCGAACGGGCAAATTGGTCATCTCCGGCCTGTGGGACGAGATCCCGCAGTTCTACAGCGTCGACACGAAGACGCCCTACACGATGTCAGGAAGCCCGCTGCTCCTCGACGACGCAACGCAACGCCTCATCCAGAACGGGCAAGCGACCTTGTCGGCGTACGTTCCGATCGCACCGCAGTTCGACCTCCGTGAGCGGCGCGACATCGGCGCCGTGAGCGTGGTCGCCACGCCGACGCCACAGCTCGACGTGAAGGCGGCGTTCACGACCACGCGACACCGCGGCGAGCTGCCGTGGGGCGGCTCCTTCGGTTTCTCGAACGACGTCGAGGTGGCATTGCCGTACGACTCCCGAACGAACGACTTCACGATCGGGACCGAATGGACGAACGGCCGCAACATGCTGCGGGTCGCGTACAACGGCTCGTGGTTCGACAACCTCGACCCGACGCTGGTGTGGGACAGCCCGCTCCGCCTGACCGACGCGCCACCTAACCCTGACAGTGCCCCTGGCAGCGGGCGGATGTCATTGTGGCCCACCAACAACGCGCAGACCGTGAGCGGCGCCGGCTATGCCAAGTTGGCGCACCGCACGCAGTTCACGGGCTTCGTCTCGTACGGACTCTGGAACAACGACGAGCCGCTGCAGCCATTCACCATCAATTCGGCCCTGCCTCAGATCGCGCTGCCACGACCCTCGGCGCAGGCCGAGGCGCACGTCTTCTCGACCAACCTGAGTCTGGTTTCCCGTCCGCTGCCCGAATGGCAGTTCACCGGTCACTTCCGGGTCTACGACTACAACAACCAGACGCCCACCACCGCGATTACCCAATACGTCTCCTACGACAACTCCGTCGGGACGTCGACCACGCTCGGCCCGGAGCTCTATGCACACAACCGCACGACCTTCGATGCGGATGCCACCTGGAGCGGCCTCCAACCTGTTGCGCTGACCGCCGGTTATACGCTCAACCACACCGGTTACGACTTCCGCATCTTCGACAGCGCGTCGGAAAACGTACTGCGCCTGTCAGCGGATGCTGTCGGCCCGATGTGGTTGACGTTTCACGCCAAATACGAGTACGGGAAGCGCAGCGGCTCGGGGCTGAACGAGGATCTGCTCGTGGAGATCGGCGAGCAGCCGGACATGCGCCACTACGACCTCGCCAACCGGTCGCGCAATCAGTTCACGGGGATCGTCGATTTCATGCCGATCGAACGCTGGACTTTCAGCGTCTCGGGCGGCGTCGGCAAGGACAACTATCCCGACAGCTACTTCGGGCTACAGGACACGACGTTCCGCACGGTGTCGTTCGCAGCCGACTACCACGAGCCGAACGGCCTCGGCGCGGGCGCCAACTACAATTACGAGCGTTACTCGGGCCTGCAACGGTCGCGGTCAGCGAGCCCGGGGCAGGAAAACGATCCGCTGCGAGACTGGACCACGGATTCGAAGGAGGATGTGCACTACTTTTCGATCTACGCGACGCCTCCGAGATTTGGACCGAGCACCGAGGTGCGGCTGTCCTATGACTTCAGCTACGCCGAAGGGCATTACCTGTACACGGTCGTCGCTGGCGGACCGTTGCCGCCGCCCTCGCAGCTCCCCAAGGTCTATAACAAGTTGCAGCAGCTTCATCTCGACGCCAGATACCGTTTGTCGAGGCAGTTGGCCGTGACTGGCTCGTACCTGTACGAACCGTTCCGTGTGTACGACTTCGCGTTCGACCCGACCGTCGTAAATGGCATCGTTCAACCGAGTTCCCTCGTTCTCGGATACGTCTACCGGCCGTACACGGCTCACTCCGGAGTGATCGGCTTGAGATATCTTTGGTAAGCAACGCCACACGATTTTTGGAGGCTCCGATGCAGAGAACATCGAAGACGACACGGCTTGTGATCACGACGACGCTCGCACTTGGAGCTGGCATGGTTACGTTGCTGCCAGCGGCGGCGCAGGATGCCGCACAGGTCAAACGTGGCCAGGAGGTGTATACCGCCCAGAAGTGCCAGACCTGTCATGCCGTCGCCGGCAAAGGGAACAAGAGCAATGCGCTCGACGGCGTTGGCACGAAGTTGAACGCGGCAGACACGCGCCTGTGGATCACGAACCCGACCGAGGCGGCCGCAAAAGCGAAGTCGACCAAGAAGCCGGTGATGCCGAACAAGTACAGCACGCTGGCCGCCGCCGACATCGACGCCCTGGTGGCCTACATGCAGAGCCTGAAGTAGCGAGCCCGTCCCCGCTCGACGAGGCAGCATCGGGGAGGGGTTGACGGAAGGGGTTGTATGCCGGTTGCCGATTACGCCAGGTACTGCGACATGCTCGAGCGCGCGCGGAAGGGCAAGTTCGCGTACCCCGCCGTCAACGTGACGTCGCTCAGCACGGTGAACGGCGTGCTGAAAGGGCTGGCCGACAGCAAAAGCGACGGGATTATCCAGGTCTCGACTGGCGGCGCCGCGTTCGCGGCCGGCGCCATGGTGAAAGACATGGTGCTTGGTGCCATGTCGATCGCCGAACACGTCCATCGCGTGGCAGAACGGTACCCAATCTATGTTGCACTGCACACCGACCATTGCCAGGCAGACAAGCTGGACAAGTTCGTGCTCCCGCT
>JBKPDW010000452.1:0-6472 GCA_046728115.1 Acidobacteriota bacterium | reverse complement strand
CGTCAGGCCGCCGAATCTCCAGTGCCCGCCGTAGATGAAGGGCGACAGCACGTCGAGCGAGAAATCGACAGGGGGATGCGCACCTACCAGCGGATCGTGCAGGTTCAGCAACAGCAGCGAGGCCGCGAGGATTCCCGACGTGACGATGGAGACCAGCGCGAACGCGGCAAACGCCGCGATCAATTGCCTCTGAAAGAGTCTCACGCGGCCATCTGGCCACATAAAGCTCCACGCCAGAATGATGAGCGCTGTCAACACGCAGTACAGAAAATAGTAGTGGTCGCACAAAAGGACGAGGCAGAGGACGGCCGCCGCGCTCGCGCCGCGGATGATCGTTGGCCGGGAGATCAGCCGCAGCCACAACAGCACGAACAACGGAATCCACTCGAGTGACACCAGCTGCAGGTGGCCCTCGGCATGTTCGAAATGAAAGCTGGAGAACGTGAAGATGAATCCCGCCAGAATGCTGGCCCAGTACTCGCCCGTCAGGTAGTAGGCGAGCCAGAACGCCGTGAGTCCGCCGACTACGAAGGCGAACGTGATGATGCCGTTGTGAACAACGACGAGGGGACCTATGCGGAGGAACGGGATGGCGACGAATCCGTTGAACGGACTGAGTGTGTGGCCGAGGAGCGACGTCCCGTACGGATAGTGAAGGTAGGTCGTTTGCCATGGGTCCTGGTGCAGAAAGGTCACGGCGCGATCGACCCACCAGAGGTTCCAGATGTTTTGGGCACCGTCGCCGGCATCGGCGTAGAAGTGCGTGTGGAATCGCGTCGCAGCCGGCCAGGTCAGGATGAAAAAAATGACGGTGAAACACGTGATTGGGACGAGTCCCATTTGTCCGAGTGCCATCCAGGAGGCTCTTCGGTCCTGCCCATCCAGCCTCTCCTGGCCTCGCGGTCGGATCGAATCGTTCACGCCTTCATCGTCCATTCATTCGGCGGCGCGTCGCTGATGATGGGCAGATGGTTCGCATCCAGGCGTGGCAGCTCGAGCAGCGTGCCGGAATTCAGCGTGGCAATCTCAGGCCGATTCGTGACGGCCAACGCGCAGTTGCGCGCGCGAAGGAGGCTCAGCGTGTCGGCGTTGTATGCACCTTTGGCGTAGCTGAAAAACAGCGGTGAGCGCGGAAGCTTCAGGGCGTCGAGCACGCGCAAGGCGCCATCGATTTCCCGCGCCTGGCCTTCACGCGTCAGCGACGTCAGCGTCACGTGCCGGTCGGCATGGCAGCCAATCGTCATGCCGCTGCCGGCCATTTCCCGCGCGTCCTCGATGCTGAAATACAGTTCGCTGGCGAAAGACCGCTCGTCGCTCGAGACGAAGCGCGCGAACAGATCGTCGACGAGCGTGGTCCGGATGTCGGCCGGCAGCGCACGCTGCAACATGTACTTGACGTAGGAAACGGCCGCCGTGTCGTACCGGATTTTCTTCCAGCCGTCCGCGCGGTATGCGTTGATCGCGCGCACGTCGGCGCGATGATCGGCGCTGAGGACCGCGTTTTCGATGAGCTCGACCAGGACGTTCTCGGACGGGGTCGCCGCCAGTATGAACTGGATCTTGTTGACGTCGAGCACGCCCCGATCGACCAGCGACATTGCGGCGGGAAACAAGACCGCCGGTATCTTCCGATCGCGCAGGAGCGGAAACACGTTCCGGTAGTGGTCGGCATATCCATCGTCGAACGTGAGCACGACAGGACGCTTCGGCAGGTCGGTCGCCGTCGTCGCGGCGCCCACGAGATCGTCGGGCGATACCGGCGAGTAGTGTCGCTGCACGTACTCGACCTGACTGCGGAACGCATCGAGCTCCAGGGCAGCCAGCCGTGGAAAGCGGCTGCCGACCAACTGCCGCACGTAGTGGTACATGACGATCGTCACGCGCGGAGCCGCGTGCGGGGTCATGGCGCAACCCGCTGGTTCGGCCGATCCTGGTCGCCGTCACCCTTGAACAACACTGCTGGTCGCGCGGTCTTCAGCGCGAACCGGATCGGGGCGTTTCGTCGCTCGAACGGCTCGAAGTGATTGGGCACGACGTCGCCGGCGGCTGGGTCAACACGCAAAAATCCGGCGGCGTCGAACAGCTCCGCATCGATGCCCCAGTTGAGCACATCCGCGTACTCGGCGCCGTGACGGCGGACTTGCGCCAGCACGATAGCGCCAAGTCCGCGTACGAGCTCGTTCGGCCCGAGGAAATCCACCACCCGAAGCGCTCGGGCGGCACCGTGAGCGGCAAGACGACTCGCGAGCAGCCCAACCGGTCGATCGCCGCGACGAAGAGCGCAGATCTCATATCGATAAATCGGGTGGTGAAGATAGCGGCCGCAAAAATATTCCGGCGTCTTGTGAGGAGTCTTCTCGTTGCGCTCCCCCAGATCCAGGTTGTGGGCGACGCTTGCGAAGTTTGTCTCGTCCAGTGGAAGCGCTGTCAGGTCGGTGTCGGGCACGCCTACGGCTCGGGAACGGTCGAACGACGCGAGCTCGAAGCGCGACACATCGGGGTTGGGCAGGACATAGTGCCGCAGCTCGCCGATCTCGAACTTCAACGCCGTGTAGATGGCTGCCATCTGCGGCTGGAAGCCGATGACGCCGATGCTCGTATGACGTTCGTGCTCGGTCAGATAATGGAGCAGTCGCAGCCCCAGCGCACCGCTCGCTGCGTCGTCGCGCACTTTCCACAGCGCCAGCCAGATGGCATTGTCTTCACGAAGCTCTGGATCGAACCGACGCGTCGGTATGTAGCCAAGCATGCCGACGAGGGCTGCGTCGTCCTCCCTGCGGCCGATGATGATCGAGTACTCGTGTGTGCCATCGCCGAGGCCGTACTGCCAGTCGAAGAGCGATCGGTCGGTGGTGAAAATGTGTCCGCGTTTCCAGTGTGCATCGAGAAACGCGAGAACGTCGGGCACATCGGACGCATGGCAGCGGCGGATCGTGATCATGAAGACAGCGGGCTGCGGAGCAGTCTGACACACTTGACGCCGCGCCGGGACGAACGGTTCAATGTGGGCGCGCGCCATGCCGCATCGAGTCCTCGGAGTCGTCACCGCTCGCGCGGGTTCGAAGGGCATTCCAGGAAAGAACACCAAGCTGCTCGCGGGCAAGCCGCTGATCTTGTACACGATCGAGGCCGCGCTCCAGTCGCGTGCATTCGATCGTCTCATTCTCTCGACAGATGATCCGGCCGCTGCCTCCCTCGCAAAAACCAGCGGATGCGAAGTGCCGTTCATGCGTCCGGCCTCGTTGGCGGCGGACGACACGCCGCATCTCCCGGTGATGCGCCACGCGCTCGAGTGGATGCGCGACCACGAACGGTACGAGCCCGACTCGGTGATGACGCTGCTTCCGACGGCGCCGTTGCGCCAGCCGGCGCATCTGCGCGAGGCGGTCGCGATCGAAGCGTCCACCGGCGCCGATTCCGTGATCGGCGTCGACGAGCTTCCGTCGCATTTCAACCCCATGCGTGTCGTCACCGTGGATGAACACGGCTGGGCGCGTCTGTTCGTCGGCGGCCAACCCGTGAAACGGCGTCCGGGGCGACGCCAGGATATGCCGCCCGCGTGGGTGATGAACGGCGCGATCTATCTGTTCAAGACACGGTGCCTGTTCGATCCGGTCGAACCCAACTTGTACGGGGATCGCGTGGCCGCGATGGTGATGCCGCCGCCGTACGGTCTGAACCTTGACGATCCCGAGGATTGGGAACGGGCCGAACGCCTGTTGCCGACGATCACGCACCTACCGTGATCTGAACGAACGGTGCCGATGCGTAACCCGTCCTTTGCCCGTGTCCACGTCGTGGCGGGCTTTCGATGTAGTCTCGCGCCGTGCTCAGGGCATAATGAACCCGATCATCGCGGTGCCGATAGCGTCCTGCAGGACTGTCGATGCGACCACCAGCACGATGGCGAAGCGGCTGTCCAACCGCGCGCAAATGTAGGCGACGGGAATCTGAAAGAAGCACGCCAGAAAAATCCACAGACGCACGATCTCACCGCGATTGACACCAGCCAGATCCGTGACGATCAGCACCGTCGCGAGCGCTGCGCAGAGCAGGCCGATCGGTTCCGTCAAGTGGCGGCGAGCATCGTTGAGTGCGGCCAGGAACATCACGGTCTGACAGATCCCGATCGCCACGGCGAAGTCCAGCAGGTTCTGCCAGACCCAGATGACGTACCGGCGCCGGGCTTCCACATTGAACGCCACAGCCTCGGCTCCCAGCTCACGAAATCCAGCGATGGCGCTGAAGCCTGTCCACCATTGCACGGCGACGTGAATCGCCAAAAAGGCACCCAGACACCCGAGCGACTGCAGCATGAAGCGCAACCACCTGCCGTCGCGCCGGAGAGAGCGGATAGCAAAGGCCAGCGGGACGAGCCCCATGACGAGCGGCAACGGCTCGAAGAAAAGGAGCACGTACAACGCCACGCCTGAGAGCACCGCGGCTGCGGAGCTGCCGGTGCGAATCCACAGGAACACGAGGTAAAGCCACGCGATCACGAGTGTGGGCGTGACCGTGTTCAACAGCGGAAAGAAATACAGCTTGGCAGGCACCAGCAGGTACAGCACGATCGCAAAGAGTGCGATGCGGCGATCCGCGAACAGATCACGTGCGAACGCGTAGAACAGCAGCCCGCCCAGATTCGATATGCCGACGACGAGCCACGCGAGCGTCCGCGGACGGCTTGCCACGTGCTCGAGCGCGTCGACGAGCAGCAACTTGCCGGGCATATTGCTGCGTGCGTGCAGCGGCCATTCCATGCGCACGCGGCTGAAGTCGCGGAGAACGGTCGCCGGTTCGTATCGGAGCGAGACCTGGTAAAACGAGTTCGCGCCGTTGCTGACGAAGATTCGGTCGATGCCAAATGGCGTCAACGAGCGCAGCGACGCCTGCATCGCGAAGCCCACGAGCAGCCAAGCCGCCACCGTCGTCCACTCGAACCGTTCGATCAGCTCGATCGATACCAACAGCGCCCCAATCGCGATGATGCTGACGAGCGTCGAAACGACCAGAATGCGCCATGTGAACGGATGGATGTAGCCGTACACCCAGTTGCCCTTCACGGAGCCGACGCCGATGAACTGCGCGGCCATCACGAGACAGACAATGAGCGAGGCGGCCAGGCCGTACGCCAGGACACGCCTCGATGAAGGTCGAGGTCCGGTGTTGCGGTCCGCTGGCGTCGCGATGCTGCGGGTCACACTCGATGGGGTTGAGTGAAGCGCCTCGATTATGCCCCGGTGCCGCTCGAGAAGGGTTGAAGATTGGCGCGATCGTTCAATTTTTGAACAACGACGGCCCTCGACCGGTCCTGGCTTGACACCTCTCGGTACTGCCGGGATAATGAGCGTTCAAATCGTGAACGCCTGACGTGCGACCTCCTGGTTCGTCGAGCCTTCTCGGGAGTCCCCGTGCATGTCGAGCGTTACCTCGTCGCGCGTCCTGCTGGGACTCACGGGGCGGTAGCTTGCCCTCGTGCCAGACAATAGCCTGATCGATCGCCTGTTTCGCCTCGATGGTCACGTCGCGCTGGTCACGGGCGGCGCCGGACGGCTTGGCAGCCAATATGTGGATGCCCTGTCGGCGGCCGGCGCCGCGGTCGTGGCATGCGACGTGGCGACCGCGCCGAGCGATTCGATTCGACGAGCCATCGACAGCGGAGCCAACGTCTCGTTCCACACCGCAGACATGTCCCGTCGTGCCGACGTGGACGCGCTGATCACCGACGTGACCCGGCAGCACGGCGTGCCCACCATTCTGATCAACAATGCCGGACTGGGATCGTCGCCCGCGGACGCGGCGCTCGAAACCGGTCCCTTCGAGGATTATCCGGCGCAGGCGTGGCGTGCGATGCTCGACTCGCACCTGACGACCGCGCTGACAACATCGCAGGCGTTCATTGCGGCGTTCAAACGGGCCCGAGCCTCGCGTCAAGATCTGACGGGCAGCATCATCAACATCTCGTCCACCTATGGCGTCGTTTCCCCGGATCAGTCGCTGTACGACTTCAAGCGACGTGACGGCGGCGAGTACTTCAAGCCGGTCGGATACAGCGTAGCGAAATCGGGTGTGCTGAACTTCACGCGGTGGCTTGCGGAGTACTGCGCTCCGCTGCACATTCGCGTCAACACGCTCGTACCGGGCGGCGTGCAGGAGGACGAGCACGCCCCTGAGTTCGTTGCGGAATACAGCCGTCGTACGCCGCTGGGCCGCATGGCGCGGCCCGATGACTACAACGGCGCGATTCTCTTTCTGGCCTCGAACGCGTCGGCGTACATGACCGGTGCAACGCTCGTAGTTGACGGAGGGTGGACAGCTCGCTAGTAGCGAACTTGGAAGTCAGAAGTCAGAAGTCAGAAGTCAGAAGTCAAAAGTCAGAAGTCCGGACAGTCGGAGAGATAGGTAACAGATTTGTCCGAAGACATAGGTAACACATTGTTGATGCGTGTGGGAGCTGTGGAAAACGCGTGGT
>JBKPDW010000451.1:0-26553 GCA_046728115.1 Acidobacteriota bacterium | reverse complement strand
CCTCCAGATGGCACAGGATGCCCAAGCAAAGGCAGTTCTCGACCATGCGATGACGGCGGCGAACGCAGTGGCATCCACTCCTGGGGCGCCCGGCGGCGCCAACACCTTTGCGCTCGCGGCCATTCCGGCCCGCTACGCGATGGAGCGTCAACAGTGGAGCGAGGCAGCAGCGCTGGACGTGCGGCCGGCGCCGAACACGCCGTATACAGAGGCGATCACCCATTTCGCGCGTGCCGTCGGCGCCGCACGCGCTGGCAAGCCGGCCGACGCCGCGGCCGACGTCGCGCGGCTTTCGGCCATTCACGATCGCGAGCTGGAATTGAAAGACGCCTACTGGGCCGAGCAAGTGGATATTCAGCGGCGGGCAGCCGAGGCCTGGATTGCGTACGCCAGCCGGCGGCAAGATGAGGGCATCAAATTGCTGGCCGCCGCGGCGGACGCCGAGGACCTGACGGACAAGTCGGCGGTGACGCCGGGACCGCTCGCGCCGGCACGCGAGCTCTATGGGTACATGCTTCTAGACGCGGGGCGGGCAAAGGAAGCGCTCGCGGCGTTCGAGGCCGTGACGAAAAAGGAACCGAACCGCTTCCTGGCGTTGTATGGCGCTGGCAAGGCCGCCGAGGCCGCGAAGCAGCCGGGCAAGGCGAAGGGGTATTACAAACAGATTGCAGCCATCTGCAAAGACGCTGCGCCCGATCGCCCTGAGTTGGTGTACGCACGAAAGATGGCCAAATAGCGGGAACAACTCGGCACACCACACCTCCGTGGTGAAGCGCGTTTGACGAGGTGCTTATGAAAGTCTCGCGTCGCGATCTCCTCGCCGGTGCCGCCGGCGTTGTCGCGCTTGGGAAAACAGCGGCGATGCAGGCGCCCGCGCCGCCCGGCGATCCCACCAAGGTCAGAGGCAAGCCGAGCAGGGCGCTGGGACAGCGGTCGCAATTCGAGAAGCCGCAGCGCCAGGTGCGTGGCGTCGCGTCCTCCGGCACGCCGCACCAGGATCTCTACGGAACGATCACCCCGTCCGATATGCACTTCGAGCGGCATCATGCCGGCGTGCCTGAGATCGATCCAAAGACGTACTCGCTTCTCATCCATGGGATGGTCGAACGGCCGATGATGTTCACGTTGGCCGATCTCAAACGATTTCCAGCGGTGAGCCGCGTTCACTTTCTCGAGTGCTCCGGAAATTTCGGCGGCCGCGGCGCAAACGTCGAGATCACGCCGCAGCAGCTCGCGGGCCTCACCAGCACGAGCGAATGGACCGGCGTCGCACTCTCGACGCTGTTCCGCGAGGTGGGCGCGAGCCCGAAGGCGACGTGGTTCCTCGCCGAAGGGATGGACGCGGCGATGCTCACGCGCAGCATCCCGGTTTCGAAGGCGTACGACGATGCGCTCATCGCCTATGGGCAGAACGGAGAAGCGATTCGCCCGGAGCAGGGCTATCCGGCGCGGTTGCTCCTCCCGGGCTGGGAAGGCAACGCCAACGTAAAGTGGATCAGGCGCATCGAGCTCTCCGATCGGCCGTTCATGACACGCGAGGAAACGTCGAAGTACACGGATCCGATGGCCGACGGCACGGCGCGGATCTTCAGCTTCTTGATGGACGCCCGATCGCTCATCACGTATCCCGCGTATCCGGTTACGATCGCCCGGGGCTGGGTCGAGATCAACGGCATCGCGTGGACGGGATCCGGAAAGATCAAGCGGGTTGACGTGAGCACCGACGGCGGCGTCACGTGGACTGCCGCGAAATTGCAGGAGCCGGTGCTGTCGAAAGCACACACCCGATTCAGACATCTGTGGAACTGGAACGGCGGCGAGGCAGTGATCATGAGCCGTGCGGTTGACGAAACCGGGTACGTACAACCGAGCCGCGCGGACCTGATCGCGTCCCGTGGCGTCGGCAGCGTTGGCTACCACACGAATCCTGTTACGGGCTGGCTCGTGCGGTCCGACGGCACGGTGGTGTACCGCGCCGAGGCATGGTCATGACCGCCCGATACGTGCTGCGGGTCGTCGTTTGCGGCATTGCTGTTACGGCTCCCGCGGGCGATCGAGGCGCCGACGCTCTCCTCGCGCAGGTTCCGTCTGCGGCGCAACCCGCCAAGAGCTCACCGGCGGCGCCTCCACGTTTCGGAATCGGGCGACCCGCCACCCCGGAGGAAATCGCCGCGTGGGATATCGACGTCGGGCCCGATGGCGTTGGGCTTCCGCCCGGACGCGGCACGGCCGCCGACGGTGCGCCGATCTTTGCCGCGCGCTGCGCCAGTTGCCATGGCAAAACCGGGAAGGAAGGACCCAACGACGTCCTCGTCGGTCGCCTGCCAAACGATGCGTTCCCGTTTGCCCGCGATCCAAGGGCGCCCAAGACGATTGGCAGCTATTGGCCTTACGCGACGACCGTGTTCGATTACATCCGTCGCGCGATGCCGCCGGATGCTCCGGGGTCGCTGAAAGATGACGAGGTCTACAATCTCGTCGCCTATCTTCTCGTGCAGAACGAACTGGTTCCAGCCGATGCGGTGATCGACGCGGCGTCGTTGCCGAAGGTCAAGATGCCGGCACGCGATCACTTCGTGCCGGACAAGCGCGGCGAGCCCAAGCCCCGTTGAAGATCGCGCCTTGAGGCGAGGCTCTGGAGCGCCTCGGCGACGCTCCATCGGTGGATGGCGGTCGCCATCGATCAAGGATGCGTCCTCGCCACGATTCATCCAGGCCAGCTGCTCCAGGCCACGAAGCCGACGCGATGGGCTGCCGGATTTTCGGCGGTCTGGTCCTTACCGGGCCCGCTTGCGCCTGAGGATCAGAATCAGACACACGATGACGACAATTGAGACCCATGTTGTCGGATTATCTTCGAACCACAGCTGGGCGTTGTACGCCGCGTGCTGAAGCCCCGCGGCAAAAGCAGACAGCGCGCCGTATTCGGCGACGGACTGCGCGAACACCATCACAGGAACACGTGCGTGGCGATAGCGCCCGCGAGCAGGGCCGAGAGCAACACCGCGACAATACAGGGATCCCGGCGATCGCTGCGCGGCGTGGGATAGAGCATGTGCCGCGCACGGTCCCAGAGTGGAAGGCGCAGTACAAGACCGAAATGCATGGAATCCGCGTGGTTGAGAAGAATTTTACACCAGCGTCAGCGAACCAGGAACAGTTTGTCCTGCCGTCGCAACGCCCACTGGATCTTGCCGTCGGCGCCGATGATCGCGTCCTCTTCCTGAGGCATCCGGACCGCCTGTCCGTTCCATTCGGGTACGGGCGTAGTTGCCTGCAGTTCAATCGACCACCACATGCTTGGAATCACTTTCGCGTCGCCGCGGCCGACGACGCCATCTTGATAATCCCACAAGCCAATGAGCGGGCCGGCGCCGTGGCCATTGAGACCTATCGGATGTGAGTACACGCTGCCGTCGATTCCTTTCGCCCGCATGCGGCTGCGTGCCGCGCCCAGGATCTCGTTCCCTGTTCGGCCCGGACGGATTTCCTCCATCACGATGTCCTGAAGCGCGTTCGTGTTGGCGAGCGCGCGCTGCAGGCCTTCGGGCGCGTCGCTTTCGCCGGGTCGGAGCACGTACGCGAGATGTTGGGTGTCGGTGTTCAACCGCGCGACGGTGATGCCGACGTCGCAGTGCAGTACGTCGCCCGGCTGGATGACCGGGTCTTCACCAAGCTGCTCGGCCGTCGCACCGTTGCGCTGCACGTCCACGCTCGGCTGAAACCAGGTGCCGAGCCCGAGATCATTCACGCGCTGCCGCCACCACCAGACCAGATCGCTCGTGTGCGTCTTTCCAGGCGTGATCACCGCCGACGAGAACATCGTCTGCGTCAGCGACCAGACCAGTTCCTGCATGCGGCGATAGAATGCTTCCTCTTGCGGCAAACGAACCGCGATGAGATCGAGGGGCAGGCCCTCTGCGTCCCGGAATCGATCCGTCCATTTCGGACCGAGCGCCGCGCTCATGCCTTGCAGTTCGCCGCTCGAGAGACCGTCGGTGAAAGCGAAAACCGTCGATCGATCGATCCCGATCGTGCGCGGATTTCGCTCTTCGATGGTGGTCTTCAGCGCGAGCCACTGTTCGTCGCCCCAGAGTTCGGCCTGCTGACCGCGTCCGATGTTCGAGGCCGCCGCGCGCATCGACCGACGCGCGTCGAACACGCCGCCTTGCGTCGTGCCGCCGAGGGCGATGCGCTCCACGCACGATGCCGACGGCGCAGTTTCCGTCGCGGCACACTTGTCGAAGAACACGTAGATGGTTCGGCGGCGCGCCGCGAAAGTCTCGGGCGCGACGATGGCCGGGAAGACGGGGTCCTCGTTGTACTCCCGCATCGGGATCACCCACATGTCGATCCCGTGCTTGCGCATCAGGTCGGGCAGGAACGTATCGAGACGTTTTTTCAACCAGTCCTGCTGCATCTTTGCCTGGTCGCGCAGAGTACCGAACGGACGTTCGGGAGACGGCGGCTGCTGTCCGGCGCTCATTGGGAGCGCCGTTAGGGCCAGAAGCACGACGAACGCATGCAGGAATTTCTTCACTTGGGCTCCGGAGCGCGCCAAGCCTTTCGCGCGCGAATTTGGTGATAACTCTCGACTTCGACCTTGAGATGCCTCAGCGTGCCATCGTGCCGATTGTTGGTGGCCGTGTTCGACCCTTTCGGTCACGAGCGCCCGTCCTCCGCTCGCGCCGGACAGCTTATTCATGATCTTCGGGGCAATTTATGCCTGGGGCATGGTTTTTCGACGTTTTTCCCATGCCTCCACGAGCGCCAGGTAATTGGCGCACATCGCGTCCGCAGCCTGGGTGCGCGTCAAGGTACCGAGCAGGAACCCGGAGGCGGGCTCCCAGACGACGGACCGTCCAATCGCGAATCCGACGGCCGTCCGACACCCGGCGGCGGCGGCGAACCAGCGCTCGATCGTGGCGTGGTCGGCACCCTTACCGAGGATGATCTGCCTGCCGGCAGGGTGCTCGGCGATGGCCGCATCGATCGCCTCCGCGCCGGCCGCGGCAGGGGACGCCTCGATCTTCCAGAAGTCCGGCGCCAGCCCGCGGGCGTACGCCGTGCGAATCACCACCGCCACGAGCGCCGGGCGTCCCGAGGTCTCGAAGTCCGCTTCCGGCTCATCCTGACGCGGCACGATGATTTCGATCACGAGCGGCTTCCGCGCGCCGCGGCACCACGCCTGCAGCGCGGCCAGCTTCGCGAATTGTTCGTCGCGTACGGCCTCCTGCTGCTCGGGTCGAAACCGAATCAGCACCTTGGCAAACACGCCAGTCAGTGCGCGATCGAACGGCTCGGATGCCCAGGCGAGCGGAAAGATGCCCGGGCGTTCCGCCGGGGTGCCGACGACGATGCCATCGCGCAACGCGTCCGCAATCACCGCCGAGGCGTACTGCTCGTCGATGAGCAGCGCACCGAAGTCGCGAACCGGGGCCGACTCACGTCGCGCGCGAAGGAATCCCTCGTACGCGAGCCGTTTGATCTCGCCAATCCGCGCGCGCGGCACGTTGTGCCCATCGCACCACTCTTCCCATTGCCAGCGATGATCCGCGGCGAGCATGTAAACGCGGTCACGATTCAGCATCGAGGTCACCCCGATCAGACTCCCAGACTCCGCAAGTAGGCGCGATTCCGGGCGGCGCTTTGAGCGGGCGATCCGCCTGCCACCATGTCCTGTTCCACGACGATCCACCCGGAGTAACGTTGCTGGCGCAGCTCCTCAACGAATGCGGCAAGATCCACGCCTCCGCATCCGAGCTCGCAGAAGATGCCACGGCGCAGCGCCTGGTGATAGTCCCAGTTGTCAGCGCGCGCCCGACCGGCGACCGCGGGGTTGCAGTCCTTGACGTGCACGTGCCACACGCGCTCGCGATATGTGCGCAGCGTCGTCACTGGATCGCCGCCGCCGTACGTTAGGTGTCCGGTGTCGAGACACAACCCAAGCAGTCCTGGCTCCGTCCGCGACATCAGCTCCGCGAGTTCGTGCACGGTCTCGACGTAACCCGCGCAGTGGTGGTGGAACACTGTGCGCAGGCCGGTTGCTTCGCGAACCGAGTGGGCGATTCGCGAGGCTCGGGACGCGAACGCGTCCCATTGATCCGCCGCCAACGCATCGGAACGCTGAATGCGCCCCGCCCGCTCGGTGCGACGAGGATCGGTGGCGTTGTCGTCGGACAGCACGACCAACGGTTCGGATCCCGCAACGCTGGCGAGCAACCGGGCGATCCGCACGGCTCGCGCGACGGCCGCCTCGGCCGCTGTGCCGTCCGCGAGCCTGACCGGCACGAACGCCCCAACGAGCGCGAGGGCGTGCTCGTCGAGCGCGGCCGACAGTTCTGCGGGATCGGTTGGGAGAAAGCCCCACTCGCCGAGCTCGGTTCCGATGTATCCGGTCGCCGCCATCTCGCCGAGCATCTGATGCGCCGATGTCCGAGCCGTAGTGCCGTCGAATTCCAGGACGCCCCAGGAACAGGGCGCGTTGGCGACACGCATCACAGAAAATCGCGCTCCTTGCGCCGGGCAGCCTCGTACTCGGCCCGCGCGCGCCGAACCCCCGGCTCGGACGACACTTCTGCCACCGGCACGTCCCACCACGATTCGAAGGCGCCGACGCGCGCCTCCCGATCGACCGGCACGACGACGACCGACACGACTGAATCGGCACGGGCCTCGGCGAGCGCACGGCGGAGGCTGGCAATCGTGTCTGCCCGGTACACACGCGCGCCGAGCGATGCCGCATTAGCGGCGAGATCCACCGGCAGCATCCCGCCGTCCAGATCGCCGGTCGCCGCGTTGCGATAGCGATACCGCGTTCCGAATCCGCCACCGCCTACGGATTCGGACAACCCGCCGATGCTGGCGAAACCCTGGTTGTCGAAGAGGACGATAGTGAACGCCACGCCTTCCTGAATCGCGGTGACAATTTCCTGGGCCATCATCAAATAGGAGCCGTCGCCGACGAGCACGAACACGCCACGGTCCGGTTCTGCGAGCTTCACGCCGAGACCGCCCGCGATCTCGTAGCCCATGCAGGAGTAGCCGTACTCGAGGTGATAGCCCTTGGGATCGCGGGCGCGCCACAGCTTGTGGAGATCGCCCGGGAGGCTGCCTGCGGCGCAGACGATCACATCGCGCGGCGCCAGCACGTCCTGCAGCACCCCGATCACCTGCGCCTGCGTCAGCCCGGCACCGGCAGCGGCGAGTGGCGTCTCCGCGCAGATCCCGTCGACCGTGGCGTGCCAGTCGGCGATCGACGCGGCAACCGTCTCGGCGTAGCGTGCGCTCACGCGATAGCCTGCCAGACAGGTCGTCAGCTCCTCGAGCACGGTGCGCGCGTCTCCGACAAGCGGCAGCGCCGCGTGTTTGCCGGCGTCCATCTCGGCGAGATTGATCGCGACGAAGCGAACGTCGGGATGCTGAAACGCGGTCTTCGACGCCGTCGTGAAATCGCTGAGCCGGGACCCGATAACGATCGCAACGTCCGCATGGCGCGCGAGCGCGTTCGCGGCCCGCGTGCCGGTTGCGCCGACACCGCCGAGCGACAGCGGGTGCGGGTGGGGCAGCGCGCCCTTGCCGGCTTGCGTTTCACCGACCGCGATGCCCGTGGCATCGACGAACCTCGTCAGCGCCTCGGTGGCGTCGCTGTAGATCACGCCGCCGCCCGCGATGATCACGGGTTGTCGGCTGGCGCGAACCAGGCCGGCAGCCTGCTGGATCAGCACACGGTCGGGCCTGGGCCGAGGGACGATCCATACGCGCGGCTCGAACAACGCAGACGGGAAGTCGAAGGCTTCGGCCTGCACGTCCTGCGGGAGCGCCAGCGTCACTGCCCCGGTTTCGGCGGGCGAGGTCAGCACGCGCATCGCTTCGGGCAGCGCGGTCACGATCTGTTCGGGGCGATTGATGCGATCCCAGTAGCGCGACACGGGCTTGAAGCAGTCGTTGACCGACACGTCCTGCGACTGGCTCGACTCGAGCTGCTGCAGGACCGGCGCGGGACGCCGGGTGGCGAAGATGTCACCAGGCAGGAGCAGCACCGGGACGCGATTGATCGTCGCGCCCGCTGCACCGGTGATCATGTTGGTAGCGCCCGGGCCGACCGACGACGTGCAGGCCAGCGTCCGCAGCCGGTTGTGCATCCGCGCATACGCGGCGGCCGTGTGCACCATGGCCTGTTCGTTCCGCGCAAGGTAATACCGCAGCGTCGCGCGATGGCTGTGCAGCGCCTCGCCGATACCGGCGATGTTGCCGTGTCCGAAAATGCCGAACACGCCGCCGATGAACGGCTGCTCGATGCCGTCGCGGCTGGTCCGCTGGGCGGCGAGGAAACGGACGATCGCCTGCGCGGTCGTCAGCCGTGTCGTGGCGCCCACGCCCATCCTCCTCGCGCCGCCACGAACGCCTGCAGCTCATCGCGCGTCGGCATGAAGTTGGCGCAGCCGTGGCGGGTGACGATGATCGCCCCGCAGGCGTTCCCCGCCCGAACCGCGCGCTCGAGCGAGCGGCCGTCGAGATAAGCCGCGATGAAACCACTGGCGAAGGCGTCGCCGGCGCCCAGCACGTTGAGCACGTCTACATGGAACGAAGGCACGTCGATTGGTGCGCTACTCGGTTGAAACAACGTGGCGCCGCGCGAGCCCCGCTTGATCACCACCGCCTCTGGCCCGCACGCCAGGAGAGCGGCGGCACCGCTCGCGGCATCCGGCGCGCCGGAGGCGGCCGCGACTTCTTCTTCGGTGCCGACGGCGATCGTCGCAGTCGCCAGCAGCGCCCGAATGTGCGACGCGAATGAGTTGGCGTCCGGCCACTGATCCGGGCGGTAGTCGATGTCGGCGACCACCGGCGCTCCCGCCTGCCGCGCGCGTTGGGCCGCCGCCAGTGTCGCGGCCCGGGCCGGCTCGTGACTGAGACCGGTCCCCGTGACGAACACGAGACGACTCCGATCGACAGGGGACCGCTCGACGTCCTCGATCGTCAGAGCGCGATCGGCGCAGTTGTCGCGGTAGAAGGTGAGCGGAAAACGATCCGGCGGCTGGATTGTCAGGATGACCGCACTCGTGCGCCGGCCGGGCTTGTGCGGGATGAATCGCGTTTCGACGCCCTCTCGATCGAGGAAGGCGGTGATGAACTCGCCGACCTGATCGTCGCCGACGGCCGTCAGCAGCGCCGATCGCAGCCCAAGCCGACGCGTGCCGACGCTGACGTTGGTCGGACATCCGCCGACGTATGCATCAAAGCTGCGTACATCAGCCATCGGGCAGCCGATCTCGTGCGCGTAGAGATCGATGCTGCTCCGGCCGACGGCGAGCACGTCGAACTGGTATTCCGTCATCATCGCGCAGCCCGGCGGGTTTTCGGTTGAGCAACGACCGCCTTGCCCCTCAAGGCGCAGCCGCACGACTCGCGGACCCGCATCGAGCTCGGCAGGCGAATCGTCTGCCGATTGCGGCTTGGCTTGGCCAGCCGTTCGAGCAGTACGCGGGCCGCGGCATCGCCCAGATCCCGTTTGGGCAGATCGATCGTCGTCAGCCCAGGCGAGAAGACATCGAGCCACGGGTGATCGTCGCACGTGACGATGGCGACGTCCTCGGGGCACCGAAGCCCGTACTGTTTGAGCGCTTCCATGAACCCGACGCTCATCAGATAGTTGGCGACGAACGCGGCGTCCGGCCGCCGTTTCAGGAGTGCGAGGCCTGCACGATGCCCGGTTTCGATGCGAAAGTCGCCGTCGACGACGAGCGCGGGATCGACGCGTACATTCCAGTCGCGCAGCGCGGCACGGTACCCGTCGAGCCGCCGCCGGGTTGTGCTTACGCCCTTCAGGCCGCCGATCAGCCCGATGCGCCGGTAGCCCAGCCTCAGAAGATGGGTGACGCCATCATAGGCCGCAGCGCGATCGTCCATCTCGACGACATCGGCCCTCAATCCCGGCACGCTGCGGGCCAGCAGGACGATGGGAACCTGCGCGGATGCAAAAGCCTTTGCAAGCGGTCTGGGCAACGGGCCTGGAGCCTTGGTGAGCAACACGCCGTCGACGCGTTTCGCCAGGAACAACCGGAGATAGACTTCCTCCTGTTTCAGATCGTTGTCGCTGCTGGCGATGAGCAACGAATAGCCGGCCGCGCGCGCGGCATCCTCAGCACCACGCACCACTTCGGGGAAGAAGGGATTCGCGATGTCGGGGATGATCATGCCGAGGGTCTGCGTGCGCTGCTTGGCGAGTCCCCGCGCCAGGAGGTTGGGCTCGTATCCGAGAGCCGCCACGGCCGACCGTACGCGCGTCTTGAGGCCCTCGGAGACGAAGGCGGAGTTGTTGAGGACCGCCGAGACCGTCGCGACCGAAACACGTGCAGCCTTCGCGACATCGTAGATGGTGGCCATCGGGTGTGGCGGCAGTGTAACAGCCGCGCGCCATTCCAGCAAACCGCTTCGCTGAGGCTTGACTTCAGGCGTAAGATTATCGTAAAAGTCACCTGGCACATCCTACAGCGAAGCGCTTAGCTGGACGTCCAGGTGTGCGGAACCCAGGAGGAACGGAGATGAGTTCGAGGTTCGGTCTGGTGCTCGGCCCTGTCGCACGTCTGGCCTTGGTGTTCGCGACGGCGACGGGCGCAACGTCGGCCTCGGCCGCCGGCCAGCCGGCATCCGATGGCGCCGGTGTCATCGAAGGCCGCGTCGTCGATGCGACGACCGGCAATCCACTCCCGGGGGCGACCGTGTTCGTCACCGGCAGCGCGGCTCAGGCCTCCACCAACCGCGACGGCGTGTTTCTGATCGCCGGTGTTCCCGCCGGCGACCGGAGCGTCGTCGTCATGTATCTGGGCCGCCAAGACGAGGTGATCGAAACCAAGGTGGTCGCCGGCGCCACGCAGCGGCTCGAGGTCAAGATGCGGATGGTCGCGTTCGAGGAAGCCGTCACGGTCACCGCGGAAGCCTTGATCCTCGAATCCCAGGAGCGCGCGCTGAACCAGCAGAAGGCCGCCCCGAACATCACGAACATCGTGGCCGCGGATCAGATCGGTTCGTTCCCGGATCGCAACGCCGCCGAGACGACGCAGCGGATTCCGGGCGTGTCGATTACGAAAGACCAGGGCGAAGGGCGGTACGTGAACATCCGCGGGACCGAGCCGCGGCTGAACGCGATGATGATCGACGGCCAGCGGATTCCGTCGCCCGATCCGTTGCTGCGCCAGGTGGCGGTCGACGTAGTGCCATCCGAGCTCCTGCAGTCGATCGAGGTGTCCAAGGCGCTGACGCCCGACATGGACGGCGATTCGATTGGCGGCAGCGTGAACCTGGTGATGAAGCAAGCGCCCGAGAAACTGCGGCTGTTCGGTTCGGTCGGCGGCGGGTACAACGAGATGCTGTCGAGCTACAGAAACAACAACTACAGCTTCACTGGAGGACGCCGCTTCGATGGCGGAAAGATGGGGCTGATCGTCTCCGGGAGCGGATCCGAGACCACGCGCGGCAACCAGGACATGGAGGTCGTCTACACACCAACGCTCACGTTGAACGAGCTGAATCCACGCTGGTACCAAGTGCATCGCAAGCGCGTCGGCTTCACCGGCGCCTACGACGTCAAACCCAACAATGACGCGACCTTCACGGTGCGCGGTGTGTTCAATCGATTCATCGACGATCACGAAAACCGGCAACGCGTGCGCTACGCAGTGGCGAACCGACGGATCGATCGCGAGCTGCGCGATCGCACGCACATCGAGCGGATCTCTTCGCTGAGCTTCACCGGACAGCAGATCCTGAACGGGTCGACGACCATCGATTATCAGCTGCTCGGCGCCTACTCCGACCAGAACGATCCGCTGACGATGACGACGGTCTTCCGGCATGCGAATATCAACTTCCTGCCAAACGTCACGGCGACCTCCATCGATCCGGACAACATCCAGGCCAATCCACAGAACGAGGTCCTCGGCAACTACAATTTCAACTCGCAGCTGCGCGCGGTGAACTTCTCGATGGATCGCGATATCGTTGGGATGGTCAACGTGCGCCGGCCGCTGAGCAGCTCGACCAGCGCCACGTCGCTTCTGAAGGTCGGATTCAAAATGCGCGACAAGGCGAAGGGACGGAACCGGAACGAGGTCACGTACACGACGCCCTCGACGTTGAAGCTGACCGATTTCATCGAGACCGGCTTCGATCTGCCGCCGTATCTCGACGGCCGCTACAACCTCGAACCCTACACGAGCCAGAGCGCGGTCGAGGGCATCCTGAGCAGGGCGCCGTTCACCGGAGCGGTCAATCATGCTCGCGACGCGGAGAACTTCGACGGGACGGAACGGACCTACGCCGGGTATGCGATGGCCGAGATCTACGCCGGCCAGAAGCTGTTTCTGTTGCCTGGCCTCAGATACGAATACACGACCGACGACTTCACCGGCCGCAACATCCGCTTCGGAACGGGCGGCGCATGGTTGGGCAGCGATCCCATTCAGTCGAAGGCCAATTACGGCGTGCCGATGCCAGCATTCCACGTGAAGTATGCCGCGACGCCGAACACGAATGTGCGGTTCGCCGTCACGCGAACGATTGCGCGACCCAACTACTCCGACGTGCTGGCGACCCGGTCGCAGGACGACACGGCACTCATTGTGGTCGTGGGGAATCCGGACCTGCATCCGACGAAAGCGTGGAACCTCGACGGGTTGTTCGAGCATTACTTCAAGTCGGTCGGTGTCGTGTCCGGCGGGGTGTTCTACAAGAAGCTGACGGACTACATCTACACCTTCACCCTGCAACAGCAGATCAACGGAACGCAATATCAGGTGACGCAACCGCTCAATGGAGACGCGGCGACGGTCGCGGGCTTTGAGGTGGCGCTCCAGAATCAGTTGCGCTTCCTGCCGTCGCCCTTCGACGGCATCGGCATCTACGGCAACTACACGTTCAGCGATTCCACGGCGCACTTCCCGCAGCATTCCGGCGACAGCACGTTGCCGGGGCAGTCGCGACACGTTGGGAACCTGGCGGCCTCGTACGAGAAAGCCGGTTTCGTCGGGCGCGTGTCGGTGAACTTCCACGGTTCGTACATCGACGTCGTGGGCGCCGACAACACGCAGGATCGCTTCTACGACACCAACAAACAGCTCGACGCCTCGATCACGCAGAAGCTGACCCGTAACTTCCGCGCCTACGTCAACGTGTTGAACCTCAACGACTCGTTGCTGCGCTACTACCAGAGCGTGACCGAGCGCGTGCTCCAGGAAGAGCACTATCACTGGTGGACGGAATTCGGCATCAAGGTGGAGTTCTGAGTCGAGCGACTCGCACGGGCATTTCCGCAGCCATTGCGCTCTGGGCGTGTGGCTGCGGCGAGCCGCCTCGCAGGGATGTCGCGGCACCTGGCTCGTCGCTGCCGGCGGTCAGTCGGGTACGGGGAACCGCTGCGCTGCCGGGAGATCCGGACGATCCGGCGATCTGGATCCATCGCGGCGATGCGTCAAAGAGCCTCGTGCTCGGGACGATGAAAGTCGCGGCGCCGGAAGGAGCGCTGGCGGTCTTCGGCGTCGACGGTGCGCTGAGGCAGTTGCTGAAAGGACCCAACCGTCCGAACAACGTTGACGTCGAATACGGCCTCGACCTCGACGCGACACCGACCGACATCGCCGTTTTGACGGAACGGCTGGGCCGGCGTCTTCGCGTGTACGCCATCGCAGCCGACGGCAGCGGACTCCGCGACATCTCGGCGGGGCACATGCCGATTCTCGAAGGCACTCCAGGCGATCAGGGCGCGCCGATGGGCATCGGGCTCTATCGGCGGCCGAAAGACGGAGCGATCTTCGCCATCGTGTCTCCGAAGGCTGGACCGAAAGAGAACTATCTCTGGCAGTATCGACTCGAGGACGATGGCACGGGGCGCGTGAAAGCGATATTCGTTCGTCGCTTCGGCACGTTCGGCGGCGTTGGAGAGATCGAGGCCGTTGCCGTGGACGACAATCTGGGGTACGTCTACTATGCAGACGAAACCGCTGGCATCCACAAGTGGCCGGCGGATCCCGATGCGCCGAACGCGAGCCAAGAGCTCGCGCTGTTCGGGACAACAGGATACCAGCAGGATCGAGAGGGCATCGGCATTTACGCGCTGACCGCCGGCAAGGGGTATATCGTGTCGGTCGATCAGCTGCCTGGGCAGAGCATCTTTCACGTGTATCGTCGCGAAGGCGAGCCGGGACGGCCTCACGATCACTCGGCGGTGCTCGCGTCGTTCATTGGCGGCGCCGACGGAACCGATGGCCTGGACGTCACATCGGCGTCGCTCGGACCTGAGTTCCCGGACGGGATGATGGTTGCGATGAACAGCGCGCGCAAGAATTTTCTCCTCTTCCGATGGCGCGACATCGCCGCGGTCACGCACCCGGCGCTCGTCTCCAACGGCGGTGAAACCGGGACCCAATGATGCCTAAACAGATCTGCAGGATGATCGGCGCGCTCGCCCTGGCGACGAGCGTCATCGTCGACGGTCCGGTCGCGCGTGCGCAGCGCATGCCTGCCGACGCGCGCACGCCGAAGCTGCTCGTGCTGCTGGTGGTCGATCAATTTCGTGCCGATTACGTCGACTCGTACCACCACCAATGGTCGCGCGGCCTGCGTCGACTGCTGACGGAGGGCGCGTGGTTTCGCCAGGCGTACTATCCGTACTTCAACACGGTCACGTGTCCCGGCCATGTGAGCATCGCGACCGGTGCAGTGCCCGCGTTCCACGGGATCATCCTGAACAATTGGTGGAACCGCGCGACCGGGAAACAGGTTACCTGTACCGAGGACGATCGCTTCAAGGTGGTGTCGTACGGGAAACCGCTGCAGAGTGGCGGCGAGAGCGCCGCACGCATTTTGCTGCCGACGCTCGCCGACGAGTTGCGCGCGCAACGTTCACCGGCGCATGCGATCGCGTTTTCCTTGAAGCCGAGATCGGCGGTTCCGCTCGGCGGGCGCAGACCGGATGCGGTCGCCTGGTTCGACGACGGCGGATCGTGGGCTACATCCACGGCGTTTCACGCGCAACCGGTGCCCGCAGTGGCCGATTTCATTCGCCGAAACCCCGTGGAGAAGGATCTGGGCCGGACGTGGGATCTGGCGCTGCCGCCAAACGCGTACATGTACGAGGATCTGCCAATCGGACTCCAACCGGCGAAGGCTGGCATGACGCCGACCTTCCCGCACGTGCTGAAGAGCGACGGCGACGCTCCAGACAAGACGTTCTACGACCAGTGGCAGAGCAGTCCGTTCGCCGACGAATACCTGGCCAGGATGGCGCTCGCGGTCGCAGAGTCGCTCGGATACGGCACTCATGCTGGTACCAACCTGTTGGCCATCAGCTTCTCGACGCTCGACAAGGTCGGTCACGACTACGGACCGAACAGCCTTGAGATCCAGGACATCCTGATCAGACTCGATCGCACGCTGGGCGATCTCTTCGCAGGTCTCGACCGACTGGTGGGCGCAGGACGCTACACGGTCGCACTCTCCGCCGACCACGGCGCGGCGCCGGTTCCAGAACGTTCGGTCGAGGCAGGGTTCGATGCCGGTCGGGTGCGCGTGGAAACGCTCCGGGCCATCGCCGAGGAGTCGCTGACGAAATTGGTCGGGCCCGGCAAGCACATCACCACGTTCTTGCACAACTACCTGTACTTGGAACCGGGCATATACGAGAAACTGCAGGCGAACGCGGTTGCGATGTCCGCCTTCCTGAGCGACCTCACACGAGTCCCGGGGGTATGGCGCGGGTACAGCCGTGACGATCTCGAGCGGGATCGGTTCGTTGGCGACGCGATGGGGCATCAGGGCGCGCTCAGTTATTTCGCCGGCCGCAGCGGCGACATCATGGTCACCTGGAAGCCTTACTGGATCGAGTCGTCGAGCTCGACGACGCATGGAACCGGATACCAGTACGACACGCACGTGCCGGTGTTGCTGATGGGGTCGGGGATCGCAAAAGGCGAGTATTTGTCTCCGGCGGCGCCGACGGACATCGTTCCGACGCTGGCGTTTCTCTGCGGCGTCACGTTGTCACGTCCGTCCGGCCGCGTGCTGACCGAAGCGCTGACGCACCCTGCTGCGACATCCACGCGATCGTCGCAATCCGGGTTCGACGATCGACGATGAGCCCACAGCAGCGGCTGTATCGATCGAGTCGCGTGCCGGCCGCTCGGTCCGGTGTCGCATGTCAGCTGACGCCGGCGGCCCTGGGGTGGGACCGCATTCACTTCAGCGTCCGCCAGCTCGCGGCCCACGACTCCTGGCGCGCGATCGACCGCAAGCGCGAACGCTGCATCGTGCTGTTGCGAGGGGCGCTGCGCGTCAGCTGGGATGGCGTCGAACACCAGATCGGTCCGCGCGCCGATGTGTTCGGGTCGTACCCGCACGCGGTGTACGTCCCGGCCGGGACGGCGCTGCGAGTGCAGGCCAGCGAGCTCAGCGAGCTGGCCGACTGCCGCGCACCTGCTGTACGCCGGTTTCTGCCGAGGATCATCCGTCCCGAGGACTGCGGCTTCGAAATTCGCGGGGGCGGCAACGCCACGCGGCAGATCGTGGATATCCTCCCGCCGGGATTTCCAGCCGAGCGTTTGATGTTGTGCGAGGTGTTCACGCCAGGCGGCAACTGGTCCAGCTATCCGCCGCATAAACACGACACGGACAATCCGCCGGGCGAGGTCGATCTCGAAGAGATCTACTACTTCCGCTTTCGGCATCCCGATGGCTATGGATTTCATCGCGTGTACACCGCGCGCCAGGATGCGACGCTGCGAGTGACGCACGGCGACGTGGTGCCGGTTCGAGAGGGCTACCACCCCTTTGTGGCGGCATACGGCTTCGACGCGTACTATCTGAACGTACTGGCGGGGGAGCGCCGGTCGATGGCCGCACAGGGCGATCCGCGCTATGCACACTTCCGGCGGACCTGGCCGCCGCCAGATCCGCGGCTGCCGATGGTGGCGCGACCCTCGCGTTTTCGGGGTGTCTTGGCATGAGTGACCGATGGCCGCAGCGCGAGGCGACCTGGGATGTCGTCGGGCTCGGCGCCAACTCGGTGGACTTCGTCCACCTGCTGCCGGGCTATCCGCAGCCGTTCGGCTCGTTCGCCAAGATGCGAATCGAGAAGCAGGAGATCCTGTGCGGCGGGCAGACCGCGACTGCGGTGTGCGCGTGCGCGCAGCTCGGCCTGCGCGCGAAGTACGCGGGCGTCACCGGCACCGACGACAACGGCCGCCGCGTGCGACGCGAGCTCGAGCGACGCGGCATCGATCTGACCGACGTCATCATCCGCGACGCGCCGAATCAGTTCGCCGTCATTCTGGTGGACGAAACGACCGGCGACCGCATCGTGCTGTGGGATCGCGACGAGAAGCTGCTGATGCGCGAGCGCGAGATCCCCGCGGACTCCATCACATCCTGCAGAGTGCTGCACGTGGACGACGTGGATCAGGGCGGCGCGATTCGCGCCGCGCAGATGGCGCGCGCTGCCGGCGTGCCGGTGACGAGCGACATCGATCGCATCACCGACCGCACCGGCGAGCTGATGAACGCCGTCACGATCCCGATTTTTGCGGAGCACGTGCCGCCCCAAATTACCGGCATCAACGACCCGGAGCGCGCGCTGCGCAAGCTGCGGCAGACGCACGACGGGCTGCTGTGCGTGACGCTCGGCGAACGGGGCGCGCTCGCGCTCGACGGCGACGTGGTCCACTACGCGCCGGCCTTCCACGTCAACGCGCTCGATACGACCGGCGCGGGCGACGTGTTCCGGGCCGGATTCATCTACGCGCTGTTAAACGGGTCGAGCGCTGCCGAGATCCTCCGCTTCGCCAACGCGGCCGCCGCCGTGAGCTGCACGCGGCTCGGGGCACTCGGAGGCATTCCCGCACTGGAGGAAGTGACCGCGCTGCTCGCGTCGGGTCAGGTGAGGGCTTGAGTGGCCGGACCGGTGCTGGAAATGCGGGGGATCCGCAAGGGCTTCCCCGGCGTGGTCGCGCTGGACAACGTCGACCTGACGCTGTTCCCAGGCGACGTGCACATGCTCCTCGGCGAAAACGGAGCCGGCAAATCCACGCTGATGAAGATCCTCAGCGGTGCGTACCGGAAGGACGCCGGGGAGATCCGAATCCGCGGGCAGTCCGCCGTCATCAATGACCCGCGCGACGCGCTGCGTCTCGGCATCCGTGTGATCTACCAGGAACTGACCCTCGTTCCACGCCTATCGGTGGCCGAGAACATCTTTCTCGGGGCGCTGCCCACGTGGGGCGGCGGCCTCGTCGACTGGACGAAGCTCCATGCAAGGACAGCGGGCGTGCTGGCGGATCTGGGCCTGTCGCTGGATCCCCGAGCGCGCGTATCACGGTTGAGCCTGGCGCAGCGGCAGATGGTGGAGATTGCGAAGGCGCTGGCCGGCCGAGCGTCGCCCGGCGGCAGCGACGAGAGCGAGACCTCCGTGGTCGTGATGGACGAGCCGACGTCTGCGTTGACGAGCCGCGAGGTGACGCAGCTCTTCGCGCTGATCGAGCGCCTGTCGGCACGCGGGGTGGCGATCGTGTACATCACGCATCGGCTCGACGAGGTGTTCCGCATCGGTCATCACATCACGGTGCTGCGCGATGGACGCCGCATCGCCACCTGCGCCATTGGCGAGGTGACCGTTGGCGAGCTCGTGCGCATGATGGCGAACCGCGATCTCGCCGAACACTTCCCGAAGGCGCCAGCCGCGCGCGGCGCCGAGCTGCTGCGCGTCGAGCACCTCACGCGCGCGGGCGTGCTGTCCGACGTCAGCTTCTCGGTGCGCGAAGGCGAGGTCGTCGGGATCGCTGGACTGCTCGGCGCCGGACGTACCGAGCTGGCTCGCGCGTTGTTCGGCGCCGATCCGTACGATTCTGGTCGCATCGTCCTGAACGGCGAGCCGGTCAGGTTCCGCGGACCTTCCGATGCGATCGCCCGGGGGATCGGGCTCTTGCCCGAGGATCGCAAGGCGCAGGGGCTGGTCGGAGGTCTGACCGTCGCGCGGAACATCGCGCTCCCGCACGGCAGGCGCCTGGCGCGCTTCGGCATCCTGCCGCGTACGTGCGAGGGCGACCTGGCAAAGCCCATCGGAGACGAGCTGCGGGTGAAGGCGACGCCCACGCAGAGCGTGCGTCTCCTGAGCGGCGGCAATCAGCAGAAAGTCGTGCTCGGCAAGTGGCTCGCCGGCGAGGTCCGCGTGTTCGTGTTCGACGAGCCGACGAGGGGCATCGACGTCGGGTCGAAGGTGGAGATCTATCACCTGATGAATCGCCTTGCGGCGGGCGGCGCCGGAATCGTCATGATCTCGTCGGAGCTGCCCGAGCTGCTCGGCATGAGCGATCGCATTTTGGTGATGCATCAAGGGCGGATTCAGGCGGAGCTCGATCGGGCGGACGCCACCGAGGAACGTGTGTTGAGCGCCGCGTTGGGCCTGACCTCTGGCATCGCCGGCGTCGCGTCTGGAGGCGGAAAGGCGTCGTGACCACCGTGGCCGATCGCGCCGGCGTGACTGCTGTGGGCGGAGTGCGCGCCGATTCGCTGCTGGTGTCGGCCCGGCAGTTCGGCACGCTCATCGGGCTCGTCGCCCTGTGTGTCACCTTGTGGATTCTGACGCCGTATTTCCTCACGTTCTCGAACCTGCTCAACGTTGCGGAGCAGACCAGCATCAACGCGGTCGTCGCAGTCGGCATGACGTTCGTGATCCTGTCGGCGGGTATCGACCTGTCGGTTGGTTCGATCGTGGCGCTGGCCGGAGTCGTTCTCGGGACGTCGCTACAAAGCGGCCAACCGATCGCGGCCGCGGTGCTCCTGTCGCTGGCCACGGGTCTGGCGTGCGGCCTGGCGAATGGCCTGCTCATCAGCTGGGGCCAGCTGCCGCCATTCATCGTCACGCTCGGCATGATGAGCATCGCGCGCGGGGCAGCGCTGCTGTTCACGGAAGGCCGCCCCGTCTCGGGCTTCGACGGGTCGTTCCGGGCGATCGCCACCGGCCGTCTCTGGTTCGTGCCGGCGCCGGTGATCGTGATGGCCGTCATCTATCTCGTGGCGCATTTCGTGCTGACGCGCACGACCTTCGGGCGTTACGTCTACGCGATCGGCGGCAACGAAGAGGCAACGCGCCTTTCGGGCGTCGCCGTCCGCTTTCACAAGGCCGCGATTTACGGCGTGTCTGGTGTCGCGAGCGCCATGGCCGCCGTGATTCTGACCGCGCGCCTGAACTCGGCGCAGCCGATTGCGGGGATGATGTACGAGCTGGATGCGATTGCCGCGACGGTCATCGGCGGGACCAGCCTGATGGGCGGCGAGGGCAATCTCGGCGGTACGCTGGTAGGAGCGCTGATCATGGGCGTGCTGCGCAACGGTCTCAACCTGCTTGGCGTGTCGTCGTTCCTGCAGCAGATCGTGATCGGTGGCGTGATCGTTGTGGCGGTGCTGTTGGATACGGCGTTGAAGCGTAAGAATCGGTAGCGGGGAGGATGCGGAGGACACGAAGAAGAGCTTCACAGGGTCTCTGTGTTCTCCGAAGGCTCCACTGTCTCGAAAGACGCAACATGAAACGACTTCTACTCGTCGCCCTCCTGGCTTCAGCGGCCTCGCTCTCGTGCAACCGCGGCACGACGACCACGAACACGGGCAAACCGACAGTGGCCCTCGTGCTCAAGACATTGAATCATCCATTCTTCGTCGATATGCGCCGCGGGGCGCAGGAAGCCGCGGACCGCCTCGGGGTCACGCTGCAGGTTCAGGCAGCGGAGCGGGAGATCGATGCCGAAAAGCAGATGCAAATCGTCGAGAACCTGATCCAGACCGGCATCCAGGCTCTCTGCATCACGCCCAGCGGCTCCCGCGAGATCGTCTCGGCGCTGGTCAAGGCCAAGAACGCCAAGGTTCCGATTGTCGTCGTCGACACTCGTCTCGATGACAAAGCAGCCGATGATGCCGGCGTGAAACCCGCGACGTTCGTCGGGTCCGACAACTACGAGGGCGGAAAGCTTGCGGGCGAATACCTGGTCAGGTCGAGTAACGGCCACGCGCGCGTCGCGATCCTCGAGGGCATTCCAGGTCACGAGACGGGCGACTCCCGGTTGCGCGGGTTCCGCGATGCCATCGGGACGGCTCCCGGCATCTCGATCGTCGCCTCCCAGCCTGCGAACTGGGAGCGCGATCAGGGATTCAATGTGTTCCAGAACATGCTGCAGGCGCATCCCGACGTCGACAGCCTGTTCGCGTGCAGCGATCTGATGGCGCTTGGCGCCCTCGAAGCGATCGCCGCGGCTGGCAAGACGGGAAAAATCCGGGTCGTCGGATTCGACGCGCTCGACGATGCGAGGAACGCGATCGCGGCGGGTACGATGGCCGCGTCGGTGGCGCAGTTCCCGGCCGAGATGGGACGAATCGCGGTAGAAAGCGCGGTCAAGGTGATCAAAGGCGAAACGCTGCCGACGGACATCAAAGTCAAGCTCGATCTCGTCACGAGGGACAACGCCCGATGACTGTGTCTGCGCGAAAGAGCCGCCTCGCGGTCGGTCTCGTCGGGCTCGGGCGTCTGGGCCGCGTGTACGCCCGCGACCTGTCTTCCCGGATCGCCGAAACGCGGCTCGTTGCCGTCGCCGATCCGATCGGTGACCTCACCCGCGAGGTGGCGGCGGAGTTCGACGTCCCGCGGCACTATGACGACCCGCTCGCGCTGATCGACGATGCCATGGTCGATGCGGTCGTCATCGTCTCGCCGACCCATACACACCGGGAACTGGTAGTGGCAACAGCGTCGAAGCGAAAGCCGACATTCTGCGAAAAGCCGCCCGCGCTGTCGCTCGAGGACGTCGCGGCCATGCGAGATGCGATCGCACGCGCGGGCATGTTCTTTCAGATGGGCTTCATGCGGCGCTTCGACGCGGGCTACGCGTCGGCGCACACGCAGATTCGCCAGGGCCTTATCGGGACTCCGCTGGTATTCAAGGCCTCGTCACGCGATCCGTTTCCGCCGAGCGTCGAATACGCCAACCCCAAGAGCAGCGGTGGCATGCTCATCGACATGGGCATTCACGATTTCGATCTCGCGCGCTGGTTCATGGGCGACGTGGCCCGTGTGTCGACGATCGGTGAGACCTTGGCGTATCCCGAGCTCGCGGCAGTTGGCGACATCGACAACGCCGTCACGAGCCTTGTTTTCGCAAACGGCAAATTGGGCGTCGTCGATCTCAGCCGGAGCGGGATCTACGGGTACGATATCGCCACAGAAGTCCTTGGCTCCGAGGGGACCGTCCGGATCGGGTATCTTCGCGAGACGCCAGTGATGGTTCTGACGAAGAACTCCGTCGCGCACGACACCGTGCCGTACTTCATGGAACGGTTTCGGGACGCCTACACCGCGCAGCTGCAGAACTTCGCGCAGAATGTCTTGCGCGAGCGGACACCTCCGGTCACCATTGAGGACGGTCTCGAAGCGCTGCGAATCGGTGTCGCTGCGACCCGTGCGCGGGAAACTGGCGTCTCGGTGGCCATCGCGGAGGTGCAGGAGGAGAGCGTCTGAACGCCACATCTGCTACGACCCGCGCCGTCACATCGTCTGTGCGCGCCCGATTCGATCGGGTCCAGTCGCTTTTCGCACACGGCGACGTCATCGCCAGCCCCGAGAGCCAGCTTCAGTACCGCATCGAGCGTCTGCTGGGGCAAGGTGGCTTCGGGCAGGTGTATCTGGCGAACCGGCTTGGACCTTCGGACAGCGTGCCGGAGATGGTCTGTATCAAGGTCAGCACGCGCATCGACGGCTGGCTGCGCGAGGCGTATTTCGGACAGTTGCTCGAGCAGCATCCGCGCGCGATACGGGTGTACGACACGTTTCCGCTGATGCGATCAGGTGGCCGTGCCTTGTATTGCCTGGCGCTCGAGTACGCGCGTCACGGCGACTTGAGCGCGTTCCTCGCAAGTCACGGGAAAGGTTGGGCCGAGACCACGGCCCGGCGCGAGATTGCGGGCCTGCTCGAAGTCCTCGGGAAGCTGCATCGCGGGCAGACGCTCCATCGCGATCTCACACCTCTGAACGTCTTCGTGTGCGATGGTCGCCGTCTCAAGCTCGGCGATTTCGGAATCGTCCGGCAGCAAAGCGACGGTCGCGGCGTTACGGCCAGGACAATGAACGCACTGACCGCTCCGAGCGACATCCTGGCGCGGGCAGCGCCGAAATGGCAGGCGCGCGACGACGTGTATCAGGTGGGCCAGTTGCTGGGAATGCTGATCCGCGGCGACGCGAAATCGCGCATCCGTCCGCCCGACGTCCGCGGGCTTGCATGTTCGGATCACTTGAAGGAGATCGTCTACCGGTGCATCGGGGAGCGCCGAAAGCGGTACGAGAGCGCGAACGAGATGATCGAGGCATTGAGGACCCCGCCCGCGTCGCTGAGGAGCGGAGTTCTGCGGACGTTGAAAGGGATCCATCTGGCTTTCACAGGGATATTGAGCAAGAAGCGAAGCGTGGCCGTGCGCGCCGCTCGCCGCGCCGGCGCCATCATCCACGGGATGCCATCTGCGAAGACAACGGTCGTCGTGCGAGGCCGCCCCAACCCGCTGCAAGCTGCCGGACGAGACGGCGGCCTCAAGCTGATGGAGATCAAGCGGCTGAGGGAGAAGGGACACAGGATTACGCTGCTGAACGAGACGCAGTTCTGGCACTTGGTTGGGAAGTAGTGTCCGGAGTCACCGGACCGGCGGAGGATCGCTATGAAGCTGACCGACTTGTTTCTCGCGCAACTGGACGCCGAGGCCACACGCACGCGGCGAACGCTCGAGCGCGTTCCCGAGGGACACGACGACTGGAAACCGCACGACAAATCGATGCCGCTCGGTCGACTGGCGGGGCTGGTCGCGAGAATGCCGTCCTGGATTCCGATGATCATCAACCAGGACAGCCTCGATTTGAGTCCAGCGGCGGGATCAAATTTCGATACGAAGCCTCTCCGAACGAGCGCGGAGCTCGTCGAGGCGCATGACCAGGGCGTTGCGAGCGCCCGCCAGGCCCTGAGCGCAGTCAACGACGAGAAGCTGATGAAGCCGTGGAAGCTCCTCGTGTCTGGCAATACCGTCAGCGAGGATCTCCGTCACCTCGTGCTGCGTGATACCTTCATGCACCTCTCGCATCATCGGGGACAGCTGACGGTGTACCTGCGGCTGAACAACGCCGCCGTTCCGGCGATCTACGGACCGTCGGCGGACGACACCCGGTTCGCATAGCAGCGAAGGCAACCGGAGAGGACGTAAAAGAACGCAGAGTGCACGGCCAACCCATGGTGGCGAGTGTTCAGACGTTCCAGAAATCCGTCACCGATGTGATCCGTCCGTCGGCTCCCAGCACGAAGACATTCATTCCGCGCGCGCGGTCCTGACCATCCGGGCCGCGCGCGATCCACTCGGCCAGCACGGTGCCCTGACAATGTCGGACGTCGCCTTGGCGGTGGAGTCGTATACCCGGCATGAACCGCTGCGCAGCGGTGATGTGCGGCATGAGATCGGTGACGCCGTTCGTGTGGCCGAACCGATCGCGGAAACGGACATCGGAGGCAGCCACACGGTTGAGCGTCTGCTGACGGCGTTCGACGTCGGGTTCGGCCCAGGCGTCGAACCACGCGTCCACCATGTCGGCCGCCTTGGCGTTGACGGCGTCCGCGACGAGATTGCTGAAGAGCGACAGCTGATATCGCCATCCCTGCGTGTGTTCCTCGACAAGGCTCGCATCCGGCAACTGGTGGGTGAGATGGACCCGGGTTCCCGCCGGATCGGCATCGAGCCGGATCGTTACGGTTGACGCGCCGACAGGAATCGGCTTGCCCGTAACATACCCGTACGTAAAGACGATTCGCTGCGGCGGATCCACTTCCACGACGTCGCCAGCCGCTTCCGTGCCGTCCGGATAGCGGATGTATATCTTGCCGCCCGGCCGCGGCTCGATTGAGGAGCCGGCGCCCCACCACGCGGCCCAGCGAGGCGTGTCGGTGAGGTACTGAAAAACGGTTTCCCGTGGGGCAAGAACGGTCACGATGCGATCGATCGGATGGGCTACCGGCATAACGCCTCACATTTTCCGCGTGCTCGCTCGCTGCCGCCGCGGACGCGGACCGCGGCGCGAATGTTCCAGTTCAGCCGTCAGCTTGAGCCGCCACAACGCGTCGTCCCACATGCGCTCGAGCATCGCGGCCATGGGCCCGATCGCGTCGCGACGCGCCTGGTAGAAGCGATTGCGACTTTCGGCCCGCATGGTGACCAGCCCGGCATTTTGAAGAGAACGGAGTTGCAGAGAGATGGCGCCGAACGTGACGTCGGGCATGGCGCGATGGATGTCTCCGGCGCTCAGTTCGTGATCCCAGACCAGCCGCAGGATCTCCTGGCGGCGCGCCGAGGCGAGGACCGAGAGGAACGACGGTTGGGGCAAGCTCACGGCAATAGTTTAGATAAAACTAAAATATAGTCAAGTCCCCGTCCAGTGGTGTCTAACGACAACGATGCAGAGATTCCTGCCACCGTTGAAAACTTGTGTGTTCGCGATACTGGCCTTCGCCGCATCCGCCTGCGGCCCGAACGTGGATGTTCGAATGGCGCTTCAGCTGGAGGCCGTCACTACGGGCTGGATGGATGCCGGTTCGAGTGGCGGCACCAACAAGCTCGTGCCGGCCGTCGCGTTCAAGGTGAAAAATGCGTCGGATCGGACGCTCGCGCCGGTGCAGGTGAACGCGATCTTCCGCCGCGTGGACTCGCCCGAGGAGTGGAGTAACGCGATGATCACCGCCGCCGGCTCGGCAGGCTTACCCCCGGCTGGCCGGTCAGGTCAGCTGGTCATCAAGGCAGAGATCGGTTATACCGGCACGGACTCGCAATGGGACATGCTCCAGAATTCGCACTTCGTGGACGCGAAGGTAGACCTGTTCGCCCGATACGGTTCGCAGCAGTGGGCGCCCATCGGCGCGTACTCAATCGCGCGGGTAATCGTCGAGCGATGACGGATCGGTTCGATACAGTAGCGGCGCCGTGAGCGCTCGCAACGGCGTGCGTTGCCTGCCGCGCTCGTCGAAATTCGAGGGGTCGAGCCACTGTTGAAAACGCCGATCGAGCGCCGGCCATTCCCGGTCGACGATCGCGAACCAGACTGTATCGCGGTTGCGCCCTTTGCTGATGCGCGCCTGCCGGAAGATGCCTTCATAGGAAAACCCGAGACGCTGCGCGGCGGCCCTCGACGGCGCATTCAACGAATCACATTTCCATTCGTAACGTCGGTAGCCGAGTTCGAACGCACGCCGCATCATCAGATACATCGCTTCCGTCGACGCGGGGCGGCGCTGCAACAGAGGCGAGTAGTTGATGTGACCCACCTCGATCGAGCCTGACGCCGGATCGATGCGCAGGTAGCTGGCCACGCCGGTGGCTTTGCCGGTCGACAGATCGACGATCGCCCAGAACTGCGGATCGGGGCCGGCGGCGAATGCGGCTGCCCACGTCGAGTACGCCTCCAGTGTCTCGAACGGACCGTATGGCAGATAGGTCCAGTTG
>JBKPDW010000450.1:0-17531 GCA_046728115.1 Acidobacteriota bacterium | reverse complement strand
CGAGAACATCTCCATGGGTCTCAGCAGCGATTTCGGCCATCGCGCGCATCAGAGGACGTTCCCAATCCTGCATCACCTGCTGCCCCTCGATGGTCAGCTGGGTGTCCTCGAAGCCGGCCGGGCTCGTGCGCCATTTGCGCTGGATCTCGACGCGTTGAGAGCCCGGAACGAAGCGCTTCGACACCCGGTCCAGATGCGTCAAGTCGTCGACAGCTTCGTCGAGAGCCCGGTTGAGGATCCAGTTCCGCTGAAGCTCTCGAGGCGGACGAACGAAATCGTCGTTGTGCAGCTGCAGGAACAGCTTGAAGTCTGACTGGCTTCGAATCATCGTATTCCTCTTGAGTGCGCCATCAGTCCTGTACGCAATGAGCAGGTCTGCTTCGTCTTCCGTGAGCTTCTCGATCTCGTGCAGAAGTTGATCGGCCGCGTCGTCGCGAAGGCACGCCATCTGCTCAGCAAGGGTGTCGTCGTCAGCCGAAGAATCGCGTGGCACATCCCGGACTATGACGGCCGCCTCGGACACAGCAGGGTTCTCTTTGAGGACAGCCTCGATCTCCCCCAGTTCGATGCGGAACCCGCGGAGTTTCAGCTGGGTGTCGAAGCGACCAAGGAACTCGATGTTGCCGTCGGGCAGATAGCGAGCGCGATCCCCGGTCTTGTACATCCGTGCGCCAGGTTTGGAGCTGAACGGATCCGGGATGAATCTGTCGGCGGTCGCAGCGGGATCTTTCAGATACCCTCTGGCGAGACCGTCGCCGGCAACATGCAGCTCGCCGGGCACACCCACAGGAAGAGGGTTCAGCAGCGGATCGAGAACGTAGGTTCGAACATTCGCCAACGGACGACCGATGGGGATCCGTTCACGCTCATCGTCGCGTCGACACGCCCAGCACGAGGAGCCGATGGTTGCCTCGGTCGGGCCATACACATTGTGCAGCTCAGCGGCGCAGCGCTCGAAATAGCGCTGCTGCAGCTCCGCAGACATCACCTCGCCGCCGCACAGGACGCGCCGCAACGATCGTGAAGCTGTGAACCGCGGCTCCTCCAGGAGCAGGTCGAGTTGCGAGGGCACAACATCGAGTACGGTGACATCGTGCGCCGCAATGAAATCGGCCAGGTACGCAGTGTCTTGATGACGCTCAGGGTCGCAGATGAGCAGCCGCGCGCCAGCCAGCAAGGGGCCAAGGATCTCCCAGGCCGCCACATCGAAGCCGACTGAGTATTTGTGCGGCATCCGGTCTGCGCTGCTCAGCGGAAACTCTGCCAGCATCCCTAACAGGTGATTGCACAACGCGCGGTGTTCTACAAGCACACCTTTAGGCCGCCCTGTCGAACCGGAGGTGTAGATGAGATATGCCAGGTTGCCTGCCGAGACGCGACTAACCGGATTCCGATCGTCGTATTGACTGACGTCGGCCGTCCAGGAGTTCAGGCACAGCGCTGTCGCACCACAGTCGCGAAGTTGTTCAAGGAGCTGTTCTCCGGTGAGAAGTGCTCGCGCTCCGCTTTGCGTGAGCATGAACCGCAGGCGCTCTTTCGGGTAGCTGGGGTCGAGCGGCAGATAGGCTCCACCGGCTTTCAGCACACCGAGCAGCGCAACAATCAAGTCAAGCGAACGCTCGACGCACACACCAACAACCGTCTCGGGCCCCACGCCAATTGCCTGCAGATGGTGCGCGAGTTGATTGGCCCGCCGGCTCAACTCTTGATAGGTAAGCTCCTGGCCCTTCGCAACGACCGCAACGGCATCGGGTGTCCGGTCAACCTGCGCCTCGAACAATTGATGGGCACACACACTCTGCGGATAGTCGGCCGCGGTGTCGTTCCACTGCACGACCACCTGATCACGCTCCGACTCAGCGAGGAACGGCAGCGCGGAAATGCGGCCGTCGGGATCAGCAACGATGCCGTCCAGCAGGATACGAAAGCGATCTGCCATCCGCGCGATCGTCGCCGCGTCGAAGAGATCAGTACTGTATTCGATGCGCGCCACCAGACCGTCGGCGGTCTCCGACATGTCGAACGCCAGGTCGATATTGGCTGTTTCCCTGTCGACCTTCAGCTGAAGAGGAGTGGAGCCGGGTGGGGGCCGGATCGCGGTCGGGGCCGTAAAAAGGTGAAAGCTGACCTGATACAGCGGATTGCGGCTCGCGTCGCGTTCGGGCTGCAGCTCTTCGACGAGCTTCTCGAATGGCAGCTCCTGATGATTGTACGCGCCCAGCGCGACCTCGCGCACGCGCCGCAGCGCCTCTCGAAACGTGGGATCGCCGCCGAGATTCGTCCGAATCACGAGCGAGTTCACGAAAAAGCCAATCAACCCTTCGATCTCGGAACGCGTCCGATTCGCGATCGGCGTGCCCACGACGATTTCCTCGTGTCCCGTGCATCGGTGCAACAGGACCTCGAACGCCGTGAGCAGCGTCATGAACAACGTCGCGCCTTCCTGCTGGCTGAAGGCCTGCAGCTTCGATCGCAGCGATTCCGGCAATGTCAGCCAATGAAGCGCACCACGAAACGAGCCAACGGCGGGTCGACGGCGGTCCGTAGGAAGTTCGAGCACGGGGAGATCGGCCAGCTGATGCTTCCAGTACGCAAGCTGGGCGTCCAGCTCTCCGCCAGACAGCCACTGCCGCTGCCAGACCGCAAAGTCGGCGTATTGAATCTGGAGCGGAGGTAGCGGGGATGGATGCCCGGCGGCAAACGCCCAGTAGAGCGTCATCAGTTCGCGGGAGAAAACCCCCATCGACCACCCGTCGCAGACGATGTGGTGCATGGTCAGCAGGAAAATGTAGTGCGCCTCCCCCAGCTGCAACAACGTGGTTCTGATGAGGGGCCCGCGCGCGAGGTCGAAGGGGCGCCGGGCCTCCTCGGCTGCCAGACGCAATGCCTCCTGCCCGCGCTCCGTTTCGGGCAGCGCGCGGAGATCGATCACGGGCAGCGACAGGTTCACTTCAGCGTGGATCCGTTGTACCGGTTCGCCATCGATCGCCTCGAACGTGGTACGGAGAGCCTCGTGCCGGCGGACGATCTCCTGCAGACTTCGCTCGAGAACCTCCACTCTCGCTGGCACCATGAATGGAATGGCGACGTCCACGTTGTAAAAGGGATTGCCGGGCGCCAGCTGGTCGAGAAACCAGAGGCGCTGCTGGGCGAATGACAGAGGGATGGGATCGAGTGCGGCCGGCCGTGGCACGATGGGGGCGCGCCAATGTCCCGGTCTTCGCGCCTTCAGCAGCGCATCCAGCAACTCCAACTTCTCGGGCGACAGCCCCTCGATTCGCTGTGTGATCGAATTCTTCTGCTGCATGAAATCGATCCCGGTCGTGTCCATGGCTCGAATCCCACCGGACGCTCAGGCGGTCGCAAGTCCAGCTTCGGCCTTCCTCAGCTTGAAAATCTTGTAGGCCCATTGCTCGCTTTTCATCAGCCGATACACGTCGGAGTCTGGCGTCCCGAGAAAATTCTTCATGAAAGGTCCGTCATTTCGCGGGTCGTACGCCCCCAGCTTCTCACTGGCCGTCTCGTCGCATGAACGCATGACGTTCGCCGTGATGTCGCGATCGCGCTCGACGAGCATGCCAGAGGCTCGGAGCCGTTCGATGCTGGCCCGCCACGAGTCTGGCGACAACACATCGGTGTAGAGGAAAAAGCCGCCTGGCTTCAACACGCGCTGGACTTCGCCGTAGAAACTCCCGATGTCCGGATAGCTGTGCGACGATTCGAGATTCGAGACCACGTCGAACGACTCGTTCTGAAACGGGAGGCTTTCGGCATCGCCTTCGAGAAAACTCGCATGATCGTAGCGATGGGTTCGCGCGCAGAAGCGTATCGCCGTAGCCGACAGATCCAACCCGACCAGCTGGCGAGCCTTGAAGTAATTCGCCATCACATTGATGGTGCCGCCCCTGCCGCAACCCACATCGAGAACGCGGCACTCGACGAGCGAACAATCTCCGATCACTTCGAGCACCAATCGGGTCGTGTTCTTGTTGATCATGTGCTGGGGCAGTGCGACCGCAGCGTACTGTGGACTGTCATCGGGAACGTATCCGAAGTTGCAAAAGAGGGCGTGCCGGGCGAATGAACTCGAGTCGAGCTGCTGGCTGACGGTGTCATACAGCGTCCGATACTCGGCCTTGATCGCCCGCGGTGACGCACCGGAGAAGTCGCCCGGCTGATAAACACGTGAGGGTGGCGGCTGCGAGAGCCTGCCCTGTTCATTCCGCGAAGTCGTCGTTGAGACGGGTGGCGTCATTGTTGGAGTGCTTTGGCGTGCGGGTGCAGCCTGTCTTCGGCGTTGATCGAGCAGGAGCTCGAGCAGTTCCCGCTTTTCGGGTGGAAGCTCCGCGATTCGCTGCTCCAAGCCTTTCATGCCATCCCCTTCAATGATCCGCCCGACCCCGTGCCATCAAGAGCGACTTGACCTCGTCCTCGGAGAGCTGCTCGACCTGCTCGAGCACTTTGGCAACATCCTCGGTGTCGGCATAGGCGTTCTGAGTCGCCTTCTCGATCGTCGAAGCGAGCGTCGCAATGGTCGGGGCATCGAAGATGTCCTGCACCGACAGTTCGAGCTTGAAGGCGTCCGACAGGCGGGAGTTGACCTGGATCGCCAGCAGTGAGTGACCACCGAGCTCGAAGAAGCTGTCGTGAATCCCAATCCCCTCGATGCCGAGCAGTCCTTCCCACGTTGCCGCAATCGTTCGCTCGACGTCGTTCCGCGGCGCCTCGTACGCCGTCGTGACGTTGGGACGTGGGTGTCTGGACGTGGCCGCCGGCGGTTCGACAGCCTGTTGGAGAGGCTGTTCAACCTCGAGTGACGGCGCCGCCATGGCCGTCGCCATGACCCAGTGAAGGTTCTTCGTCGAAACGGCCACCTGTGGCACCGGCGAGCTTAGAATCCGCGCGAACGCCTCCGTGCCTTCCGCAGGCCTGATGCCGTCTTTCAAGGTTGCCGCTCGCCACTCCTCCAGCTCGCGCGGGACGGGAGTGTTGACCGTCATCCCGACTTCCTGCCAGGTGTCCCAGTTGATGACGATCGTGGTTCTGCCATCCCTGGCGCCGGCACGATGGGCGAACGCGTCCAGAAAGGCGTTTGCAGCGCAGTAATCCACCTGACCCAAACCGCCGACCATTGACGCAAGCGACGAACAGATCACGAGGAAATCCAGCGGCATTGTCTCGAACAGATCGTCGAGCACGAGAAGGCCTTGTACTTTTGGCGCCACAATCCTGGCCGCCATTTCGGGAGTCTTCGGTTGAATCATTCCCCCGCCGGCGACGCCGGCACAATGCACGATACCGTGAATGACGCCAAACCGCGTGAGCGCCTGCTCAATTGCCATCGTCATCTGTTGACGATCGGCGACGTCGGCCCGTATCACGAGGACCTCCGACCCCCGCTCCTCGAGTTCCAGAAGCTGTCGAATGACCGCATTGAGAGCCCCGGACTGCTCCGGGCTGACGAGCCGCTCCTCCCACTCCTCGCGGGGTGGAACGCCCGAGCGGCTCGTCAGCACAAGCCTGGCGCGGACGGTCTCGGCTAGATACCGACCGAGGACCAGCCCGATGCCGCCCAATCCACCGGTAATGAGGTATACGCCTCGTTCCCGCAATCGCGCCGATGCGTGAGCCGCGTCAGGAAGCTTGAGTACATCAACACCCATTGCGCATCGCCGGCTCCCTCGATAGGCCACAACGGGCTCGGCGCGCTCATCCCCCAATTCGGCGATGATTCGCTGCGCCAGTCTTGCTTCAGCCGCGGGATCGCCGTCCGGAAGGACGATGTCGATGCTCTGGCAGCTGATGTTTGGATACTCCTGCGGAATGACTCGACACGGTCCGATCAGCGTCGCCTTGGCCGGGTCGATCTGCTCGTCGCCGGTCACCGACTGCATCTGATTTGAGACAATGCCGATTCGAATCGGCGTAGTGATTCTGTTCCGGCCAATCGACTGGGCCAGCCGCAACAGACTATTGAAGCCAAAATCCTGAGCGCGGTTGAATGCGTCGACGTCTGAGACGCGACGCTCGTCGCCCGTCACACTCCACAGATGGACGATGACTTCGGGGCATCTGTCCGAAGTACACAGCTCTTCGATCAAGACGTCGTAGTCTTCCCGCCGTGTCGGGTTGAGCGCATAGGCGTGTTCACTCTCGTGTGCGAATTGGCCGGCAGCCGTGACGACAACGACGTCCCGGTCATGATCTCGCAGTTGTAACGCCATCTGCGACGCCAGCCCACAGTCGTCGCCGAAGAGAAGCCATCGCGCTCGCGTTGGTGGGGCCGATGGCCCGGGATCGACCGGAACAGGTGTCAGTTTCCATGCCGGCGTGTAGAACCAGTGTTCGAGCGCTTCCCTCGTCGGGAGGAAGTCGAAACTGGCTGGCGAAGCGTGGGTCTGCGGTTCGATCCAGTAACGCGCTCGCTCGAAGGGGTACGTGGGCAGCGGAATGCGTTGACGGCGCTCGTGGGCGTGAAACGCTTTCCAATCCACTTGAATGCCGCCCAGCCACAGCTGCCCGAGCGCACCCAGCAGGACGGCGCAATCCGACTGATTGTCGCGCGCCTGCCGTACTGACGGGAGCGCCAGCTGCTGAAACGCCTTGTCCGAATGCGCCTTCGCGAAGCGGGTCAACGTCTGCCCTGGACCGACTTCCAACAAGACACAGTCGGGATCCTTCATCAGCTCGCGCAGCCCTTCGTCAAAGCGAACGGTCTGCCGCAGATGACGCGCCCAGTAGGGTGGATCTGTGACGAGTTCCGCAGTGACCCACGTGCCGGTGACGTTCGAGACATACGGCATCCTCGGTGGATGTAACGTGACCTGCCGCACTTCTTCCGTGAATGCATCCAGGATCGGATCCATCATCGCGGAGTGGAAGGCGTGCGACGTCTGCACACGGCGGCCCTCGATGCCCGAGCGGGCGAGGCTGGCCTCAAACTCCGTCACGTCATCGGTCGGACCCGCCACCACACAGAGCGATGGGGTGTTGGCCACCGCCACGGACAGTCGATCACCGATTAACTCAGTGGCATACTCTGCAGAAATCGGGAGCGCCAGCATGAGCCCAGGCTGGATGGTGTCCATCAACCGACCACGAGCCGCCACCAGCGAGAGAGCGTCTTCCAGCGAGAAGACACCGGCCAGGCACGCGGCCACGTACTCGCCGATGCTGTGCCCAAGCATCGCCTGCGGTGTCACACCCCAGGCCATCCACAATTTGGCCAACGCATACTCCACGGCGAACAGCGCCGGCTGCGTCACCTTGGTCTGATTCAGCTGGTCCGAAGCCCACGGCCCCCGCTCCGCGTCGGGGTAGAGCACTGTACGGAGATCGACGCCCAGTGCGGGTTCGAGCACCTCAGCGCAACGGTCAAGCTGCTCACGAAAAACCGGCTCCACGTCGTAGAGCTCCCGCGTCATGTTGACGTACTGCGAACCCTGCCCTGGAAACATGAATCGGACGGCCCTGCTGCGCAGTTCGTGTATCGAGGTCAGCACTCTGTTAGGGCTGCGCGATTCGAGGATTCCAGTGGCTCCAGTGAGGTCGTCGCGCTCGCAGACGAGCATCCGGCGATGGTTGAACGCGGCACGGCCAACATGCTGCACGTACGCTACATCTGCCAGATCGATCTCAGGGTGCTGCTTCAGATGCGCCACAAGGTTGTCTGTGGCCGCTTCGAGCGCGGAGGCACTCTTCGCAGACAGCGTGAGAAGATGCCACGGTCGTGAAGGCTTCGACGTTTCCAGCGCCGGAGCCTCCTCGAGCACGACATGCGCGTTGGTCCCGCCGATCCCGAACGAACTGACCCCTGCGCGTCGAGGTGTCGGACCCGCAGGCCACTCGCGAGGCGTCGTATTGACGAAAAAGGGGCTGTTGGCGAAGTCGATGTTCGGGTTCGGCTGCAGGAAGTGCAGGCTGGGTGGCAGCAATTTGTTCTCGAGCGCCAGGACCGTCTTGATGAGGCCCGCCACACCCGCCGCCGGATCGAGGTGACCGATATTGCTTTTCACCGAGCCGATCGCGCAGAAGCCCTTCCTGGCGGTAGCGGCGCGGAACACCTGGGTGAGTGCTGCAATCTCGATCGGATCGCCCAGTTGGGTTCCGGTGCCGTGCGCCTCGACGTAGCTGATCGTCTCTGGGCTGATCCCAGCGATCGCCTGAGCCATCGCGATCACTTGCGCCTGCCCGTCAACAGCAGGAGCCGTGTAGCCGATCTTTCCCGAACCGTCGTTGTTCAGCGCCGAACCCCGGATGACGGCGCGGATCCAGTCTCCATCAGCAAGCGCGTCCTCCAGCCGCTTGAGCGCAACGATCCCAACCCCGTTTCCGCCAACGATGCCTCTACCCGCGGCGTCGAAGGCTCGGCAGTGTCCGTCTGGCGACAGAATCCCGCCCTCACGATAGAGGTAGCCACGCTTTTGCGGGATGCTGATGCCGACGCCTCCTGCCAACGCTAGATCGCACTGATAATTCAACAGGCCCTGGCATGCGAGCGTCACCGCAACGAGCGACGTCGAACACGCCGTCTGCACCGTGACGCTCGGTCCCCGGAGGTTCAGCTTGTACGAGACACGGGTGGTCAGATAGTCCTTGTCGTTGCCGATCGTGAACTGGAACTCGTCGACCACTGCGGCGCGGGCGGCACTCAGGAGGTTGAACCCATACGTGCTCATCGCGGCGCCCGCGTACACGCCAATCAGGCCGGTGAAGGACCATGGATCGTAGCCCGCAGCCTCGAGTGCCTCCCAGGAGCACTCGAGAAACAGCCGGTGCTGGGGATCCATCGTTTCGGCTTCACGCGGATTGAAACCGAAGAATGACGCATCGAACCACTCCACGCTGTCGAGCACACCCCCTGCCTTGACGTAGTTCTTTTGGCTCGTGATCGCGGGGTCCGCTCCTGCCGCCCGCAACTCATCGTCCGAAAAGAAGGAGATCGATTCCACGCCGTTGGCGAGGTTCTGCCAGAGCTGCTCAACAGAGCTGGCACCTGGAAATCGACCGCTCATGCCGATGATGGCAACGCTCCCGGTTGGTTCGGACGCTTCCAGGTCAGTCATGAGCCTCAAGCCCCTCATTCATGCGCTTGTGTCGACGAGCCCTGGCCTGCCGTTGTTTTTCAGCACGATCGTGAGGGTCCGCGAGTGGGACGGACTTGCTCTGCCCATCGGCAAAAAAGTTCGCGAGCGCACTGATTGTGGGATGTCTGAACAGATCGACGACGGAAACCGGTACGTTCAGCAGTGCTTCCAACCGGCTCTGCAGACGGACAATCAAGAGGGAGTGGCCACCGAGATCGAAAAAATTGTCCAGAATGCCGACCTTCTCGAGGCCAAGCAGTTCCTGCCAGATCACGGTCAAGGCCTTCTCGAGCTCGCTGTGTGGCGCCACGTAGCTTGGCGTGACCGCGGGCCTGGCTTTATCTGGCGGCGGTAACGCTGCTCGATCGACCTTGCCGTTCGGCATGAGTGGCAACGCGTCGAGCAATAGGAACATCGACGGTATCGTGAACTCCGGCAATCGGAGCTGCAGGAACTGCCGCAGCTCTGTTGTGGTCGGTGTCGTTCCCGGCGCGCAGACCACGTAAGCAACCAGGCGCTTGTCGCCAGGGACATCTTCGCGCGCGAGTGCAACCGCATCCCTGACGTCGGGGTGCTGCATGAGCGCCGATTCGATCTCCCCAGGCTCGATACGGAAGCCGCGGACCTTCACCTGATGATCGACGCGCCCCAGGAACTCGAGACTTCCATCGGACCGATACCGGACCAGATCACCGGTCTTGTACAAACGACCGCCATCACCGAACGGGTCTGGAATGAATCGCTCCGCAGTGAGCTCGGGTCGATTCAGGTAACCGCGGGAGACTCCGATTCCGCCGATGTGCAATTCGCCAGGAACTCCGATTGGAACGGGCTCCAACGAGCGATCCAGGACGTAGACGCGCGTATTCGCAATGGGACGCCCGATATGCGGACGACGCGTGCCGTCCACGCATTCAGCCATCGTCGTGAAGATGGTCGTTTCAGTCGGACCATAAAGATTGAAAAAGCGACGCCCGGCGTTGGCCCATCGTTCCACCAGGTCGGCCGAAAAGGCTTCGCCCTCCACCGCGATCGTGCGCAACGCGGGCAGGTCGTCCACAGGCAGAGCCGCGAGAGCCGATGGAGGGAGGAGCACAGCCGAAATCTGCTGGTCGCGCAACAGCCTGACGAGCGCCGGGCCCGGCAGAAGCGAGTGGTGTCGAGCCAGGCAGAGCGCGGCGCCTGCTCGCGCGGCGATCAGGAACTCGCACATCGAGGCGTCGAAGCTCAGCGACGCAAACTGCAGAATGCAGTCCGTCGGCTTGACGTCCAGCTCGCGGTGCTCGACCTCGGCGACGTTGCAGGCGCCACGATGCGGGACGAGCACGCTCTTCGGCCGGCCCGACGATCCTGACGTGTAGATCACGTAGGCGATGTTGTCTGCGGTGACTCCACTGGTCGGATTTTCGACGCTGTGCCGGGCAATCATTTCCCAGTCCGAGTCGAGACAGGCGACCGTGGCGCGATGTCCACTGAACAGATCGAGCAGCCGCTCGTGAGTCAGCAGCACGTCTACACGAGAGTCGGCGATCATGAATGCCAGGCGATCCCTCGGATAGGTCGGATCGATCGGCACGTAGGCGCCGCCGGATTTGAGGACGCCCAGGACTCCAATCATCGTGTCGAGCGACCGTTCGAGGCACAGCCCGACGAGACGCTCGGGGCCGACGCCGAGTGAACGCAAGTAGTGGGCCAGCTGGTTGGCGCGGCGATTCAACTCGCCATACGTAAGTTGCGCTTCTCCGAATGTGACGGCGATCGCATCGGGCGTCCGCGTCGCGTGCGTTTCAAAGAGTTGATGGATGCACAGTGCGACAGGCTCTGCGCCAGCTGCGCCATTCCACTCCACGAGCAGCTGGCGACGTTCGGCATCGGTCAGGAGCGGAAGCTTCGACACGCGTTCATCAGGATTGGCGACCACTCCTTCGAGAAGCGTGGCGAAATGTCCTCCCATCCGAGCGATGGTCGGTGCGTCGAAGAGATCGCTGCTGTACTCGATCTGCAGCATCAACCCTTCGTTCGTTTCCCACACATCAAATCGCAGGTCAAGCTTCGCGATCCGGGTCTCGACGGCCAGATACGTCGGAAGGCCATCAGATGGCTCCCGGCGGTCGTCCTGGTTGTTGAACAGCTGCAGCGCGACCTGATAGAGAGGATTCCGGCTCAGGTCGCGTTCGGGCTGCAGCTCTTCGACGAGCTTCTCGAACGGCAGGTCCTGATGCGCGTAGGCTTCCAGCGCCACCTCACGAACCCGTCCGAGTACGTCTCGAAACGAGGGATCGCCGGAGAGGTCCGTGCGCATGACCAGCGTGTTGACGAAGAAGCCAATCAGTCCCTCGACTTCTCCTCTGCGCCGGTTCGCGACTGGCGAACCGACAACGATGTCTGTCTGGCCGGAGTAGCGGTGCAGCAGCACCTGGAACGCCGCCAGCACCATCATGAACAGCGTCACGCCCTCCTGCTGGCAGAGGGCCTGGAGCCGCGTGCTGAGCGCTGTGGGCAATACTTCCGTGTGATGGCCGCCTTCGAACGTCGGCACCGGCGGACGCACGCGGTCGCTAGGCAGTTGAAGCACAGGCAGGCGCGCCAAGTGTTGCTTCCAATACGCCAGCTGCTCTCCGACCACCTCGCCTTTCAGCCACTGCCGCTGCCACACGGCAAAGTCCGCATACTGAATCGGCAGCTCCGGCAGTGGCGAGGGCTCCCCGGTGCAAAACGCCGCATAAAGCGTCCCCAGCTCTGAGAACAACACCTGCAGCGACCAGCCGTCGCAGACGATGTGATGCAGCGCCAAGAGGAAGACGTAGTCCTCTTCGTCGAGTTGCAGCAGTGTGGCGCGGACAAGCGGGCCGCGTGCAAGGTCGAACGATCGCCGGGCGTCTTCAGTCGCCAGCCGCCGCGCCTCTGCTTCGCGGTCGTCTTTCGACATCGCATGCAAGTCCACGAGCGCCAGCGGAACGAACAACGCCGGTGCGATGACCTGCACCGGCTGTCCATCGAGCGCGCTGAAGGTGGTTCGCAAAGACTCGTGCCGCTGGACGATCACGTTCAGGCTCCACTCGAGTGCCTGCACGTTGAGCGGCGCCGAAAACCGTATCGCACTGCTCTGGCAATAGAACGGGTTGCCGGGCACGAGCTGGTCCAGAAACCAGATGCGCTGCTGGGCGAACGACAGCGGCGCAGGCCCCCGATCGCTGCGGCGGGGGATCTTGTCCTTGACAGGCCCAAGTGTTCGTTCACCGCGTAGCCGGCTGGCCAGCACATGTTGTTGCTCGGGCGAAAGGTTCGAGCGTCGCCGAGCGATTTCAAGCGCTCGATTCATGGTCCCATCCATTGACCGCGTCCGCCTCGTCTGAGGTCTGTTCGATGTCGTCGATCAGCAGCTCCTCGATCGCAAGAGCCAGCTCTGCGATGGTAGGTCCTTCGAACAGGCGGCGAATTGGGAGCTCGATCTGAAAGGTCTCGCGGAGCCTGGTGATGAGGCGAGTGCCAAGCAGCGAGTGCCCGCCCAACTCGCTGAAGAAATCGTCGTGGACGCCGACCTGATCCACGCCGAGGAGTTCGCTCCAGATCGTTGCCAAAAGCCCTTCCGTGTCGCTCCTCGGTGCGACATAGGCGCCCTGCGTCTCGCGACGTCTACGATCGGGCGCAGGCAGCGACCGCCGATCCACCTTGCCGCTCGGGGTCGTTGGGAGTGATGTGATCAGCACGAACACCGACGGCAGCATGTACTCGGGCAGCCGATCCTGCAGGAAGCGGCGCAGTTCCGGCACAAGCTGCTGGGCGAAGGAGGTCTCGCGCGGGTCGTTGGCGTAGGTTCTCCATGGCCGCATCCGCTGCCGCTCGGAAGGGAAGGACGTAGCAGCCACACTGCCTGCATTTGTGCGATCGCGGCGAACGAACACCGCGTCAAAGCAGCCATCGGTAGACGATCCGACCCATCGGATGTCGACATCGCGATCCATCTCATTTCCGAGCGCCCAGAGCGCCTCGGGATCGACGCCGTTTCCGTTCAACGCCGCCAGGCATTCCGTCAACTCACCGACGGTCTCAAATGGGGCATCGCTGCCGATAAGCTCCACGCTCCTCGCATCGGCCAACACACGCGCGTTGGGCACCGAGCGGACCGCTGCCATCGGGCGCGGGTTCTCGGTGAGGTACCCTCGGAGATCCTCAATGCTCGCGACTCTTTCGCCCCACTCCACCCAATCGCATTCGGCTGCTGAACCCACGTCTGCCGCCACGCGGAGCGTGACGTCGTAACGGAAGCGCGTCAATTCGTTGTGCTGCCGCCCGCGCCGCAATTGCACGCGCACATCGCGGACAGCCGGCAAATGCTGTTGAAGCGCAACGAAGAAGCTGGGATCGATGACGAGCTCTTGCTCCTGCGCCATCCGCCTGTTCACGCGCTGTTCAAGCTGCTCGAGACGGAGCGACGCCGGGGCACGGAACAACTCGACGGACGTGTGAAGCGCCTTGAGCAGCGGAAGACTTCGAACGTCGCCGATGAAGATGAAGCCGCCGGGGGCGACCAGCCGCACGCACTGCTCGATCATGGCCACGAGGTAGTCGATTCCCGGGAAATACTGGACGACCGAATTCAGGATGACCGCGTCAACAGAACCGGCTTCGAAACCGCTGAAATCATCGGCTTTGCGTTCGAGCAGGCGGACGTGATCCAGCTCACGGCCGGCAAGGTTTTCCGTTATGTAACGCAACGCTGCCGCCGAGAAGTCCGTCCCCTGGTACACGGCGCAGTGCGGCGCGATGCGAAACAACAGCAGCCCGCTTCCACAGCCGATCTCGAGCGCGCGCGTTGGTCGGAGGGCCAGAATGCGCTCGACCGTCCCATTCACCCAGTCGCGCATCTCGTCGCTTGGAATGGGTGCTCCGGTGTAGCTGCTGTTCCATCCTTCGATATTGAATGTCGGGTCGTCAGGCGCCGACGCTCGATTGTAGGTTTCGTCCCAGACCATATGCCAGCGCTCGGTCTGCTCGTTACTCGCGTCGTTGACCGGCCCTCGATCGCCTGAATCGTCCTGCACGACGTAAGCGACCAGTTGCGGATCGCCGTCACCGCCCGCCTTGGGCACGACGACGGCCTCGCGCACGCGAGGGTGCTGACGCAGTGCGGCTTCAATCTCTCCCGGCTCCACCCGAAACCCGCGAATCTTGAGCTGATGATCCGCACGTCCCAGGAATTCCAGCGCCCCATTTGCTCGATAGCGCGCGAGATCGCCTGTCTTGTAGAGACGCGCACCCGGTTCCCCGCCAAACGGATCGGGGATGAACCGTTGCGCATTCAGTTCGGGGCGTCTCAGATAGCCGCGCGCAACGCTTTGACCGCCTACGTACAGCTCGCCAGGCACACCGACCGGAACGGGCTGCAGATGCCGATCCAGCACGTAGACCGATGTGTTCGCAATCGGGCGGCCGATCGAAACGGAGGACGACGACTGTTCCTCCCGCGTGTCGAACCATGTCGCATCCCCTGCCACCTCAGAAGAGCCGTACAGGTTCAGCAGCACGACCTCCGGTAACAGGTCACGAAATTGCTGCAGCAGTTCGATTGGCAGCGCTTCCCCGCTGGTGATCCAGTACTTCAGGCGTCGCAGCTCTGTCCGAAGGTCGAGTCCAGAACTCAAGATCACACTCAACAGTGAAGGCACCAGGACGATGCGCGTCACACCTTGCTCGGCCAGCGCCCCCACCAACGCGTACGAATCCTTCACGAGGTCATCCGGAAGAATGACGTTGTGGACGCCATTGAGCAGCGGGCCGAAGATCTCCCAGACCGAGTCGACGAAGCTCAAAGCAGTTTTCTGGCAACACACCTCGTCTGGTTGAAACGGGTACGCCTGCGACATCCATTCGAATCGATTGACCGCTGCCCGGTGCTCGCCAAGGACCCCCTTCGGGATCCCTGTCGAACCCGAGGTGTACATGATGTAGAGGAGACTGCTGGCAGTCGTGCCGCTGTCGGGATTGTCGGCGTTCCCCCTCGACATTCCTTCGGGTTCATCGTCCACGCAGATGGTCACGGCGTCGTGGTGCCCGAACCGATGGCGCAGCCGCTTCTCGGTGAGCAACACCGGAGCCTGCGTCTCCCTGATCATGAAGGCCAGACGCTCTGCGGGATATGCCGGATCGAGCGGGACATACGCTCCACCCGCCTTCAGGATGCCGAGTAGGCTCACCATCATCTCCGGCGAGCGGTCCATCGCGATCGCGACGGGCGTCTCGGGCCCCACGCCTATCGCCTGAAGGTGATGCGCGAGACGATTGGCCCGGACGTTCAGCTCCTGGTAACCAAGCTGTTGCGAGCCACAGCTGAAGGCGACGGCGTCTGGGGTCCGATCGGCCTGCGCCTCGAAGAGGTGGTGAACACAGGCATCGCGCGAAAATGCCGACCGCGTGTCGTTCCACGCGACCAGCATGTGCCGGCGTTCGGCTTCGTTGAGCAGCGGCCACGTCGAAATACGCTGGTCGGGATCGGCAACGATGGTTTCCAGGAGCCTTTGATAATGTCCGGCCAGACGAGCGATCGTGTCCGCATCGAACAGATCGGTGCTGTACTCGATCTGCCCCACGAGGCCCATCGACGTCTCGAAGAGACCGAAGGCGATGTCGAAAATTGCCGTGCCCCGCTCGACCTGCAGTGTGGGCGCGGAAGTCTCGACATCAGTTGTGGTCGACGCCGGCATGTTGAAGAGCTGAAACGTGACCTGGAACAGAGGATTTCGGCTCAGATCGCGTTCGGGCTGTAGCTCTTCCACCAGCTTTTCGAACGGCAAGTCCTGATGCGCATAGGCTCCAAGCGCGACCTCCCGAACCCGCCCGAGCACTTCCCGAAACGAAGGATTGCCCGACAGGTCCGTGCGCAAAACCAAGGTGTTGACGAAGAATCCGATCAGCCCCTCAATTTCTGCGCGGTTACGATTCGCGATATACGTGCCGACGACCACGTCGTCCTGACCGCTGTAGCGGTGCAACACTACCTGGAACGCCGCCAGCATCGTCATGAACAGCGTCACGCCCTGCCGCTGGCTGAAAGCTCGCAGCTCCTCCGAAAGCTCCTTCGACAGCGTGATCGGATGATGCGCTCCCTGAAAGCTCTGGACCGATGGCCGAGGCCGATCTGTGGGCAGATTCAGGGCCGGTAGATCGGCAAGCTGCTTCCTCCAATACGCGAGCTGCGCCACCAGTTCTTCACCCTGCAACCACTGTCGCTGCCACACGGCGAAGTCCGCATACTGAATCGGCAACTCTGGCAACGGCGAGGCCGCTCCCGTGGAGAATGCGGCATAGAGGACGCTCAACTCGTAATAGAAGACCGCGAGTGACCAGCCATCGCAGACGATGTGATGCATGGTCAGAAGGAAGATGTAATCCGCGTCGTCGAGACGCAGCAGCGTCGTTCGAACGAGCGGGCCTCCCGCCAGATCGAACGGACGTCGCGCTTCCTCTGTCGCCAGCTTCTCGGCCATCGCCTGACGCTCGGTGGGCGCCGACGGCCGCAAATCGATGATCGGGAAAGGCAACGACAGTGAGGGCGCGATGACTTGAACCGGCCCGCCGGACGTGGCAAGGAAGGTGGTCCTCAACACGTCATGTCGTCGTACGATCTCTTGAAGGCTCCTCTCCAACGCCGCGACGTCGATGTCGCCGGGGAGCGGCATCGCGATGTCAACGTTGTAAAACGGGTTGCCAGGAGCGAGCTGGTCAAAGAACCAGAGGCGCTGCTGCGCGAACGACAGGGGGCATGGGCCGCGATCCGTCCGTTTCGAGATGACCGGTGAGGCACCGTGGAGCAGTCCTTCCTCCTCGAGAAGTGCCTCGAGAAGGGAGCGCTTCGCATCTGGAAGGTCGAAGGACGAAACTGCCGAAGGCGGTTTCATTTGGGATCCGTGTTTCAGGAGGCCGCATGCCTCGCGGCCAGCATCGCCGCTGCTTCGTCTTCGGAGAGCGCACTCAACGTCAGCATCAGTTGAGCACGCCGTTCAATACTCTGCCGATCACTCGAGCTCTCGAGCATCGCCTCGGACAGGAGTGCGACCGTTGGCGCCTCGAAGAGCTTGCGGATCGGCAGCTCGACGTGAAATGTCTCTCGGAGTCGGGAAATGAGCCGTGTGCCGAGAAGCGAGTGACCACCAAGCTGGAAGAAATGATCGTGAACGCCTACTTGCTCGAGCCCGAGAATTTCTCCCCAGATCTTGGCCATGACCGCTTCCACGGGATTGCGGGGAGCCACATACGCCTCGGCAAGGTCCGGGCGCGCCTCGGCCGGCTCCGGCAGTGCTCGACGATCCACCTTGCCGCTTGGCGTGAGAGGCAGCCTGTCGAGAAACGTGAACTCCGACGGAACCATGTGTTCCGGGAGTCGGGTCTGCAGCCAACGGCGAAGGTCGCTCGCACTCGGCTTCTGCTCGGGAGCAGGTACGACAT
>JBKPDW010000449.1:0-9472 GCA_046728115.1 Acidobacteriota bacterium | reverse complement strand
ATCTTTTTGAAAGGCCGAGTCGCGATGATCGAACCGCTGTGGTGACAATGTGTTCAGATGGAACATCATCGGATCGAGCATTGAAACGAACACATGTGTCAGGGGTTACTTGCAAAGGAGTGCCTCAGTGCACCGTTGGGCGCTTTGGAACTTCAGTCTCGGCTTCGTCCTCGAGCGCGGTGTCGATCCGTCGCAACCAGTCGTGCCACAACTTGTGCCCATCGGGCAACAGCACTTCGAACAGACTCCGCTCACGCTGTTTGCGTTGAACCATGCCCGCTCCTTTGAGGAATCGTCACGCGCGGGCAGTTTAGTACGTCAGATCGGTCGTCGCAATCGCCGAATCGAACGTTTGGTCACGCCAGGCCGCCGACCGACGGTACAATTCAGCCACTTACGCGTTCATTTCTTCACCGCGAAGTAGCTTTAAGTACTACTTTGTTAGATCCGAAGCTGAATTTTCTGTAGTTCTTGAATCCGTTTCAGATAGTACGGTTTCTGTGCAAACAACAGCGCTGTGAAAATCTCGGTGACGATCGCGCGCGCAGCGGGCAACGTGAGTGCAGGATCGACGTCGTGTCGCATCCGTTCCTTCTGTAGGAAGGCATACGCGACCGCGGTGAGTACCACGTGATGACGCCAGCCCGGGAACGATCGGCCTACGAAATGGTCGAGCCCCAACTCGGTCCTGAGCTCTTGATATTGCTGCTCGATCGCCCAGCGCTGATGCGCGAGTCGAACGAGCTGCTTGAGCGATGCGGTGGTTGTTGAAAAATCCATTCGGCCGATTTGGCGACCGACGGGGCGCAGCGTACGCCGCAGGTCCTTTGGTGAACACTGTGCCGGGTTCGCGTTTGGATGACTGACCACCGAGAGCGGACGGATTGCGATCCCCATCGTCGTCGACAATGAATCGGAGAGCAAAGTCGTCAGACTAATCTGGTTGCCCATGTGCCGGGCCGTTCATAGCATGGGAGCCCGTCCGCCATGTGAGCGCTTACCGCTCACAAACGTGCGCGATGGCTGTTGCAACGCCGGTGGACACCCCCTTTCGCCTCGTGCGCGTGTCCGCAGACAGATCCCCAAGTCAGCTACCTCAGGGAAGCAATGCTCTCAAGAAGTTGCGTGTGGCGGTGGGATCGTGCAGCCGATGGCTCGCAAGACTCGCGCCCGAACCCACGTGCACCGCGACCGCTGAAGGTGGCAACGCCGCGAACAGCTCTTCGTCGGTCCGGTCATCGCCGAAAGCCAGGATGGCCGTCGGCGGCGTGTCCCGCGAAAGGAGTCGCTGGACTACCGCAGCCTTGCTGGCGCCGCGCGAGCGGACTTCCAGGACTCTCTTGCCCTCCATGATCTCGATGGGCCGGTCGACCATGGCCTTCGATAACACCAACCGAAGTTCGCGCGCCTTCGCACGTCCGTAGCCTCGTGCGGCCCGACGGTAATGCCACGCGATGGAGGCGTGTTTTTCCTCCACGAACGCGCCGGGGGTAACGGCGCTGAACTCCTCCATAATGGCGCGGACCTCCGGAATCCAATCACGACAGGGGACAGTGAGTTCCGACTCCCACTCGACGGCGGGGGCCGGACGAAACCAGACGCCGTGCTCGGCCCACAGTCCGATGGGTAAAGCGCCGAACCATGCATCGAGCGTGTCGCGCCCGCGCCCGCTTACCATCTGTACGATGGTATTCGGTCGTCGCGCGAGGGCCGCTATCAGGCTGATGAGGTCAGGATCGGGCAGCGCCAGGTCCGGGGTGTTTGCGATGGGGACGAGCGTGCCGTCGTAGTCGAGCAGAATCGCCAACAGGCTCGCGGCCCGCAGCTGCCCGAGTGCCTCATTCAGCGTGGCGGCCGGTGTCGGCCGGCGATCCGTCCCCCCTTCCTGTTCAAGGGCTCGCACGAAATCGTTGGCCCAGCGGTGCACGTCGTGCGCCATCACCCAGCGCCGCATGGCACTCATCCGCACGGATCGCTCCGTAGGTGCCATTGCCAATGCGACGTGCATTTTCGCTGTCAGGTCGCCGACATCGTATGCGTTCACAGACACTGCTTCGTGCAACTCCTCCGCCGCGCCCGCGAACTCGCTCAAGACTAGGACGCCGTCATCATCGACGCGCGACGCGACGTATTCTTTGGCGACCAGATTCATACCGTCGCGCAGGGGAGTCACCAACATCACGTCAGCGGCGCGATAGAGCGCCACGAGCCGCTCGGACGAGACGGACTGATGGAGGTAATGAATCGGGACCGAGGTCACCGTTCCGTAGGTGCCGTTAATGCGGCCGATCATCTCTTCGAGCTCGCGACGAAATTCTTGATAGCTGGGGACCGCGTCGCGTGACGGCACCGCCACTTGAATCAGGCGGAGACCGTCGCGAAGCGAGGGGTCGTCCTGGAGCAGTCGCTCGAACGCGACCAATCGCTGGCGAATGCCCTTGGTGTAATCGAGGCGATCGACGCCCAGCAGCAGTCGGCGGTCGCCGACATCGCGTTTAATCGCGGCGAGTTCTTCCTGAACGGCAGACGAGGCCGACAGTTTTTGGAACGCTTCCGCGTCAATGCCCATCGGAAAGACGCCAAACCGTACCTCCCGCTCGTCGAGCCACACGCGATCTTCCTCCGGCTCGACGCCCGAGAGGTACCCGAGCGCGGCGGCGAAATGTTGCACGTAGGAGTAGGTATGGAAGCCGACCAGATCGGCGCCGAGCAGCCCCTCGAGGATCTCTCGACGCCAGGGGAGAATGCGGAAGACCTCATCGGCTGGGAACGGGATGTGCAAAAAGAATCCGATGCGAGCATCGGGCAGCCGTCGCCGGAGCAGGCCTGGGAGGAGCAACAGCTGATAGTCGTGCACCCAGATCATGTCGCCCGACTGATACCGGGCCACGACGAGATCCGCGAATCGCTCATTGACGCGCTGGTAGGTCCGCCACGTCGTCGGACTCAGGGGAATGCGCTCGAGCAGGTAATGGAACACCGGCCAGAGGACGCCGTTTGAGAAGTCCTCGTAGTACTCACGCACCTCGGCGTCTGTCAGATACAGAGGGACGATGGCACGTTTGGCGAGCTCGCGGTCCACCGTGTCGCGCTGCGACACTGCCAGATCCTGGATCACGCCGGGCCAGCCAATCCACACGCCACCCGATCGGTCGTGATACGTGCGGAGACCGGTCGCGAGGCCACCAGACGCGGCCGACACGAGTACGTGGTCGTCGTCGACCTGCACCGTGATGGGCAGACGGTTTGAGACGATGAGCAGACGACGAGGCGCCATACTTCAGTCTATCGCGTCGATCATCGCGTGCCGTCCATCACTAGAACCATACTTCCCACGTGCCTGTCGACCTCCGCATTCTCGAGAGCTGGATCGCGCAGTAGACGTCGATCGCAGCGTCGGGTCAGGGGATCAAAAGGAACTCGAACAGACTCGCCGATGTCAGGAATAACTGTTCCCTGCTGAATAGTCGGTACGTCTTGTTGAGATTGATGTTTCAGGCCGTTCACAGATACGCTTCGCGCCGATGCTTTCTGTCCTCCTGTCGCTTCTCACGGCCGCCGGACGCACGATGCGCACGCGCGCGGCTCTGCAGCTCGAGATTCTCGCACTCCGCCACCAGCTCCAGGTGCTGGAACGATCACGCCCTCGACGCGTCTGGCTCACTTCATGCGCGACCGCCTGCTCTGGGTTTGGCTGTCTCGGGTTCGGCATGAGTGGCGATCGGTCCTCGTCATCGTCAGACCGGCAACGGTCATCGCCTGGCACCGTCGGGGGTTTCGACTGTTCTGGCCCTGGAAGAGTCGTCGTTGGGTCGACCGCGCGTAGCTCAAGAGGTGCGGGCGCTGATCCGCACGATGTCTGAGGCCAATCCGCTCGGGGGTGCACCAAGAATCCACGGCGAACTCTTGAAGCTTGGCTTCACCGTGAGTCAACCCACCGTCACAAAATACATACGTCGGCCTTCGCGACCGCCGTCGCAGTCCTGGCGCACCTTCTTGACGAATCACCTGCAGCAGATCACGGCCGCGGATTTCTTCGTGGTGCCGACGGTCACCCGCCGGTTGCTGTTCGTGCTCGTCATGCTCGCCCACCACCGCCGGCGCAACGTGCACATCGCCGTCACCGCACATCCGACCGCCGCGTGGACCGCCCAACAGGTCCGAGAAGCGTTTCCGTGGGGGGCGGGCGGCGCCGCGGTACGTGCTGCATGATCGGGATCTCTCGTTCGCGGGTCTCGGCGCCACGGCCGAGCCGAGTCGCCTTGGTGCGACCGATCGACTGTGCGAGACTCTCGTTTCATGGTGGCTCCTGCTGGCCGGCTATTCGCCCTGGCTTAGTCAAAGGCTTAGTCACCGGTCGTATAGCACGACCAGTGAGGAGCCGCCGCTCTCAAATTTCAACAGCTACCGGGACCTCGCCCGATTTCGAATCGAAACAACCGAAGCGAGAGGAACAACAACAGACCGATCTACTCACCGTCAACGACGAATTCATCGCATCGATCATCATCGCGCGTGACGGACATCGACGGATGTGATCAGCCCGTACTCACGCTCAAAACTGTCTGACACGCGGCGCGAGGTACTTCCGGGGCCTTTTACGTTACGGCGCGCAGTTCACCTTCTGTGGCGCCGACGGCTTCGTTAACAGCGTCTCGTTGGGATAGCTGTAGGCTGCGTCGAGCGCGTCAGACGGCATCTGGAATTGGAACCACTGGAGCAATGCCTCGTTCTGCGGATGGTACGTGAAGCCGTTCAGCGTCATGGGGAACGTTGCGCCCGGCAGCCCCTCGATCACGTCGCCGACCTCCAGATCGTTCTGGCAGTTCCCATTAGGAGACAGCCACCACGGCGTCAGGTTGTGGACGCCGTCGCTGACGACGAACGGGTCGTTGAAGGTCTCTGCGATTTCATGACTCAGGGCCGTCACATCGGAGAAGGCCGTTCCAAACAGGCCCGGTGTGATCCAACTCGAGTAGTTCAGTACCCAGCGTTGTTCCGGGTCGCTGCTCGGATCGAACAAGTAGGTATGGAAGCCGAGCACACAGCAGTCGCGTCGATCCGAGAAGTACAGAAAGGTGTTGGGAAACAGAAAGGAGGAGATGTCCTCCGTGGTGATGACGTTCCCGACGATGTCCGTCACGACTGCGCCGACCAAACGTTAACGAACGGGTTGATCTCGATCAGGATGAACCGGCAGCAGGTTCCGTTTGCGTTCAGCGCAAAATAATAATTGCAACCGGTGAATCCGCCAGCACACGTCGAGGCCTGACGGATGCGCGCGGTCACCGGCGCCGCCGGCTGGGGATTGAGGAGCGTATGCCAATCCGGTTTCATGGGGTGGTTGAAGAACTGCGCGCGCTGAACGGCATCGGTGAACTGAGTAGGCGTTGGCCCGCTTGAGTAAACGCGTTCGAGAAGACCGGCGAGTCCAGCACTGGCCCCACGAACGGCGTTGCCGGCGAAATCAGCGGGTGGCCATTGATGATTCGCACGTTGCCGTTGACATCGTCCAGTTCCACGTTGACGGGCTGGAGCGGCGAGTTTATCGCGGTCGTGCCCCCCATCTGAGGCGGATTCCCAACGGTGTTTGTGTACCAGTGCCGATTCGGGTCGCCATTGGAATCGACGCCATCCGCAAAGTAGTGAAGATTGAAATTGGGGATGGAATCGATGCCGAGGATGCCAAAACGGGAGTGGGGAGTGCGCTTGTCCGTTGGTCAGGTCGTGCGGCGTGACCCGAACATTTTTACTGCTCGAACTCGCGAGAACTGAATCATCCACGATATCGGGGTCCTGAGCGAATCCCAGCGGAGCCGTGTACGCGATGAAGGCAAGGGCCAAGCCGACAGTCCTTGAGCGCATAGCAGTACCTCCCTCTGAACGGAAGAGCTCGGCCTATACTACGATTCCGGTGGCGATCCACATCCTCGCCGATCAAACCGGGCAGGCCGACATCGACCAACGACCCCTGCGAGCAGTCTGGTCTTCATGGCAGGGCCTGCTCGTCTCATTGAACCTGCCCCTCGACATCAGCGCGGGAGTGTGACATGTGGATCTGCAAGAAATCTATGGGATTCTCAACCTCGAGCGGGTTACTCGCCGACGGGCGCCGAACCTGACGCTGAGCGACCGGCTGCTGTGCGGATTCTGGTCGCTCTTCCTCAGTCCAGGACGCATATGAAAGGTCGCCATCGCCCTACGGCCCTCGACGCTCCTGGCGTTTCATCAGGCGTTGGTACGTCGCAAGTACCGCCGCCTGTTCTCATCAAACCTGTGCCCCAAGAAGCCCGGACCGAAAGGGCCGGGCGAGGCACTCATCCAGGCCATCGTCGAACTCAAGTCGCGCAATCCTCGGTTCGGCTGTCCACGGATTGCGAGCATCTCGCACACGTTCGGGGTCGACATCGACAAGAACGTCGTGTACTGCGTGCTGGCGAAACACTATCGCCCTGTTCCGGGCGGAGCTGGGCCCTCGTGGTTGTCGTTCATCGGACACACCACAGACATCCTCTGGAGCGTGGACCTCTTTCGATGCGAGTCCATCGTGCTCCAAAGCTACTGGGTGCTCGTGGTCATGGACCAGTTCACGCTGCGCCTCGTCGGAATCGGCGTGCACCGTGGCGCCGTCACTGGCGCTGACCTCTGCCGCATGTTCAACGCCGCCATTCATGGGCAGGGTGTACCGCGACATCTCAGCACCGATCACGACCCGCTGTTCGAGGCGCACCGGTGGACGGCGAACCTTCGGATTCTGGAGATCGACGAAATCAAGACCGTGCCGCACGTGCCCCTGTCACACCCATTCGTGGAGCGCTTGATCGGGACGATGCGGCGAGAATTCCTCGACCATGTGCTGTTCTGGAATGCCCGTGATCTTGAACGGAAGCTAGCCGAGTTCCAGGCCAACTACAACGCGGCACGCTGCCACGCATCATTGGAGGGCCACACGCCGGTGACCTTCGCCGGCGGACACACAGTGGCCCCTGCCGATCTGAGCCATCTGCGTTGGGTCTCCCACTGCAGGGACCTCGTCCAGCTCCCAGTCGCCGCCTGACAACAAATTCGAGACGGACAGGCACCGAAGTACGTGATCAGCAACGCCCCACCTAACATCGTCAGATTCTTCATGAATATGGCTCGCTCGATCTGTTGCGCGGCGGAGTCCGCCACACCCCAGAAGTTGTGCATCACGAGCGTGACCGGAATCAGGAACGCGACGAGCACCCACGCGCCGAGTCGCGCCTGAAAGCAGACCAGAATGCTCAAGCCGCCCATGAGCGCCATGACACCTGAGAGTGGCACCAGCACGCCCGCCAGCGGCACACCGCGCCACGTTGCGAAGTCAACCGTCTGTTGTTGGAAATGCCCGGCCGAAGCGAGGATGAAGATGGTCGAAAACAAGATGCGCCCGCCGAGTACGGTGTAGCGCACGTGGCCTCCGTTAGAGCGAATTGAGGAAGGTGAACAGCTGCTGCTTCTCAGCAGGACTCAAATCGCGGAAGCGCCTGGACACGTGCCTGGCCTCGCCGAGGTGGCGTTCGATCGCGTCCTGCAGCGTCAACGATCGGAGATCGTGCATGTACCGTGGTCTCATGCGCAGTCCCCACAGTGCGGCCGTGCGCAATTTGTCGGCGGTATCCTGCGGCGGAGTCTGCACAATGCCGTCACCCGTCTCGATGTTGTGCAACAGGAAGTCGCTGTACGGATGGATGATCTTGTTTCCCAGCGCCTCGGGCACGGCGAACGCGCCACCGTTGATGATCGTTCCCGCCGGAGCGGTGGTGATGGACTGAACATGGCAGGTGCTGCAGCCAATTTTCTCGAACGTGACCTGCCCGGCGCGGCCGGCGGCGCTTCCCGCCAACACGGTATCGCGCGGCGGGACCTTCGTGCCGCGGATGAACTGGGCGAAGTGGTCGATATCCGCCAGCCCGAGGTTATCCGGAGTATCTTCGGGATCCGGTGTCATCTTGCCGACTGTCGTCGTGTCCTTCGGCCGCAGCCGGTTGGTCACTCCCATCTCATTCAAATACGCGTCGCCGATAAAAGAGAGCAAGCTGCTGTGCTGATCCTTCCAGCCGAAGCGGCCCACGCGAGTCTGGCCCGGGGCTTCCAGCACGGGAACTTGAATGGCCTCGCCGTGAATCCTTCCATCACTGACGTCCACCTCGTTCTCGGCGATGGCCAGCAGCGTACTGTCATCGATGGCTTCGACAAAGCCGTCCCCCAGAGTATTCAGGGCCGCCCGCAACGCTCGGATATCCTCCGTGACCGGCACGTGTTCCTGCGCCTGTGGAATGAGCGCGCGATCGTTGATGATGGAACGTCCTGCAATAGTGTTGGCGCCATCGTTAATCAGCACGGTGGGATTCACAAAATTGCCGTGTGCATCCCGATGGCCGACGCGGAGCTCGGTGAATTGGCTCGCGCCACCGCTGACCGGGTTTTGATGGCACTCGGCACAGGCTCTCCCGTTGAAGACAGGGCCCAGTCCGCTGTTGACGTCGTGGATCTGTTCGTAGACTTGCTGATCGAGCGCAAAGGTATCGCCTGGAGGCTCTTCTATCCCGTTACTCGTGCTCCGCGATCCCGGATTCTCGGCGAGCGTCGGCGTATCGAAGCCCGCGGGCGCTTCGGTTGCCGATTGCTGCGCGATGCCTGCCTGTCGTAGAGCCATGACACCGAAAAGCAAAAGAAAGACCGGAATGCTCTTACGTCTCATTACGCCAGCCTCCTTGAACATACATTCGCCACCGCGCGATGTGTAAGACCGCACCTCTCCCCGCTTTATTCCCGAGTCCGAGAGAAGTAGCCCGATCGTCCGGGGAATAAACGAGTCGCGGTTTGAGTCTTAGGACGTGACGGCTGGTATGCGGTCGCATCCGATCGCTCGCTGATTGGAGGTCACGGTGAAGAAGTTGTTATTCGTCCTCGGTCTTACTCTGTCGCCGCTCGTTGTGTCGGCCGATGATTCACTCGTCCGATTTGACGGCGGCATTGGCGTCGATCCGGTCTCTGGCATTGTGTCGAATGCTCCGGCGCTGAATCTGGTGCGCGGAATCCCGCCTGGCGGCTTCCCATGGGTGATCAAGCGTCTGCGCGCTGACGTGAAGGCTGACGGCCGGGTTCAGGTCGATGTCCGCGGCCTCATATTGGCCGGCAGTAACGTCATCGGCACGAACGGCGGCCAGAGGGTTCTGGTAATGCTTTTCTGTGGAGCACCAGGTGCCGGCGGCAGCCTCGGCGACGCCACGGCGCACATCACGGACCCCGCCGGCGTACCTCTGAACGCGAATGGTGATGTTGACATCGACGACATCCTTACGCCGGCCCCGCCCAGTTCGTGTGATAGTCCTGCCCTGTTGATCGCCACGCCTGGAACGCATCACTGGTTCGCCGCGGGCATCCCGAGAACCGACGACGATCTGAAGCCCTAACACGCTGATGTGCGAGATGAAGCCCATGACTA
>JBKPDW010000448.1:0-13115 GCA_046728115.1 Acidobacteriota bacterium | reverse complement strand
CACACCCACCACACGCCCCATGCCTTTCTTCCCCACAGCGGGCCGGACACGAGTCCCATCAGCCCGAACAACACTGCCACTTCGGCACCGGCGACCGCGTAGCCGTCGGCCGCCTTGCTGCCCTGGAACAGATATATCGCGCTGCCGACACCGCACACAGCAATCGCCGTGTACATTGCCATCCACGACGGGACATGGAAATAGAAAATCTTCTGCACGAGTCCCATCGTCGATTCGTACGGCGCCCGCCAGATGAGATATGGCGCCACAGCGAACAGCAGGCCCGTCAACGCCACTAACGGAACGAACATTCGCTTCATCGGTCTTCCTCGCTCGGCTGAGGCCTTCGCGTTACGTGCCGCTCGGCTGACAACCTCGCCCTCCATGTCTCCGCTAGTCATTCCGTCATCAGCGGCTCGAACGTCCACAGCGAGAGAGTGACAAATACCACGTCGAACGATGCCAGAATCCCAATCCACATCGTCGCTGTCGGCTCATCAGGCGGTGAGGCGAGCAGCGCACTGGTGCCACGCACTCCCGCAATGATTACCGGGATGGTGATCGGATACAACAGAATCGGCAAGAGTACGTCACGCGAGCGCGCGCGGACCAGCATGGCGGCGAAGAGCGTCCCGACTGCGGCGAATCCGACGGTTCCCGTCGTGAGCAGCGCGATGAGATGCCATGGTCGCGCGAAGAGGGCGGCCTGGAAGAGGAGCGCGATCAACGGCGTCAGCAGCACCTCGGCGAGCGCCAGCAGCAGTACGATGCCCAGCAGTTTCCCGACGTACACGGCGGGGCGCGGCGCGGGCGCGAGCAGCAGCGCACGCAATGTTTCGGCGTAGCGTTCCCGCTCGAACGTCCGTCCAAGCGCGAGCGTTCCTGAGAATGCCACCGCGATCCACAGGATGCCGGCCGCTGCGTCCTCGAGTGGCTGCCCTTCTTTCACGAACGCGAACGAGAACACGAGCACCGCCGACACTGCAAAAAAGAGCGTCGTCGACAGCATCTCGTGATTTCGCGCCTCGATCGAGACGTCCTTCCGGAGCACAAGGAGAGCGGTGCGCAGGAACATCAGTTTGCCACCACGCGTCGGTACCGTGCTCGTAATCCGGGCGACGCGGGTTCGTCGGCCAGCAACCGGCCCTCGCGCACGAGTGCGACCCTCGACACTAGACCATCTGCCAGATCCAGATCGTGTGTCGCTAGCACGACGATCGCCCCGCCCGCCGCAAGCTGGCGCAGACGCTCCGACACGAGAGAGACCGCGGCATCATCGAGGCCGGTGAACGGCTCGTCGAACAGAATCAAGCGCGGCTCGTGCAGAAGCGCTCGCTCGAGCGCCAGGCGCTGCCGCATTCCTCGCGAGAATTCGTTCAGCGAATCGTTGGCACGGTCTGCGAGACCGGCGCGATCGAGCGCCGCAGGCACGATCGTCCCGCTGTCGAGGCCATAGAGGCCTGCAAAGAAAGCGAGGTTCTGACGCGCGGTGAGCTCCGGATATAAGTGAAGTTCATGCGCCAGCAACCCGATGCGCCGTCGCAACGAGGCGCCAAGCTGACGCGCCGATCTGTCGCCGTAGCGGATTTCTCCAGTCGACGGCGTGATGAGTGTTGCCAAAATGCCGAGCAGGGTGGACTTGCCGGCGCCGTTCGGGCCAAGAAGTCCGAGGATGTCGCCGCGGCGAATCGTGAGCGTCACGCGCGAGAGCGCACGGCGCCGCGCGAAATGTCGCGAAACGTCGGCGAGATGAACGGCATCGAAATCGACGACGCTCACGGGCGCGCCACGCGTCAGGCCGCCACGCTGTCGTCACGGTCGAGTGCGCCGTAGACCTGCTCGAGCGCCGACACGAGACTCTCCCGACGCGACGCATACCGCGACTCGTCGGTGCGCCCGCTCCGGCGGTCGTGTTCGAGGCGCACGAGATCGGCGAACAGCTTCTCGCGGCGCGCGATCAATCGCTTGCGTTCGGCGCCGGCGTCTGGCTCATCCGTTGTCGGTCGCCCCGCTGACATCCCGACGGCGACGATCCCGACGGCGAGCAGCAGCGCGATGACGCGAGGCGCGGTGCTGTGATGTGGAAAGCCGCTGACCGACAGATCGATCGCCTGGCCCGCCGGCACGGCGCCGCCGATCGCGGCGATGTACGTCTCGCCTTCCGCCTGCATCTCGCGCTGTGTGGACGTACGGGTCGAGCTGAACGCCGTGGCGCCGACCTTCTTCACCACTACGGCAAGCTGCTGGAAATTCGCAGGAAATGTCTGGCTCGCATCGAACGACCCGCCGTCTCCGGAGACCGCGTACGATACCTGCACGAATGTATGGCCGGGCGGAAACGGCCCCTGCACGGACACGCGTCGGCCCTTGATGATGGCCTTCGGCGACGAGCCGTCCATGATCGATCCACGGGTCCCTCTCGGCAGGTCGAAATAGAACGGCGTGGGCGGGTTGACCGGGGCGCGCGCGGTGTTCTCGATGTCGAGCAGATAGAACACATCCACCATGTCATCGATCGGCTGGATGACGATGCGCGACTGGGTGCCGATGACGACCTGACCCGAAATCGGCGGCGCATCCGGCGTCGTCGCCTGGCGTTTCGACGGATCGGTCGCCACGAGCATCACTCGAATGCCGCCGCCCGCCGGCATCGGAAACTCCTGCGACTCCAAACGCTCGCCGTCCACGACCGCCACGGCTTTTACGCTGGTACCAGGCGCAAGTGCATCGAACTGCGCGCGTCCGTTCTCGTCGGTGTTGACGGTCGTCACCTTCGAGCCGGCGTGCAGTTCCACCGGGTGATTCACGATGTTGTTCGACAGCTCGCCGCGAATCAGGCGGACCGACAATGATCCGTTCGGAAGATCCGTCACCGGGCGCGGTATCCCGGACATCTCCTTCGGGTCCGGCATCTGGAACTGAGCGAGCGCCACGTCTCCACCACGGAGGACACAGAGGAGGCTGAATAAGAGATACCCAAACCTCCGTTTCCCTTGTTCCGTGCGTGGACAGGTACAGCTCGGCATCACAGCTTCTGACCACAGCCCTTGCAGAAACGCGCGTCCGAGTCGTTGGCGGTTGAACATGCGGCGCATATCCGCTCGGCGGCTCGCTCGCCTGAAGGCTCGCGCTCCGCGAGCGCACCGTCTTTGTCGCCAAGGCGCTTTCGAAGATCCTTCTCGATCCGATCGCGATAACCGGACGACGCATCGAGTTGCCCGATGATCCTCGCCGCGCGGGCGCGCAGTCGTGTCGACATCTCCTGCCAGTCGGCGTCGGACAACTTCCCCATCGCGCGATCGAACTCGAGCTCCTTGATCGTACGCAGCGTCAGCAGTTTTTCGCGTTCGAGCGCTGCACGCGTCCGCTGCCCCACCATCGCGGTCCGCTCTTCATCGGCCGACACGAGCGGACGCAGCATGCGCAGCGCGGCCATCCCGACGAGCCCCGCCCCCGCCATCAGCACCGAGCCCAGGATGACCGCCATCAATCCCTGTCCGCGGGCGAGGAAGGTGACAGCCGTAGCGCAGCCGAGCGCGGCGAGCACGAAGAACTGCCATGATTGAAGGCCTTGATCGGCGCGCGTCACGTCGACCTCGGCGTTCGCGTCTGCTGTCGGCTGCGGCTTGGCCCGCGGAAGCGCGGCGCGCGACGGCGGCACTGAACTAGTCGAGATCCCGGAGCTCATCGTCGATGCGCTCGTTGATCTCCGCATCCACGGCGGCCGCCGGTTCCGCCGGACGATCTTCCCGTCGCGACCATCGCACTGCGGCGAATCCGACGGCAATGGCGCCGGTGGCGCCGACGAGATACGGGAACAGCCAGGCCAGGCGGCTGAAACCCTTGTCGATCGGCGCGCCGAGCATGCGCTGATCGCCGTATTTGGCGATGAACCACTGGATGATTTCGTCGTGCGTCTTCTGCTGATCGATCAGAGCCGCGAGCTCCACACGCATCTGGTGCGATGTCCCGCACGGATCCTTGCGGCACTCGCCGATGTTCGCATGGCCGCACGTGCCGCACGTGCAGACGATCTCGTGCTGCAGCTGTTTCTCGAGTTCGTTTCGCGGGTAGTGAGAGGCCTGGATGTTCTCGTCCGGCGCAGCGCCGGTCATATGCTGCGCAAAGACGGGAGACCCGCTCAGCAGCATCATCGCCAGGAACAGCGCAATAGTGGAGGCCGCGGCCGCTTCGGCCGGCAGCTTTGCGACCGCAAACGAGTACGCGCGCTCGGGCAGGAGCGCGATCCCTATTCCGATCGCGATCACTCCGAAACCAATCCAGATCCAGTTGACCAGCGGATTGATGTATATCTCCAGGCTCGCCGACTGATCCTTGATCTGCGGAGGCGCCGCCATCACGATGTACAGATCCTCGGCCAGTGTTCGACGGATGGCGACCTCGGTCGTCGGCTCCGATTCGTGTTTCCGGAAGTACCACTTCGCCGGATACATCGTGTCGATTTCTTTGCCGTTCGCCAGGACCGACAGGTGCGCCGTCACCGTCTGCTTCTGACCGTCGTCGTTCACCTTCACGCCGTTGTTGCGGACGGTATAACGGCCGAGCGTCGCCTCCTGGCCCTGCTTCAACAGCACCTGCAGATCTTTCTTGGAGCCGTTTCCGGCAAAGCCCAGGCAGATCAGCACGACGCCGACGTGGACGATGTAGCCGCCGTAACGGCGTTTGTTGCGTCCGACGAGACCGATGATGGCGGTCAGCATGTCGGTGCCGGTGTTTTTGCGCCGAATCTTTCCGCCGCGCCAGAACTCCTGAACGACCGTGCCCACGACAAAGCCGCACAGCGCGAAACACAGGCCCGACGCCCACACCGGAACGCCGAGGGCCACCACGGCACCGCCCGTGACGAGCGCGGTACTCGCTGGCCACAGGAATTGATCACGCAGGTTCTTCAGCGTTGATTTCCGCCACGCCAGCAGCGGTCCGATGCCCGTGAGCAGCAGAAGGATGAGACCGACCGGCGTCATCCACTTGTTGAAGAACCGGCTCGCGACGGTGAGCCGCTGGCCCGTCACTGCCTCGCTGAGGGTCGGGAACATCGTGCCGAAGAGCACGAACATGGCCGCGAACAGCAGAATCCAGTTGTTGACCATGAACGCCGCTTCGCGCGACGCCCACGAATCGAGTTCATTGCGGGCTTTGAGGAGCGGCAGTCGATAAATCACGAGGCCGAAGCTGAACGTCAGAATCGCCACCATGAAGCCGGTGAAGAGCTGCGCCAGCATCGGATCGTCGCCGAACGCATGCACCGATTCCACGATGCCGGACCGCGTCATGAACGTGCCGAATATCGTCAGGAAGAACGTCGTGATCACGAGCGTCACGTTCCACACCCGGAGCATGCTTCTCCGCTCCTGAACCATCACCGAGTGCAGAAACGCGGTGGCCGTGAACCACGGCAGCAGCGCCGCGTTCTCGACCGGATCCCACATCCAGTAGCCGCCCCAGCCGAGCTCCTCGTAGGCCCAAATCATCCCGAGGAAGAGACCGATCGACAGAAACAACCACGCAAACATCGTCCAGCGGCGGACGGCGCGCAGCCACGAGTCGTCGAGATGCCCGGTGATGAGCGCGGCGATGCCGAACGCGTACGGAATCGTCATCCCCACAAAACCGGTATAGAGCGACGGCGGGTGAATCGCCATGTAGAAGTTCTGCAGCAGCGGATTCAACCCTTCGCCTTCGGTCGGCGCGCCGACGAGGAATGTTTTGAACGGGCTCTTGTGCACGACCATGAGGTACAGGAAGAACATCTGCACCACCGACATCGTGGCCACCACGTAGGGAATCAGCTCGCGATAGCGCTCGCGATTCACATAGACGGCGACGGTGCCGAAGACCGACAGCAGGAACACCCAGAACATGATCGAGCCGTCGAGACCGCCCCAATACGACGTCAGCTTGTAGAAGAGCGGCTGCACGCTGTCGGAATTGTGGGCGACGTACTTGATGGAGAAATCGCCGGTGAGAAAGGCGTTGATCATCACCGCCGACGCGCACGACATCAGCGCGCAGACGAGATAAAAGCCCCCGATGCCGCTCTCGATCAGGCGGCGCGAACGCCGGCGGGCGCCAACCACCGACACGACGGCGGCATAGCTGCACGCGACAAATGAGGCGAGGAGGAGGAAGCTTCCCAGTGCAGCCATGACGCCTTTAAAGTCCCGAATTGCCGGCCTTGCTGGCGGCCTCGTACTTGGATGGACACTTGGCCAGTACGCCGTCCTTCTCCACTTGGAACGTTCCACTGGGACCGAAGCTTCCCTTCAGCACGACCTCGGCTTCGTCCTTGAAGGTGTCCGGCAGAAGTCCCGTGTAGGACGCTTCGACGATGCCGCCTGGCATGGAGCCGCGCGCCGGGTTGTTCTGTACCTTGAACTTGTAGTCGAGCGTGTTCGGGCGCTGAACCCACGTGCCGGGCACGACGTAGCCGTGCAGCTGCACACGCTTTCCCTGCCAGGCCTGATGGTCCGAAATCACCTCGTCGACATTCTTGAAGTACTCGGTCCCTTCGCGCAGCGTGGACCAGAGCATCCCGGAAAACGCGAGGCCGAGGACGAGCACCGTAGCGCCAATCTTGATATATCGATGTGTCATAAGGACTTCCGGGAGTGGACTTGCTGCCCAGAATAGCCCGAGCGTGATCAGGATGCAAGCAACCTCCGTCCCCGCGCCCGGGGAGGTCGGGGCGGGGACAGAGGTGGGTTCAGGCCAGTTGCCGCATCAGCTCGACCATCGCCGCAACCGGCAACCCCACAACGTTCGAATATGACCCGTCGATTCGAGTCACGAAACGGGACGCAAGACCCTGAATCGCGTAGGCACCGGCCTTGTCCCGTCCTTCACCGCTGGCGACGTACCAGGCGACGTCATCCGCGGTCAACGGCGCAAAATGCACAGCTGTGACTTCGACGCGACCGACCTCGAACGCGCCTCGACGCAAGCTGAGTCCCGTCACCACATTGTGGCGACGTCCAGCCAGTTGGCGCAGCATCTCGCCGGCTTCCACATCGTTCTTCGGCTTTCCCAGGATCTGGTCTTCGAGGATGACCGCGGTATCCGCTGCGACGGTCAAGACCTCGTTGGCCGGCTCGCGGTGTCTGCCGGACGCCAGGTGGACCGCCGCAGACTTGTCCGCCGCGAGACGCCGCACATAGGTGGTCGGCGATTCGCCGGGCCGCACACGCTCATCGACGTCGGCGGCGATTGTTTCGAACTCGAATCCAGCCGCCCGCAGCAATTCTGCGCGACGGGGCGAAGCGGACGCCAGGATCAGACGCACAGCTGCAATAATAGTCAGAATGAAGCCGTTGACGTCTGCCGTACCGGGCGCGATCGCCGAGATTCTTCGCGACGCGCCGATGTCGGACGGCAAGATCGCCTTTGCGTGGAAGACGGCCGTCGGGTCCGTGCTGGACCGTGTCACGGCCGTGAAACTGGATGGCACTGTTCTCGTCGTCGAGGTCACGAGCGCGCAATGGGCGCGCGAGATCAAACGCTCGACGCGTGTAATTCTGCCTCGGCTCCAGATGCTGCTCGGCGATCGGACCGTCACCAGCATCACGGTGCGAACTTAGACGTATGCGCGAAACCGTAATCGTCAGCGCCGTACGAACTCCTACCGGGAAGTTTCTCGGCGCGCTCAAGGGATTCACCGCGCCTGAACTTGGCGCGATGATCGTGAAGGAAGCCGTCCGACGCGCCGGCATCGATCCGGAGATCGTCGACGAATGCATCATGGGCAACGTCGTCTCCGCCGGTCTTGGCCAAAGTCCCGCACGGCAGGCTGCGCTCAAAGGGGGACTGCCCGATCACGTCGCTGCGCTGACGATCAACAAAGTATGCGGATCGGGGTTGAAGGCGGTGATGCTGGCGGATCAGGCCATTCGCGTCGGCGACATCGACGTGGCCGTGACGGGCGGGATGGAGTCGATGAGCAACTGCCCGTACCTGCTGACCCGCGTGCGGGAAGGCGTACGCATGGGCAACACCGATCTCGTGGATTCGATGATCCACGACGGCCTGTGGTGCGCCTTCGAGCAATGCCACATGGGCAATGCTGGCGAGGTTGTTGCGGAGCACTACCACGTGGACCGTGCAGCGCAGGACGACTACGCGGTGAAGAGCCATCAGAAAGCTGCGCGCGCCACCGCCGATGGGTCGTTTGCCGACGAAATTCTGCCTGTCTCGATACCGCGGAAGCAGGGCAATCCAGTCGTGGTCGACCGCGATGAGGGCATTCGGGCCGACACCACCTCCGAAACGCTCGGTGCGCTCAAGCCGGCGTTCAAGAAGGACGGAACGGTCACCGCCGGCAACGCGCCCGGTGTCAACGACGGCGCTTCCGCGCTCGTTGTCATGGCGACCGAGCGCGCAAAGTCGCTCGGTTTGACGCCACTGGCGCGCATCGTCGGCCAGGCCACGAGCGGCCTGCCACCGAAGCTCGTGTTGATGACGCCGGTCGAAGCCGTGCGTCGCGTCGCCGAGAAGACCGGCTGGGAGCTCGACGACGTGGATCTCTTCGAGCTGAACGAAGCGTTCGCCGTGCAAGCGGTCGCCGTCCTGCGGGAGCTCGGCATCGATCCGGCGAAGGTGAACGTCAACGGCGGTGCGGTGGCGCTGGGTCACGCGATCGGTTCGAGCGGCAGCAGGGTGCTGACGACACTGCTGTACGCACTCGAAAAACGACGTCTGAAGCGCGGGATCGCGACGCTGTGCCTCGGCGGAGGCAATGGCGTGGCGTTGGCCGTCGAAAGGCCCTGACGGCAATCAGCGGAGGTCGCGAACTCGCAGCCCCATGATGAATTGTCTGCGAGTTCCGTGGTCTTCCCGTTGATCGTCGTGGCGTTATGAGTATCAAAACGGTAGGGGTCGTCGGCGCGGGCACGATGGGCAACGGCATCGCCCAGGTCTTCGCCCAGGCCGGTTTCTCCGTGCGCCTGGTAGACGTTGCGCAACCCCTTCTCGATTGCGCGCGCGCCACGATCGACCAGAGCCTCGCGAGGTTCGTCGAGAAGGGCAAACTGACGGCCGGCGATCGCGATGCCGCGTTGGGTCGTTTGACGACGACAACGCAGCTCGAGCAACTGATCGACGCGAACTACATCGTCGAAGCGATCGTCGAGAACATCGGTGCGAAGAGCGCCCTTCTCACCAGCCTGGATGCCATCGTTCCGGCTGATGCGATTCTGGCGTCGAACACCTCGTCGATCTCAATCACCACGCTCGGCGCCGCCACGAAGCGGCCGGACAAAGTGCTCGGCATGCACTTCATGAACCCGGTCCCCTTGATGGTGCTCGTCGAGTTGATCCGCGGTCAGGCAACATCGCCGGAGGCAATGCGGACCGCATCGGAACTCTGTCTGGCGCTCGGAAAGACTCCAGTCGAAGCGGCCGACTATCCGGGCTTCATCGCCAACCGAATTCTGATGCCGATGATCAACGAGGCGATCTTCGCCGTGATGGAAGGCGTCGGCACGCCCGAGGCGATCGATGCGGTGATGAAGCTTGGAATGAATCATCCGATGGGACCGCTGACCCTCGCGGACTTCATCGGTCTGGATGTCTGCCTGGCGATCCTCAACGTGCTGCACGAGGGACTTGGCGATCCCAAATACCGCGCGTGTCCCCTGTTACGTCGCATGGTCGCGGCCGGCCACCTTGGACGGAAATCGGGCCAGGGCTTTTACACGTACAAGCCATGACGCGACGGCTAGTGGCCCGATGATCGCTACCTCCTGCACGACCGCCCTGAGATTCTGAACGAGCGTCGGGCCCGAAAACGGATGCCGTCGCTCCGTTTCCGCAAACACATCGAACCCCGAGACGAAGAACTGGTGCACGAATGGCCAGAAGAATTGGATGCCGAACGGAGGCAGTGTGTCGGCGCCCAACCAGTCGAGGAGTGGATGCGAGGCATAGGCCACGGCGCACACGAGCGCGATTCGCCACCGTTTGACCCGCCCTGTCACGACCGCCGCGATAATCAGGACCAGGACTACCGCGACCGCACTGTGGGTAACCGATCGGTGATACCGCGGCAGAAGGAGATCGACGTCGGCAACCGTGGCTAACAGTGCGCACGTTGCGACAAGGCGGGTGGAGGACGGCTGGCGGTCCAATGCATCAGCGCCCCACGCCACGGCGGTGCCAGCCAGCGCATGGCCAATTGGACTAGGCACGAGGCGGGTATGATCGCAGATTCTGCAACATCTCGGTCAGAGAGGCGAAAGTCTCGATTTGAGTAAGGTGCTATGGAGTATACATTTATGGGCACGCATGCGCACAATTGCGCTTGACTTTCGCCCAGGCACGGATTTAGTATGGCCCCGCTTCGAGTGGAGCGTCCGATACCGCATGTCGCAGGTGGAGTCCGGCTTCAACCGGACCCAGGGTCGGACCAAAGGAGCACATCGTGATTGAACGAGACGAGCGACAGGATCGCGAACGGCTCAAGGCCGTGGATCTGGCGGTGGGTCAGATTGAGAAGCAGTTCGGAAAGGGCTCGATCATGCGCATGGGCCAGAAAGGCGCTATCCAGCCCATCGATGCCATCCCGACGGGCGCGATCAGCATCGATCATGCGTTGGGCGTCGGCGGCGTTCCGCGCGGCCGGGTGGTGGAGATCTTCGGTCCCGAGTCGTCGGGCAAGACGACGCTCGCCCTGCAAGTGATCGCCGAAGCGCAGAAGCTTGGCGGCATGGCGGCGTTTGTGGACGCCGAGCACGCGCTCGACGCCGTCTACGCGCAGAAGCTCGGCGTGGACCTCGACAACCTCCTCGTGTCGCAGCCCGACAACGGCGAACAGGCGCTGGAAATCGTCGAAGTGCTCATTCGATCCGGCGGCGTCGATGTCGTTGTCGTGGATTCGGTCGCGGCGCTCGTGCCCAAGGCCGAAATCGAGGGCGAGATGGGCGAAGCGCAGATGGGGTTGCAGGCGCGCCTCATGTCGCAGGCGCTCAGAAAGCTCACAGGCGTCGTCTCGAAATCGAAGACGTGCCTCATCTTCATCAATCAGTTGCGCGAGAAGATCGGCGTGATGTTCGGGAATCCGGAAACCACAACAGGCGGCCGCGCGCTGAAGTTCTACTCGTCGGTTCGCATGGATATCCGCCGCATCGCCAGCATCAAGGACGGTGATGTCGTGGTTGGCGGCCGTACGCGTGTGAAAGTAGTGAAGAACAAGGTAGCGCCGCCCTTCCGCGAGGCCGAGTTCGACGTTATGTACGGCGAGGGCATTTCACGCACCGGCGACCTGCTGGATCTGGCCGTGGACAAGCGCATCGTGGAAAAATCGGGCGCCTGGTTCGCATATGGTGGCGAACGTCTCGGCCAGGGCCGCGAGAACGCCAAGCTGTTCCTGCGCGATAACCCCGATGTCTACAAGGCGATAGAGGAACGCGTCCGTCGCGAACTGGGCATGGTTCACGAGGGCGAACCGGCAGCCGTCTGATCAACCTTTCCAGCCTCCCGGTCGTCCAACGCGGATGATCGGGAGGAGACCCATGTTCCGTGTTCGCTGTGCCTTAACGCTTCTCGTCTCGCTGCTCGTTGTCGCCGCTGGCCACAACGGCGCCTTGGCGCAGTCAGCTGCTGACATACACGGCACGTGGACCGCCGAGCTCAACAGCGGCAAGGTCTTTCTGCAGCTCCGGACGACTCCGCCGCCCGACTGGGACCGCTCCGGCGATCGCAGCGGGGGCTGGAACATGGGCCAAAGCTTTCCGATTGACGATCTCGCAGGCTTGCCGGCCAACAACGAGCAGTTGACCGCCGCGAGCGTCAAGTTCGATCTTCGTCGCGAGGCCGGAACGCTGTCCTTCGAAGGGTCATTCCGCGATGGGCGCGGTGCCGGCCTTTTCACGTTCGCTCCGCGCGCGGCCTACGTGGGGGAAATGCGAGGCCTCGGCTTCCGCGATGACATCCCGCTCTGGCGCCAGTATCAGCTCGCTGTTCACGACGTTGGTCCGCGCTACATTCGCGATCTGAAAACGGAGGGCTACGACAAGCTGACGCTCGACGACATCCAGCGCGCGAAGACCCACGGCGTCACCATCGAGTTCATCCGCGGCATCAAGGCCGAAGGGTTCAGAACCGCGACGCTCGAAACGCTCGTGCGAACGCGCGACCATGGCGTGACGCCCGAGTTCGTTAGAACCATGAAGGCCGAAGGCTTTTCGGGTACATCGCTCGAGGAATTCGTGAGGATTCGCGACCATGGCGTCACCCAGGCGTTCATCCAGGGGATGAAGCAGGCGGGGTTCGGCGGCGCGACGGTCGACGATCTCGTCCGCGCCAGGGACCATGGGGTCACGCCCGAGTACGTGAAGGAGATCAAGGATCTCGGGTTCAACGTGTCGGGCCTCGATGCGTACGTCCGGCTGCGCGATCACGGGATCCGCGCACAGTACGCGAGCGAGATGAAAGCGGCAGGGTACGATAAACTCACGCCCGAAGAATTGGTTCGCCTCAAGGATCACGGCGTAACTGCGGCGTACGTGCGCGATCTTGCTGCAAACGGCTACAAGAACGTGCCGCTCGAAGACGTCGTCCGGATGCGAGATCATGGCGTCTCGGCCGAGTATCTGGCAGATATGAAGGGGCTCGGCCTCAAGGACTTGACGTTGGCGCAGGTCGTCCGGCTTCGCGACCACGGCATCACGCCGGGTTTCGTGAACCACGCTCGAGCGCGCGGCTTCAACACCACCGATCCGGACGAGTTGGTTCGACTGAAGAACGGCGGCCTCTGGAAGTAGATCGTCCGGGCGCACAGCCCTATCCCAGAAACGTATGTCGTCGTGGCGGGCGCATTCGGTCTGTCGCGGTACCTCGCGGAACCTCTCTTCGCAGCCGGCAAGCGCGATCCGCTCACGTTTGGCGGCATCGCGCTGATCCTGCCGATCATTGCGATCACGGCTACTGCCGTCCCCCGCTGTGCGCGCTCTTTGTACTGATCCGATCGAGTCGCTTCGATCCGAGTAGCAACGGAAGAAAGCAATTCGGCGAGGAAAGGATGCCGAGCACGCGCGTCTCCGCGTCCTGGGCGAGCTCTGCGGCTGCCTTCCTTTGGGCGCGTTCTTCCTATTGCATTCCAATAG
>JBKPDW010000447.1:0-5430 GCA_046728115.1 Acidobacteriota bacterium | reverse complement strand
CGCCGCCCCCGCCAGTCTGAAAGACCAGGCGACCGTCATCAAGTGGAAACCGGACTCCACCTACGACACGCTGAGAAAGGGCACGAACCGCCTGGTCTGCTACGACCGATCGGGCTTTCCTCAACAGCAGCCGTTCTCGATTCAATGCACCAGCATCGCCAATCTGGAACGGGAGGCTCAGAACCAGAAGGCCGAGGCCGCAGGCGAGCGGGCCAAGTCAGAGGCGATGCTCAACTCGATGGAAAAGGACGGAACGCGTGTGAAGCCCGAGTACGGATCGGTGTGGTACATCCTGTCGGGCCCCGACCGCGAACACGCTCGACCGCACCATATAACCATCGCCGTGCCGGGCGCCACGACGCAATCAACCGGGCTCCCCGACAACCCCAGGCAGGGCGGCGCGTGGATCATGAATGCGGGGACGACGACCGCGCACATCATGGTCCCGGGCCAATAGACGCCAAGACCGCTACGTACCCATTCGCGGCGCCTAGCCAGGCTGTGCTGGTGGAATGCCGACGTACTTGGCGCGCGGCCGAATCAGCTGTCCCGTCGCGTACTGCTCGATGGCATGTCCAATCCAGCCGACGCTCCGCCCGATGGCGAAGAGAATCAAAGGCGACGCGGGCGGCAGCTTGAGGACACGGGCTACGGCCGCAAGCGCGAAGTCGACGTTCGGGTGTTCGCCGGTCGTACTGGTCGCCGCCTCGGCGAACTCTCTGACGAAGCCGTAGTCAGCGGATTTCCCATAGCGCTTGCCGAGTAGATCCAGAAGCAGCCGTGCACGCGGATCCCCTTCGCGGTACAGGGGGTGTCCGAAGCCGTCGATCGCTTCGCCGCGGCGCAGCCGTGCCTCCACAGCGCCGCGCAGCGGGTGGGCTCGCCGCAGCGACTCGAGCATCGATTCCACACGGGCACTTGCCCCGCCATGCTTCGGCCCTTCGAGCGCGGCCAGTCCGGCAATAACGACGGCGTAGGGATGCGAGCCCGCCGATGCCACGCAGCGCGCGGTGAAGGAGGAGACGTTCAATTCGTGATCGGCGCACAGCACGAGCGCCGCACGGATGACATCCACGCCGCGCGTGCCGACATTCCAGTCCCGTGCAAGTGCGATGTCGGCCCTCGAGTCCCCTGGGTCTGATTTCGTGGCAGCCCTCAACAGGAGCCGGAGGATCCTCGAGCCGGTGATGGCAACACTCCCCAGTCGAAGATCCATGGCAAGCGGGTCGCGTGCAGCGGTGGCAGCGAGCATCGATTGGGCACGCGCCACGAACGGAGCGTTCAATCCCGGCGCCGCAATGCGACCGAGCGATGGCGTCGCACGGATTGCTTCGAGGCGTCCCGTCCAGATCAACGCGGCCACTTCCTCGAGCGATCGAGAACGCGCCAGCATCCCCGCATCCAACCCGCGGTAGTAGAGTGTGCGGCCGTCAATCAGCGTGATCGATGACTCCAGAATCGGCATGCCCCATTGCAGCGCACGAGCTGTCGCCTTATCCGGCGCGCGACGTTCCTCGGTTCGCCGCCGCAGCCGCTCGACATCGTCGCGCGAGTACATCCGCTCCCGCGGCGAGCCGGGCGAGGCCTGGGACCGGACGAACCCGCGGCTCACGTAGGCGTACAGCGTGGCGCGGCTGACCTCGAGCAGGCGTGAGGCCTGCAGTGCGTCGATCCAGGGTTGGCGGTCGTCACTCATATTGATTAATCAATCAACGTTGACAGAATTATACATGCGGGCTACGTTGCCAACATGGCAACCGGCGGATTGGAAGGAGTCGTCGCGGCGACCACGCAACTGAGCCACGTCGACGGCGAGCGGGGCGAGCTCGTGATCGCGGGATATCACGTCGATCAGCTCGCCGAACACGCCACGTTCGAGGAAACCACCTGGCTGCTGTGGCATGGCGATCTGCCGTCCGCCGACCAGCTCGACACATTCCGTCGCGCGCTCGCGGCCGTTCGCAGCATCCCGGACTCGACTGTCGCGTTGCTTCGCCAGTGCGCCCATCGCGGTCTCGACGCGATGGACGCCCTGCGCATGGCCGCCGAGACGCTCTCGCTCGTGTCGGAGGAGGCGACGGGCATCGTCGCGCGCGTGCCGACGATCGTCGCGTCGTACTGGAGACTGCGGCGCGGTCTGGAGCCGGTTGCGCCGTGCACCGACCTTGGCCACGCCGCGAACTTCCTGTACATGCTGCGCGGCGAAGCTCCGGATCCGGAGCAGGTGAGAGGGCTCGAAACGTACCTCAACACGGTGATCGATCACGGGCTGAATGCCTCGACGTTCACGGCGCGCGTCATCACGTCGACCGGGTCGGATCTGGTGTCCGCGATCGTCGGCGCCCTCGGCGCTCTCAAAGGCCCGCTTCATGGCGGAGCGCCCGGACCTGCATTGGACATGGTGTTCGAGATCGGGGATCCCTCCCATGCCGAATCGGTGCTGCGCAGGAAGATCGAGGCCGGAGAAAAGCTGATGGGCTTCGGCCATCGTGTTTACAAGGTGCGGGATCCACGAGCGGATGTGCTCGCCAGGGCCGCTGAACGGATGTTCACCCGCGCGGGGGACATGGCGCTGTACGCCCTGGCTCGAAGCGTCGAGGCGGAGGCGCTCCGGCTGCTCGAGGTGTACAAACCCGGTCGAAGGCTGCAGACCAACGTGGAGTTCTACACCGCGTTGCTGCTGCACGGTCTCGGATTCGACGTGGAACTGTTTACGCCCACCTTTGCCATCAGCCGTGTGAGCGGATGGATCGCGCACGCGTTCGAGCAGCGGCGCACCAACCGCATCATTCGGCCGCAGTCGGAGTACGCGGGTCCGCGCGGGAGGCGATGGGTGCCCGTATCCGATCGAATTGAGAACCCTGTCTGAGCAACGTCTATCGTCTGGCCTGACGTGTTCGTTTCAGGCGCCGCGTCGAATGGCCGACAGCGCTGGCCGAAATCGCAGCACTGGCACAGTCGCAACACGACGTTCGCCCTTCTGTGCCAGAACCTCCTCACCGATAGTCGCCGAACGACTCCGTCACAGCTCGCCGAATGAGGGCATGAGTACCCGTTCTCTCGAGTGACTCCGCCTGGCCGGTGTCTCGCCTGTCGGTCGCCGTCAGCGCTCATCCACAGAGTTTCTCGCTTCGCGATGGCTACAAAATATGGCGAATACGCAGGAAATCTGCGCGACACACCAGTGACAACGGCTCTGGCGGTATAGTTCACACGGGGATCACAAATGTCTGAGCTTGAAGTCGGCATGGAGCAATACACCGACGAAGATCGCTTGTACTCGGGTTCACGGTTCCGCGATGTGGTCAATGCGCTGTTCGCGAATCCCTATCAGAAGGTGTGGGGCCGTGAAGGCGAACCACCGCTGCCATCCCAGGATGTGACGCTCAAGAGCGTGTTCGGCGGCCTGCTGCCGATCGGCAAGCCTCCGCGCTTCGAGCGCGCGGCCGAGCGGTCGCTCGACTCCGCGGCCGATCTTCGGTGGGGGCCGGATGGCAAAGGGTTCACGCGGCTGCTTCATCCCAACGGCGTCTGCCTCGTCGGGCGCTGGCACATCACGGCGGACACACCGTATTCAGGCTATTTCGCGGGCGGCAGCACGGCGCTCGCAGTCGTGCGGTACTCCAGCGGGGGCGCAGGGAATCGGCGCGGCCAGATCCGATCGCTGGCGATGGTCGGCAAGCTCTTTCCAACGACCGATCCGGACCACGTCCAGCCGCTCCGAACCGCAAACTTCATCACGCAGGAGGACATCGGCGGTGCGTGGACCGAGTCCATCAATGCCGCCGAACTGTCGAACGCGCCGCCCGTGACCGTGTTCCGCCGCGGTCCAGCCGCGCCGCTGCTGATCAGGATCGCTTCCGTCTTCCGGCGCGTGGACGATCAACCCACGATCCGGCAGCTCTATCCGATCGCGGAGCTGGGAAAACCGGCCGGCGAGCCAACCAGAGCGCCGCAGTTCATGCAGCTGCTGGCTGCCGCGGAGACGCCCGTGATTCCCGGTGCGGATCTCGACATCCGCGACGAGGTCATGGCTCACATCTTCGATCGGGGCGATCCGACCCCGAAGCGGACGCTCACGTTCACGATCGACGTCACGGACGAGGGGACCACATCGGGATCGCCGTTCCGGGTGCGCCGCACGTTCTGGAACTGGCGGCGGATCGGGACGCTCGTGATCGACAACGCCGTCGTGTCGTACAACGGCGATTGCGTCATTCATTTCACGCACCCGACGTGGCGGCAGGATCGCAACGATCCGGCGACGGCCACGCGCATCAATCGTCAGAAAGTCCGGTGATATCGGCGTCGAGCGATGCAGAGGAGGTGTCTCGTGCAGCGACGGACGATCGCCCTCGTGCTTGCCATCGCTTCGCTCCTGCTCGTCGAAGTGCCGGCGGCGCAGAATCCCGACGGCACGCGCGTGCGGCCGGCGGCCGCCGGTCCCGTTGAACCGCCGCATCTTCGGAGCGCGGAGGTGGGCTGGAGGCTCGCACCGTCCGAAGAGCGCTACGCCGCGATCGATGGAGCTCACCTCAAGCGGTTCGTCAGCGATCTGACGGCGATCTCGCGCCGGTATCGCGACAACGGTCACCCGCAGTACTGGGGCCGGATCATCGGGACGGCCGCGGACACCGAGAACGCCGGATGGATGATGGAGAAGTTCCGGCAGATCGGACTCTCCGATGTCCACGAGCAGTACTTCGATTTGCCGCCGCAGTGGATGCCGCGTTCGTGGAGCGTGACGCTGTCGGCGAACGGCAAAACGCTGTCGATCGACACGGCGCAGCCGACGTATCAGGCGGTCGGCACGCCGCCCGAGGGCCTGGACCTCGAGGCGGTGTACGTCGGCATGGCAAGCGACGCCGACCTGAAGCTCGCGGGCGACGTGCGCGGCAAGGCGGTCTTTTTCTACAGCACCGACACGGCCTCGCGTCATGCGCCGATCGCCGACAACGCCATCCGGCGCATCGGCGAGCGTGGTGCGGCCGCCATCTTCGTCATCCAGGGCATTCCGGGCAACGAGCGCACGCAGTTCTATCCCGTGAACAGCTCGGTGCCGACGTTTTCCACGGGTCTCAAGGACGGCCTCTCGGCTCGCGATCTGATTGCCGACGCGACGGCCGCCGGCGCCCCGCCCCACGTCAGGATCAAACTCGACATCGATCGCGCGGCAGGATTGAAGAGCGGCACCGTCTGGGGAACCCTGCCGGGAACGACCGACGAGCAGGTCTTGGTCGTCGCGCATCGGGACGGCTGGTTCGAGGGCGCGAACGACAACGCCGCCGGCGTCGCGACGATGATTGGCCTGGCGGAATATTTCGCGAAGATCCCGAAGGTACAGCGCCGCCGCACGATCGTCTTTCTTGGAACGACGGGTCACCACAACAGCACGGCCGAGAGCGGCGCCTGGTTCGCGTCGCATCCCGA
>JBKPDW010000446.1:0-20376 GCA_046728115.1 Acidobacteriota bacterium | reverse complement strand
CAGGAGAACTACACGGTCACGACGCAGCAGGTGCCGGGGCTCACACAGGTGACGCAGGTCGTGCAACTCGTCCCCCGCGGCGAAGTTCGGCTTGGCAACCTGAACCTTCTTGACCTGCGGTTCTCCCGATCGCTGAAGGTCAATTCGATGTCGTTCGAGCCGATGCTGGAAGTGTACAACCTGTTGAACAACAACTCGCCGACCAACGAGAACCAGACCGTCGGGCCGAATCTCTTTTTCATTCTCGAGAGCGTAACGGCCCGCGTCGCGAAGTTGGGGCTCAGATTCCGGTTTTGATAGCGATGTCTCCTTCTGTTAGCAGTAGCGCGCGCGACGGTAGACATCTGTCGGCGTGGTTGGAGGATCTATGAAGCGACTGGTGTGTGTGACGGCATTCGCTGCCGCTGCAGTTTGGTTTGCGCCGCGACCTGTCGTGGCACTCGATGCCATCGTCAAACCGCAGTCCTATACGTTCGCGGAATCGCCCAACGAGATGGTTTTTGAGAACGGCCAGAAGCTTGGGCCGATCACGGTGGTGTATGAAACGTACGGCCGCCTGGACGCCGACGGCCGTAATGGCATTCTCCTGATGCACGGGATGGGCGGAACGGCCCACGCCGCCGGTCAGTACGAAGGCGCCTCCGGCCGCGGCGCGCGCGGCTGGTGGGACGGACTGATTGGTCCGGGGAAACCGTTCGATACCGACAAGTATTTCATCGTCAGTCCCAACTCTCTGGCCGGCGGTCACCACGACAACAAACCCGCCACCGGAACTACCGGGCCGATGTCGATCAACCCGAGGACCGGGAAGCCCTACGGCATCACGTTTCCGACGTTTTCGATTCGAGACATGGTCCGCGTGAACATGGAACTGCTCAAGCACCTCGGCGTGAAACGCCTGGTCGTCGTGTCCGGTGTGTCGATGGGCGGGTACCAAGCACTGGAGTTCGTCTGCACGTTTCCGGACTTCGTAGACGGCGCAATCCCGGTCGTCGGCCGAGGGCGGTCGCCGGCGCAGCACAGCCTCGATCACTTCATTCGCCGGATGGCCATCATGAACGACTCCGACTGGCAGGGCGGCAACTACTACGGGACGTCACGCTATCCCGTCCGCGGGATGGCAATCGCCAGCATGGCGGCGAGCCGCAGCTATAACAACGCGCCGTCGTTCAACGATGACAAACAGGCGGATGTGCCCGGCAAGTCGCCCTACGACAGCCTGATGAACGACTTCAAGTTCGAAGGCGATATGTACGCAAACGCGCTCAAAAGCGCCGAGACCAACGTCGACGCGAACAATTACCTGTACCAGTCGAAGGCCCTGACGAATCAGAATCTCGGCTGGAAGCGCGGAGACTACTCGCGCGGGTGGCGAGCGAACCTCACCGATGCCTTGAAATTGGCGCAGGCGGCGATTCTGATGATGCCGTCGAAGACGGACGACTCAGTGCGGCCGGAATACGCCAAGGAAATCCTCGACATCATGCGAGGTCTTGGCAAACGTGCCGAGCTGCACGTCATCGATTCGGAGCGAGGCCACGGCGGCTCTTCCGAGTTCTACGAGATGATCCCGGCGATGGCACAGTTCATCGCGAGTCTGCCTGGCGCAAAAGGGAAACAGTCGTCGGCGCAACAGCCATAGGTGCGAGGCGGAATCCGAATTACTGGTCTGAGCGAAGGGAGCATCTCATGAAGGCGAATGTCAGCAAGGGCCTGGCCACGGCGCTAGCGCTGGTGATTGGCGGTGTCGCGACGACGACCGCGGCGCAGCGCGGCCAGCGGCCGCAGCCCGTCCCCTCCGCAACGAAGGCTACCCTCGCGATTGTTGGTGGCTATCTGATAGACGGCCATGGCGGCCCGCCGGTCACCGACTCGGTCATCCTTGTTGACGGTCAGCAGATCGTTGCCGTTGGCTCGAAGGGGACGGTTCAAGTGCCGCCCGGTGCGCGCGTCGTCGATGCCTCCGGGTACTCGATCCTGCCCGGCCTATTCAACACGCACGTCCATCTCGATCTGATCGGCCACTCCGACTACGACGAGTGGCATCGCAAGTACGTCCCTGGCAGCGCGGAGTACGCAAAAGTGTGCGAGGCGGGCGCGAAGCAATTGATCATGGGGGGCGTGACGACGGCCGTCGATCTGGGCGGCCATCAGCAGACGCTGACCAACATTCGCGATCGGATCAACAAGGGCGAGCTGGCCGGCCCGCGATTGCTCATCAGCTATGGCTGGATCTGGCACGCCACGCCCGAAGTGGCCGCGGCGCATCATCGGTTCAATCACACGTACAACGTGCACGGTGCCGAGGAGGCCAGAGCCGCGGCGCTCAAGACGATTGCGGGAGGCGCGGACATCATCAAGCTCTGGAACGGGTCCACCGCCGACGAAGTGAAGGCCGTCGCTGAGGAGGCGCACAAGAAGGGTCTTCGGGTCACGGGCCACACGGGCGGCAACCAGGATCTCATCGCCCGCGTGTCGAGCGGCCAGGATGGCGTCGAGCACACCGGGTTCGACGTTGACAATGCGGAAGTAATGCGGCTTCTAATCAGCCGGCGGACGGTCGTCGTCCCGACGCCAATTCAGTCGCTGGCCAGTTACGAAGCGTTCGAGTGGCCCGAATGGCGCAACGATCCGCGGGCGCGCGCTCTGACGCCGCCGCAGATGTGGACGGAAATCCGCGAATCGATCGAGCACATGGATCGGCTGCCGTATTTCGGTGGCGCCTATCGCGGCCGCGCAGCCTACGAGCAGGCAGGTCGAACGGTGAAACGGCTGTACGTCGCGGGCGTCCGACTTGCTCTCGGCACCGACAGCGGCACACCCGGCAACTTCCATGTCGATTCCACCTGGCGCCAGATGGAGCTCTATGTGAACTGGGGTATTCCGGCGATGGACGTGATCGCGACTGCCACGCGCCAGTCGGCGCAATGGCTCGGAGTCGGCAACAAGACGGGCACGCTCGTCCCGGGAAAGATGGCTGATCTCATCATTGTCGATGGCAACCCCCTGGTGACCATGTCGGCGCTCAAGGATCCCGTATACGTTTTCAAGGAAGGCATTCAGATGAAGGGACCGGCCGCGGCGCCACAGACACGGACGTCGTCGGCGCATCAGTAACATGCGTTGCCGCCGGTATTCCGCCGGAATGCAGGAGTAGCCATGCGACCACGAAGCCTTTTTCGTGCTGTCGGCGTCACGCTCGTGTGTGTCCTCGGGTCGTCTGCGGGAAATTCGCGGGCGCAGGAGCGAACCCGGCGCGAGCCGCCGAAGGGGCAGATCACGGCCCCATGGACGGTGGCGGCGGTTGGTGACGCCCTCGTCACGATGCGCTTCTCGATGTTCGAGGACTCGCGGTTTCTCGAAACGATCAAACTGATCCGGCAGAGCGACGTCGCATTCGCCAACCTCGAAATGCTCTTTCATGAGTTCGAGGGTGCGCCGGCATCCGAGAGCGCTGGCACCTGGATGGGCGCCGACCCCGCTGTCGCTGAAGACCTGAAGTGGGCCGGCTTCGATCTGCTGGGCCGGGCAAACAATCACGCCGGCGATTACGGCGAGTACGGCATGCGGCGCACGACCGAAGTGCTCGATCGCCTGGGACTGGTGCACGCCGGCGTCGGCCACACGCTCGGCGAAGCGCGCCGGCCCGCGTACCTCGACACTCCGAAGGGTCGCGTGGCTCTGATCTCGTGCGCGTCGACGTTTATGGCGCCGTCCCGCGCCGCGCACCCGCGGCCGGATGTGCCGGGACGGCCCGGCGTCAGCGCGATTCGCAGTCAGCGCACATACCGGATCGAGCAGGCGCGCGTGGCCGATCTCGCGCGCGTGGCCGCCGCGATCGGGCTTCCGGAACCGCGGCCATCGAGAGATGGTGTCTTCAATTTCCTGGGCACGCGGTTTCTGGTCGCCGCCACCAATGGCATGGATTGGACCGCTAACGAGAGCGACATCAAGGAAGTTCTGGAAGCCGTTCGCGAAGCGCGGCGCATGGCCGACTTCGTGATCGTCGACATTCATTCGCACGAGCCGAGTAACAATTCGCTCGAGCCCGTCCAGTTCCTGCCGCAATTTGCGCGAGCGGCCATCGACGCCGGAGCCGACGCGTTCTTCGGATCCGGTCCGCACAGGCTACGCGGTATCGAAATCTACAAGGGCAAGCCGATCTTCTACAGCCTGGGCGACTTCTTCTTCCAGAACGATGCGGTGCGTCGGCTGCCGGCCGACTTTTTCGAGCAGTTCGACCTACCGTGGTCGGCGACGATCGCCGATGCGTTCGACGCCCGCGACAACTCGCCGCGCGCCTTTTCCACGACCCAGGCCAACTTCGAAAGCGCGCTGGCAATCAGCCAGTATGAGAACGGCAAGCTGACCGGCGTAACGCTGTACCCGCTGACACTCGGGTTTGAAGAGCCGCGGTCCCACCGCGGGCGACCCAGAATCGCCTCGCCACAAGACGGTCAGCGGATCATCAACGAGCTGGCCGCGATGTCGTCGAAGTTCGGGACCAAGATTGAGTACCGCAATGGGGTCGGTGTGATCGATCTCGGTGCGAAATCGAGCGACAACGCCCAACGGGATGGACCACGCAAGTGACCGCCAGACGCCGACAGATGCGGGAAACCGCCGGGAGGATCGCATGAAAGCCCGTGCCGCTTCGCTGCTTGTCTTCGCCACCGTCGCGCTCGCCTTCGCCACCCGCGTGATCAGCGTGCAGCCGCCGGGCCCGGGCCCGGCTGGGGGCAGCGCTCCGGGGCCCGGGGGCGGTCGTGGCGCCGAACCGGCATTCGTGCAGTTCATCGGCCCGCGGCCGCTCATCACGGGGCTCCATGGAATCGTCACTTCCAATCATCCGCTCGCGACCGCCGCCGGGATCCGAATTCTGCTGAAGGGCGGCAACGCCTTCGACGCCGCCGTCGCGACGGCCGCCGCGACCAGTGTGGTCGATCCGAGCAATTCGTCGCTTGGCGGTAACGGCTTTGCGACGATCTACGTGGCAGCGACCAAGGAAGTTAAGGCACTGAATTTTTTTGGCACCGCACCGATCGCGGCCAAACCGGCGCTCTTCACGAAGGAGAAGCTGAACGAAGGAATCCTAGCGTCGCCCCTCCCATCCAATCTGCGCGGGTACCAGGCGCTTCTCGAGAAGCACGGCAGGTTGAAGTTGAGCGAGGTGCTCGAGCCGGCCATCGAGCTGGCCGAAAAGGGCTATCTGGTCACGCCGGAGTTTGCGCGGATGATCGAGCGAACTCAGGAGACGTTCAAGAAATACCCGTCCAGCGCGAAAGTCTACCTGCCGGGCGGTCAGCCTCCCAGGGTCGGCTCACTGTTCGTGCAGGCGGATTACGCGCGCACGCTCAGGCTGGTCGCGACGAACGGTGCCGACGACTTCTATTCCGGCGATCTCGCCAGGCGCATCGTCGATTTCTACAAGCAGCAGGGCGGCATCATCTCGCTCGAAGATCTTCGCAATTACCAGGCGAAATGGGTCACTCCGATTTCGCTGACCTATCACGGCTACACCGTGTACACGCAGCCGCCCAACAGCAGCGCCGTTGCAGCCCTCGAGCAGCTGAACATTCTCGAAGGGTTCGACATGAAACAGCTGCAGCACAACAGCGCACCGTATCTGCACCGGTTTATGGAGGCCGTGCGGATGGCGATCGCGGACCGGAACAAGTATGTCGCCGACAGCGATGCCGTTGTCGTGCCGGTAGCGCAGCTGCTCTCGAAGCAGTACGGGGAGCGCCAGCGCAGCCGGATCAATCCCGATTGGGCGACGCCGGTGATTTCTCCCGCCGATCTGATCAGCCAGCCGCAAGGCGACACGACCAACATCGCAGTCGTTGATGCCGCCGGCAATATGGTGGCGCTGACGCAAACGCTCGGCGGCTCGTTCGGGTCGACGGTAATCGTCGGCGACACGGGACTGTTCTTCAGCAACCAGATGCGCCACATGCACCTCGAGCCGGACAGCCCGTCGCAGATCCGAGGCGGCGTGCGCCCGCGATCGAACCAGACGCCTACCGTCATCGTGAAAGACGGCGTCGCCGTCGCGGCGCTGGGCAGCCCCGGGAACGACGCCATCTGGCAGCGCGTCGCGCAGGCGACCGTGAACCTGATCGACTTCGGCATGAACATCCAGGACGCGGTCAGCGCTTCACGCTTCGCGTACGGCGGTCCGGAAGAGACAGGCACCTCGGTGACACCGACGTGGCTCGTGGAGAACCGCGTCCCGAACGATGTCCTCGAAAAACTCCGGTCGATGGGGCACGAGATTCGAATCGTGCCGTCAGAAGGCGGAGCCATCACCGGTGTGACGAGGGACTCCAAGACCGGGATGCTGACCGGCGGCGCCGACCCGCGCGGTCGGAGCTACGCGATCGGGTACTAGCAGAGCTGGACCGCCGTTCCGACCACGAGGCGGCGCGGGACTCGCACGCGCCTCCTGAAGGAGAGATGACCATGCAGGGTCGCCTACTGTCCTTCGTTCTTGCCATCGTCGTCGGGGTCTTTTCGACCGTGTGGGCCCAGACCGGAGGGAGCAGCATCGCAGGCGTTGTGAGAGACGAAACGGGTGCGGCGCTCCCGGGTGTCACGGTGGAGGCATCGAGTCCGGCACTCATCGAGCGAATCAAGACGACCGCGACGAACGGCGCCGGTGAATACGAGATCGTCGACCTTCGCGCGGGCACTTACGCCGTCACGTTCACGCTGACGGGATTCAAGGTCGTGCGGCGTGAAGGCATCGCGATCTCGACGTCGTTTACAGCCACCGTCAATGCCACGCTGGCTGTCGGTGGTCTCGAAGAAACGATCACCGTAAGCGGCGAATCCCCGCTGGTGGACGTCCGCAGCAGCGTGTCCGGCCGGGCGCTCACCCAGGCTCTCCTCGAAAACGTTCCGGTCGCGCGTAACGTGTACCAGGTTGGCCTGATGATGCCCGGCGCCACGACGACCGCACCGGACGTCGGCGGCAACCAGACGGCACAGATCACAAATCTGCGGGTTCACGGCGTCGCGGACAACACCTGGCTCGCCGACGGCATGGAGATCAACGGGGTCGAGGCCGACACCGTCACCGCCACCTACTACAACCAGGGCTTCAACGACGAGCTGACGGTTCAGACCACGGCACTTCCCGCCGAATCGAGCGGCGGGGTCACCGTGAACATGGTAAAGAAGGACGGCAGTAACAAGGTCAAGGGCGACCTCTACGCTACCGGAACCGGCAAGGGGTTGCAGGCCAACAACGTAAGCACGGAGCAGCGCACCAACGGCCTGCTGGCCCCGAGCGCGACCGACACGGCCTACGACATCAACGGGGGCATCGGCGGCCCGGTCGCGATCGATCGCCTCTGGTTCTACGGCAGCTACCGCCGGTGGCGCGTCGATCGTCTTACGGCGAACACGTTCAACATCGACGGGACGCAAGCCCTGGACGAGCAGCTGCTGTCGAATTGGTCCGGCAAGCTGACGCTGAAGGTGAACGACAAGAACCGGCTGACCGGCTGGGTCGAGACGCTCGACAAGCTCCGCGGCCACCGCCGCAATACGTCGACCACCTTTCAGTTCATTTCCCCCGAGGCGGCGGTCGTTCAGCCGAATGTCGGGCTGACGACTTCGATCAAGTGGACCTCCACGCTGCAGAACAATCTGTTGCTGGAGGGAGGGTTCGCCTCAATGCATATCGATTGGGGCCAGCACTATGAGCCCGATTCGCTTCCCACTGCGATCCCGCGCAATGACCTCGACTTATCGACCCTGACTGACGCCACGCCGAACGCGCTCGACAGCGAGATCGACTGGCGGAAGACGGCCGCATTCGCCGTAACGTGGTTGCCGTCGAAGTTCGGGCAGCACAAGATTCGAGCTGGAACGCAGTTGTCGTGGGGCGTTCTGCGCGACGTCCGCAACAGCCGCACCGATTTCCTGGCGAGATACAGAAGCGGCGTGGCGGACTCGGTCATCGTCTACAACACGCCGATCACGACCGAAGTTCTGCAGCGGGATCATGCGTGGTACGTGCAGGACAGCTGGACGATCGGAAATCGCCTGACGATGAATGCGGGAATCCGATGGCAGCTGTTTCGCGGAGTTATCCCGGCTCAGTCCTCAGCAGTGGGGACGTTCGTTCCGGAGCGAACCTTCGCGCGAATCGATAACGTCCCCGACTGGATGAACCTGACGCCCCGCCTGGCCTTCTCGTACGACCCGGTCGGTAACGGCAAGACCGCCATCAAGGTGAACGTGAGCCGCTACATGGCCCGCGCCTCAGCGGGCTCGATCGTCAGCTCGTTCAACCCGGCGCGGCTCCTGAGCGAGACGCGGACGTGGACCGATGCGAACCGCGACGGCATCCCGCAATTGAGCGAGATCGGGCCTACGCGCGGCGGTTTGACGACGGCCGCGACCGTCCGCCTCGATCCGGATCTTCAGCGTCCAAGCCAATGGGAACAGAGCGTGACGGTGGAGCGCCAGCTGTTCTCGACACTGGCGATCGCGGCGAGCTACTACCACCGAAGATTCCGGGACAACTACGCGACGATCAACGTGGCTGTTCAGCCGTCGGACTACTTCCCGGTGACGATTCCGAACCCCTTGAACGGCGCGCCGTTCACCGTCTACAACCAGACGACCGCGTCGGCCAGTAGGGTCGACAACGTCGTGACCAACTCGCCGATCCTCAGCTCCTGGTACAACGCCTTCGAGATCTCGGTCGACAAGCGGATGGCCAACAACTTCCAGATGTTCGGCGGAATTACGATCGGCGCGGATCGCACGTGCACTGGCGCGAGCACGAATCCGAACGACCAGGTCAACAATTGCGGCTACAACAGCGCCGACTCGAAGTTCATGGGCAACCTGTCGCTGGTGTATCGCCTGCCGAAGGGGATCAATCTCGCCAGCCACGTGCAACAGCTGTCCGGACAGCCGCTGGCGACGGTCTACACCGTGACGCGCGCTGATGTTCCCAATCTGACGCAGGTGAGCCAGACGGTCAACCTGCTGCAAACCGGCGACCGCCGGAAGGATGCATGGACGCTGATCGACGTCCGCGTCAGCCGGATCTTCCGGTTCGCCAACGGCCGCAGCATTGAGCCGTTGGCGGAGCTCTACAACCTGTCCAATGAGAACGCCTCGTTGTCCGAGGTCACCACCGTCGGTCCGACCTTCGGCAGGATCTCGAGCAACGTGGATGGGCGAATCGCACGGTTCGGTGTCAAGGTGCTGTTCTGAGGCAGACATTGCGGACGGGCGGACCACCATGGGGGACACGATGAGACACTCGACGAAGCTCTGGCGCCACGTTCCGTTGGCGGCGGCGATCGCGATCGTGCTTGCGGTCCCGGTGTTGGCGCAGACGACGCAACCGGCACCGCAGCGCAGCCTGTCGCCGAAAGCCACGCTGGCCATTGTCGGCGGTATGTTGATCGATGGACGTGGCGCTCAACCGGTTCAACGTTCGGTCATCCTGATTGACGGCAAGAAGATCGCGGCCGTCGGCACCGTCGATACCCTGAAAGTTCCGGCCGGGACGAAGGTGATCGACGCCGCCGGCTATACCGTCATGGGCGGATTGACCGACGCGCACGTGCACCTCGATTTCCTCGGTCACGCCGACTACGTCACGTTCCATAAGACGTTCAGCGCGATGGGCGCTGTCGGAGAGCGAGTCGCGGCTACCAGCGCCCGGCAACTGCTGATGGCGGGCGTAACGACGGCAGTCGATCTCGGCGGCGCGCCTGCGACGCAAGTTCACATTCGGGACAGGATCAATCGCGGCGAGCTCGTGGGTCCGCGGATGAAGGTCAGCGCCGGCTGGATCTGGAATACAACGCCCGAAGCCTCGGCGGCGCATCACCGCGGCATGGAGGGCTATCTGTTCAACGTGCACACGCCGGAGGAAGCGCGCGCCGCCATTCTCAAGACGATCGCCCTCGGTGCGGACATCGTCAAGAACTATACCGGTCTCACCGCAGAGCAGACGAAGGTTGTCACGGAAGAGGCGCACAAGAAGGGACTCAAGGTCACCGGCCACGGTGAAGGCGACGCCAAGGTGCTGATGAAGATCGCCAACGGCCAGGACGCGATCGAGCACAACGTCAGCCCCGACAATCCGGACCTGGTGCAGGCGCTCGTCGAGCACCACACCTGGGTCGATCCGACGCCCATCACGCAGTGGGCGGGCATCGACGCGTTCCGCTGGCCCGTGCTGCTCGACAACCCTCGATTCAAGGCGCTGACGCCCCCGGAGTTCTACACGCCGGTCCGGCAATCGATTGAGCATCCCGACAAGCTCGCCTACTTCCGAGGAGGAATGGACCCGGAGCGAATCACGCCGCAGCTCAAGAACATCAAGAAGCTCTATGACGCCGACGTCCGCCTCCTCGTCGGCACCGATAGCGGCACGCCAATCAACTTCCACACCGACTCGACGCGTCAGGAGATGGAGCTGCTGGTCCACGCCGGCATTCCGCCGATGAAGGTGCTCGCGATGGCCACGAAGGACGCAGCCGAGTACCTGGGCCTGACCGACAGACTGGGCACGATCGAGCCCGGCAAGCTGGCCGATATCATCGTGATCGATGGCAACCCGCTGGTCGACATGGGCGCGTTACAGCACGTGCTGTACGTGCTCAAGGAAGGCGTGCAGTACAAGGGGCCGGGTGCTGCGGCGGCCCCCACCTCGACACGAACGACCTCGTCCAAGTAGGTGAGAGGATTGCTCATGACCCGCAGACTCCGGTCAGCTGCTCTAGTTGTTGAACATGCCAGCATTAGCTGGACGCACTGATCCGCAAATATTCGGTCCGCACTGGATTCGCCGTCGATTTCGGTCACCAGCGAGGGTCGTCAGGGAGCCGGCGCCGCGGTTGTGGCATCCTTCGGCATGGGCAACACTGGTCTTCGTCGATCGTGTGTCACCGCAGGCCGGTTGCTGGTCGATGCACTCAGGTTCGTATCGCTGGGCTTCCGGTCGCGTTCGCAACTGGCCGCGGAGAATCTCTTTCTCCGGAAGCAGTTGGCGCTCTACCGAGAACGCCGGTTCAAATCCCACCGTGCCGATAATGCGACGCGGATCACCCTCGTCGTGTTCTCCCAGCTGATCGACTGGAGAGCAGTCCTCACGATTGTGAAGCCGGACACGCTGATTCGGTGGCATCGTCGAGGACTCCGTCAGTTCTGGCGGTGGAAGTCGAGGGCACGCGGCCGCCCACCACTGCCGGTGGATCTTCAACAGCTGATTGCCGCCATGGCTCGTGCGAATGTGACGTGGGGCGAGGAGCGAATTGCCGCGGAACTTGCCACTCCGTTGATGTGGGATCGGTCCTGCGAATCGCCAGAATGATCACAGGCAGTCCATTGTGGGCGACGGCTCCGGACTGCGCAATGAGGTCTCCTGTGCTCACCTGATCGACAGGGGACGCGACCGCCGAGAGAGGAGATGGCCATGGGGGTTCTGATTGTCAAGCGGTATCCCACGAAGATGTTTGCAGACCTCGCCGATCATACGTATGTCGAGTGCGGCACCGGAGCTCGCGGATGGAGTTGCTGGGGTGGAAAGACTGGTGGCACTGAGCTTCGACGCGGGAACGGTAGCACGCTCCGCGCGGATCAGATCGCAGGTGCGAATGAGCGAGGCGGCATTACGTGCTATCTCATCAACGGCGTGTGCCACCAAGCTGCCAACCGGATTCTGTTGCCGGCATCAATCACCGTCCGTGGGGCGCGTGGATACGAGGTGTCTGAGGCGTTGTTTGGCACCTACGGTCGGCCCGGTGGCGTATTCGGTTTGTGCAATGCGCCGTTTGATCAGCATGCAGGCACGACCGGAGACCTTCCTGACTGCACGGATACCATGCCTGCGACGTCGCGACGCCTCGGCCGGCGCTCGCGATCGGCCGCTCCGGTGCGAGGCGAGCGCCGATATCTGAACGGCGTCCTTGCGATGTACAGAAAGGCGCGAGCCCCGCTCGCGAGTGCAGCGAGGGCCAAGCGGTTTGCCGCCAGTCGTGAGCTTGAAGACTTTTTCGTGGCTCTGTTCATACATCAAGTGAATTTCAAGCTCGGCTCGAGCGCGGATCACACGATCCGCACTCGACTCAGTCACATCCGACGTTCGACAGAGCGTTCGAGGCTGAAGATCGAAGAATGGTACGCCAACCACACCATGACCGCTGCTGAGTTCGTGAAAGAGTTCGACTGCGAGACGGTCGTCTTCCAGCACGCGGCCGCCGGCGCCATGAAGCCTGCTCATTACCAGAAGTTGTTCGGGCTGGCGCCGGGCACGGCGGTCACATTGGCGGATCCGAGGATCGTTAAGCGCGCCTTCAAGCGCTGAAGCCGACGCGGGCGGGGAGAAGACGTAGACTGTCCGTATGCCGGAGGGGAAATACGGAACGCGCCTCAGCGATGAGGAGTACGATCGTCGCGTCGTCGAACTGCACCGCGGAATGCCGCCGATCCCGTCTCCGGCGGAGGATCGCGCGATTCGGCGCCGTGCTCTCGACTTGGCTATCGATCATCGCTTTGGCCGCGATTTCCCCGAAGCCCGTCGGGAGGCGCTCTGGGCGGCCAGCGAGCGAGTCGAGGCGCATCGGCTTCGGCTCGGTCTCAAGTATCTGCTCAGCGTGGTTGTGCGTCCGCTGCGCCGCAAGCAAGCGACGGCACTCACGAGCGCACTTGCGGCCGAGTACTCGAAGGTTCTGACACAGTCAGAACTCGAGCAGTTCTTTGGTTTGGAGAAGGGGGAACGACCGGCGTTACCGGTCGATCCCAGTCCGGAGGGCTTCCGGCGCTGACGCCTGTCAGAGTTGGACGACGTGAGACTGCGGCTCGCGCGTTCGGTTGGAAACGTCCGGAGATATCTCAGATGGCGCAGCGGCTGTGATTCGCAAATACTCCGTCCGAACTCGAATTCTCCGCAATCTCAGCAGCCGCTGAGGATTGGACTGAGCTCGGGACACGATGCAATTGTTCGTGCGCGGCAGAGCCCGCGCGTGCATCGACTTCAGTGTGCACGCGCGTGCTCACGGCCGGCAATTCGAGAGCTTCCTCCTGTAGCGACTCAGGGCTTGCAGTAACCAAGTTTTCCGGCCTTCACCTTCAGGTTGTCCCAGAGGTTCACCGCCTCGAGCTCCTGGACCGTATAGAAATGCGTGATCCCGTCGTAGCCCAGAAACTCCGCGTAGACGTCGCCGGACGCGTGCGTCTGCCCGGTCGCCTGATCGGAGCAGTACTTCTCCAATAGACGGTTGGACAGGTACTTCAGCTCGACCTCGTACAAGGCACGGTACAGATTGAAGTACGTCGGTAGGCCGGGGGATTGAAACCACGCGTTGAACGTCGCGATCGAGATGAGAATGGCCTCGCCCGGTGCCATCGGCGTCGCTGCCGCGAGCCGGACGTCGTACACATCGTCGCCGTGGCCCATCATCATGCCGAGCGTTCGGAAGAGCGCCGTGGAGTGTCCACCGCCGGGGATGATGTCCATCTGCACAACCGGGATGTTCGCGGCTCGCAGTACCACTTGGAGGAACTCGCCTTCTCCCTGACACCCGTTTTGCGTCCACCCTGTGGGTCCCGGTCCATAGGTGTGACCCGTGAACGGATCGACGAAGGTCGTGAGGTTCATCACGCGAACAGCGGGCGACATGCCCCGATACTGCCAGATGGCCTGCTGCAGCAGCGCCAGATTGGCCCTGTACGCCCAGAGCGGCGAGGCGGAGCTGAGCCCTTCATGAATCTGATGAGCGCGACCCCATTCGAGCAGGCGGCCGACGGTCAGCAGGTGATTCGGGCCGATGATGTTGTTGGCGACGAGCCAGTTGAACGTCGTGACCGGCGGCGCTTCGCTGACGTTGATCTGACCCGGTCGATAGCCAAGGTAGCTGCGGTCCACCCCGTTGATCGTCCACGTATCGTATTCGACCTTCACCTGATAATGGGCGTTGAACAGGACGTCGAGGTCGTCGTCGTTGTAGGTCGTGATCGACCACGGCACGAACCCGCCGATCTCGAGGGCGAGCGAATGCGCGACCGTCGCCATGTACATGCGCTTCGCGTCGAACTCGCTGAAGAAAGTGACGTCAGATTCGTCGTCGGCGAGCAGGATCTGATTGTCGGGCGCATCGGGCAGCACGGGGCCGCCAAACGCCGTCGCCCCGCTGTCGAGATACAGGTACGCGTGGTAGAACGCCGCGTCGAGCAGCGCGCGATCGAAGTCGCTCCAGTCCTCCCACACGGCTGGCGCCGCCTGGCCCGTCAGCGTGCCGAGCGGGTCCAGCGGCCCGTAATCGATGTATTCCCAGATGAGGTGTTTGCGAACCTCTGGATGAAACGCGAGCCAGCAGTGCAGCACCTCGCCGTTCGGCGTGATTGTCGAAGCGAAGCCCCCGCACGAGTTGACCCAGTCGAACCGGGGCTTGGCGAACTTGCTCTGATACTGTTTCCACCATGGGGTCTTGTCGATTCCGACGAACGGATTCTGAACCGGCGTCGTTCCGCCGGTTTGATCCGTGTATCCTGGCGTCACGTCCTTGACTGGCGCCAGCGTGTAATCGAAGTTCGGATCCGTGGCGATGACCGTGACGTCCTGGACCCACGTCGGTCCCGAGGTTCTTCCACCGATGCCGTAGACCGTCGCGCTCACCTGGAACACTCCGAGTCCCGTGGTCTCGAACGGCGCCACGCCGTTGAACACCTTCAATCCCTGCCCGCTCAACCACTGAACCTCGTCTCCGAACTGGACGCGAACCGTGCCGACGCCGTCGACATCAGCGGCCGTGAACGTGACCGCGAATTGACGGCGCAGCTCGATGACGGTCGGCGCCACGAGATCGATGATCTCCAGATGGACCCGCGGCGACGCGGTGCGTGCGTTGTCGAGGATTGCCGTGCGGCTGCCGGCTTGCGCCGCGATCGATGTGGTGCCCGCCTGCAGCAGGCCCGCGGCGATGCACGTGAGCGTGGCGAACGTCTTCAGCGGCCGCTTGTCTCTGCGCGATTCCTTCATCATGGTGTTTCTCCTTGCCTCCGGGCTGGAGAATAGGCGCCGCGATGTGTGCGGTCACTGCACGCGTGTGTAGGAATGAGAGGGAATGCTGAGGGCCAGCCGCAATGGCGGCGATTCGCTAGACGAGACGGCTCTTGAGCGCTTTCGCGACGGCTTCGGATTTCGAGTGCACCTGCAGCTTCTCGTAGACGCGGCGCATGTGAAACGACACCCCATGCGTGGTGATGCCGAATTCCTGCGCGATGCTCTTGAAGTTGTGCCCCTCGACCAGTTTCCGGAGCAGGCGCGTTTCATGCGGCGTCAAGTCGCACCCGGCGTCCTCCGGCGGGCGTACATCACGAAACAGCGTGATGACGCGGCGCGCAATCTCAGGCGAAATGGGTGAGCCGCCGTCAACGGCTTCGCGTAGATTCTCGAGCAGCCGTGCCGGCGGCGTCTTCTTCAGAAGGTATCCGCATGCCCCGGCACACAACGCCGCAAAGATCCGCGCATCGTCGTTGTAGACGGTGAGCACCAGAATCGCGAGAGCCGGGTAACGCTCTTTGAGCCGCTTGATCCCGTCGATGCCAGACATGCCTGGCAGGCCGATGTCGACGAGAGCGACCCGAGGGGCCGTCGGACCCATGGACGCCAGCGCCTCTTCCATCGAGCGGTACCGGCCGACGCACTTGTACCCGTCGGTCGCGTCAATCAACACGGCGAGCCCTTCCCGAATCTCGCGCTGATCCTCGATCGTGACGACGGTGACTAACTCGCGCTCGGTCGAGCCGCCGGCCTGCTCCACATCCGGAGCGTATCGTGCCTGCCGCGTGTTCATCACTACATACGCGTGTAGTCAAACGGTCGAGCTAATGAAGCGCGAGGCGCCCAACCCGGTCGACATCGAGGCTGACCACGGTGCCACGACCCGGCGCGGTGTGGACCTCCAGCCGGCCGCCGAGCGCTTTGACGCGGCGGCGCATGCTGGCCAGCCCATCACCGTCGGTCTCGCGCGACGGCTCGAACCCCCGGCCATCGTCGGCGATCTGCAGGTGGAGCCGGTGACGATCGGCGGCAAAATCGACCTCGACTCTGCGGCACCTGGCGTGCTTCGCGACGTTCGTCACGCTTTCCTTCAGGATCAGGAAGACTTCACGCCGCAAATCCGGACCGAGCGTCAGCTGGTCGGAGGAGTCAGGCGCCCTGAATACCAGCTCGATCTCGCTCGCGCCGAGCATGTCCTGCGTGAATCGGCGCATGTGATACACGAGATCGCTCAGCGTGTCCCGCTCCGGATTGATCGCCCAGACGATGTCGTCCATCGTGTCGACGAGCTCGCGGGAGGTCTCCGCGATGCGCGACAGCGGTTCGGCGACATCCGAGGCGGCGGTCTCCCGACCGATTCGTTGCCGCACCACTTCCGAGAGGATGGCTACTCGCGACAGGCCGCTTCCGACGTCGTCGTGCAGATCGGTGGCAATCCGTGATCGCACGCGCTCGAGGCGCAGCAACTGGGCGACGCGAAATCGGTACAGTGCCACGGTGCCAGCGAGCACGAACCCTGCGCCCAGCGCGATGAACCACCACCGCGCGTACAATGGCGGCAGGATCGTGAAAGACACCACGGCCGCCTCGGTGCTGGCAAGGCCCGCGGGCGTGACGGCGCGCACGGCGAATCGGTAACTGCCCGGCGCGAGTCCCGCGAGCACCACCGACCGCTGCTCGGCGGGCGCGCTCCAGCCATTCTGGGTTCCTTCCAGCCGGTACTGGTACCGCAACTGGCCGCCCGTGCTCGAACCGAGGCCGAAGAAGTCGACTTGCAGATGATTCTGAAATGGTCCGAGCGTGAGGTGCCCGATCTCGCGCGTGCCCAATTCCGAGACCGCGTACCGGACGCCCGCGACCTGAAGCGCTTCGATGAGAGCGCTCGGCGGTTTCGGCGACGCGTCCTCGAGCGGTGAGTACCGTAGAAGACCTCGCCACGTGGCGAACCAGATATTGCCCGCGTGGTCGGTCATCGCCGAGAGCACGATACCCGACAAACCGGCGGCCGGGTCGAGGTGTCGGAGCACGCCGGTGGCGAGGTGGAGGCGATCGACGCCTCGATTCGTGCCGAAGTACATGTGCCCGAGCCGATCCTCCGCGAAGCAGGTGACGATGTCGCTCGAGAGTCCGTCCTCGGTCGTGTACCGCGTAATGGAGAGCGTGTCGGCGCCCGGCCGATCGATGCGGATGACGCCGTGGCTCGATCCCCAGAGCCGGCCCGACCGATCGACGTACAGGTCGCCCACCGAACCTGGAATCCCGTCACGCTCCCCGAAGACTCGGAACCGGCCGTCGCGGTACCTGAGGAGGCCGCCGCTGCGCAGCCCGACCCAGACCGAGCCCGCACGATCCTGGACGAACGCGATCGGCTCGACGAACCGTGGCAGCGCCGTCGCCGCCTCGAAGGCTCGAATGCGTTCCGACGCCCGATCCCACCGAACCAGCTCTTCGCCCCGAACCGACATCGCAGCAATCCACATGTCGCCGTGACGATCTTCGAACACGCCGGTGACGTCGTTCCCGGGCAGTCCATCGGCCGTCGTGAACAACCTCGCCTGGCGACCCGGCCGAACTCGATAGACGCCATCCCGCGTGCGGATCCACCAATCGCCGTGCGAATCCCTCACGGCGACGTTCTTGCCGCCCCAGCTCGATCCGTGCAGTCTTCCAGGCAGCGATAACCGAACCCGCCAGAATCGACGACCGTCGAACCGGTAAATCTCCCCGGTCTTCGTCCACGCGTACAACGACCCGCTCGCATCCTCGGACGCGCCGATGATCGAACGCGCCGGCAGGCCGTCGTCGGGACCGAAGGCGACAAGTCCCTGCCGCGCGATTCGGATCGCCCCCTCCGCCGTCGCCGCCCAGAGATTTCCATCGATGTCCTCCGCGAACGCGTTCACCCAGGTGTACTGGCCTTTGACCGCGAGTCGTGTTCGGAATCGACGGCCGTCGTACTCCGACACGCTCGGACCGAGCATCCCGATCTGCAGATGCCCCGATGAATCGAGATACACGGCCCGGATGTCGCTGTGGGCGAGCCCGCTGGCCGCCGAGTAGAGGCACGATGTCGCTTCCGCCGACGGCAACGGAATGTCATCGCCAGGGTGGGCTTCACACTGGTGACCGAGCCGCACGACGTGCAGCCGCGCATCCGACGGCGGCGCGCGCAGCGGACGAACGGCGAGCAGACCGTCGTGCCGCGCAGCCCAGACGAGGCCGGCGCGATCGCGCGCTATGGAGACGACGAGCGGCAGACCACGCGACGTGTCGTCGACGTACAGGACCGAATGTCCGTCCGCCGTGTAGTGAAGCACGCCAGCCGAGGTGCCAAGCCACAGATCGTCGTTGGCATCGGCAATCAACGCGAGGATCTGGAGCTGCCGATCGGGCACGCCGGGCACCTCGAGTGCGATCGGGACAAATGGAGAGCTGCCCGGTCGATCGCTTCGAAAGAGGCCGCCGTCAGTCGCCGCCCACATCCGTCCCGATCGGTCCTCGTGCAATACGTTGACCCGGTTCGATAAGTGCTCGTTGCCAACGGCGAACGGCGTGAACAACGTTCGCCGGCCGGGCATGGGAGCCGATGACGGCTGGGACGGGTCGAATCGCACGACACCGGCGCCATTGGTCGCGATCCACAGTACGCCGCGGCGATCGTCGAGAAAGTCGTTCGCCGTGGCCGCAGGCAGACCTTCTTTGCGGCCGTAGGTGACGAAGCGCTCTCCGTCGAAGCGGCTGACCCCGTCCGCCGCACCGAACCACAGGAACCCGCGGGAGTCGGACCGGAGCCCGGTCACGTAATCACTCAAGAGACCGTCGGCCGATCCGTAGGTTCGCATCGGCAGCTGCTCGCCGTGCGCGTCTCCGGCCACCGCCAGGCACACGGCCGCCGCGCGAATCGCGAAAGCGATGCCCGATCGGGTAAGCCCAGGCACTCCGTCACTCTGTTCGAGGAGGTGGTCGAGTATACCCGAGCGGAAAAGATGAGCTCCGCGCTGAGCCTCGAGGGGCGCTTGCCGCAACGTCCACACGACGGACAAGGACGAGGCCAAGCGGCAGCTCGCGATCCAGATTGGCGAGAAGGCCAAGGGCGTGAAGATTGCGCGCCGCCCGCTCGATGAGCGGCCTGGACGAAATCAGCTTGTGCTGGACCGAGAGGGTGAACGCGCGGCAGAGCGCCTCAAGCTCGCGGTTCACCGTCGCGGGCGCCGACCTGTACGCCCGCTCCTCGCGCGTGTATCGCGGCCTCGAGGACCTGATGTACCCGTTTCACGACCACACCATCATCGTCACGCATTGCGGGCGGATGTGTTTCAAGGCCGGAAGGTGAATCTCAGCCACGTCTTCGCAGGACAGAACGTCGGCGTGACCCAAGTGGGCGAGCGGATCTGGCTCGTCACCTTCATGCACTACGATTTGGGCTACTTCGACGACGAGACGTGCCGGCTGGAGCCGATCGAGAATCCGTTCGGCCCGAAAGTGTTACCTGTGTGCTCGGAATAATCTGTCACCCATATGTCCGGAATGGACCTCCCGCACAATCGAGTTTTCAGTAGGCAGCCGTCGGCGATCGGGTCGAACGCCCGATGACAGTCAGTGGTTCAGTCCGTAAATCATGTAGTTCACGCCGAGCTTGTACGCTTCATTTGAGGTGTCGAACGGAAAGAGTCCTTGGCCGGACCGCTCCCAGTACTCCGGCACGTCGTTATCATAATTGGCCACGACGATGAGCCGCCTTGACGGATCGTTGTCCTCGAAAATGCCGTAGTAGCTCGGCCGGATGTGCGACGTCGGGTGGACGATCGCGTCGATGTCCTTAATCGGAAAGAACGCGTTGAAGATCTGATGCGAGCTGTCGAGACGCATGAGCCGGCCCTCGGGGAGCACTCGGTGCATTTGCGCCTCGAAGTTGGCCCACTGCGTGGTGCCGTCAAAGTCCTCGAAGATCGCGAAGCCGCCCTTCAGCAGGTAGGCGCGAAACGACTCTGCTTCGCGGTCGGTGAGCGTCCAGAATCCAGGCTCCCACATGAGCGCGATCGGGTACTTGAACAGATCCGGATCGTCGAGCGTCAGAATCTCGTTGCCGTCGTCGTGGATGTCGAGGTACGTAAGCTCGCGGATGATCGCCGAGAGGTTCTGCTCCGCTCGCGGGTAATCGTGACTCCACGCGTCTTGAAAGCCGAAACCACCGCGCGGAGAGGGGAGGTCGGCGCCCCAGCGCAGCCGGACAAGAGTGAACCGGCCGTCGTAGCGAAGGGGCGCTGAATAATGACCGCGTGCCGGAGCATCGCTCTGCGGTGCGTTCGTCGAGGAGCCAGAAAGCATGCCGACAA
>JBKPDW010000445.1:0-14432 GCA_046728115.1 Acidobacteriota bacterium | reverse complement strand
GGTATACAACTTGTCGAAGACCACGATCGGGACCATGAGCCCATTGCACTCTTCGGGTGAGGCGCGAGGACCCAGCACACCGATGACCACATCCACGTCGAGCGGACTGGGTGTTGCTCGGAGGGCTTCGACCAACTGGGCGCAGTCCACCGGGTCCCGCGGATGGAGGATGTAGGCCTCGAGACCCTCGATCGTCAGCACCCAGCACAGTTCTCGGAGCAAATAGCGGTTTTGCGGCTGGGACAGCACGCGATTGAGCGCCTGCCGGTCCGTCAGGCCAAGGGTCTCGGCCTTTGCGGCGTGAGCAAATTCTTTCTCCGCTGCCAGCCGCGGGAAACGAGGCTCAATGCGTCCCAGGGCATAAACGTAGTTGGGAGGAGTCATCACCTCTTCCATTCGGCGACAGCGACTTTCGCAAACGTTTTGACGGAATCACGAAATTGGCGTCGCAGGTCTTTTAGATCAGTTGTCTATAGCATCCCCCGGTGAAAAGATTCCAGAGGGATCAACAGTTCCAGTCCGAGATTGTTCCAGGAACAAGCAACTCTCGCAGTCGCTCCCGTACGGCCGGTACACGGAGAGAATCGACAAGCCGCCGCATGAGATCGTCCACTTGCCTCACGTCATGGGGTTGACGCGCGAACTGGCGACGAGCCGAATGGGCACCTGGGCGAGCACGCTTTTTGTCTACCAGGCGGCCCGCTTCGGTTTCCGTCCGAGCGAGCAGCGCCTTCTCCTCACGGCTCTCCTGGGTGGCACGGACGAGGACATCGCGGATCACCTCAGCATCTCGCGCTCAGCTGTCAAGAAAGCCTGGCATTCGATTTACGAGCGTGTCGCCACCCGCGACCCCGAACTGATCCCCTGCGGCGCTCTCATCGGGTCGGCTTCGTCGGAGAGAGGCAAAGGAAAAAAGCAGCGTTTGATTGCGTACTTGCGGGATCATCCCGAGGAACTTCGGCCGGCTCGAGACACCTGACATCCTGCCTAATGTTTGTATTTGGGAACCTTGATTCGGCCCTCCCAGAGACTCTTGTTATTCTCCTCGCACGAGTACTCCATCATCTCCCAATCGGGCCTGAGCGTGAACGTCCGCGAGTTCGTCCATGGCCTGGTAAAGATCTTGGGATCGTCGACGGTCACCTCGTACGAGATGTGTCCAAGGTCGGGCCGTGAGAAGCGCTGCACGAGATGCAGCTGATCGCTGTGTGGATGGCCGATCGTATCCAGCCGGGTCTTGCCGTTGAAGTTGATCGTATCGATCACCAGCGTGTCGCCTTCCCAATGCCCCACCGAGTCGCCGAACCATGTCGGAATCCCCTTGCCATGCGGGCGGCCGTCGATCGGGATCACCGAGAACCAGGAGTTCTGCTCGAACAGGAAGGCAAAGTATTTGTCGCTCTGCATGATCTGCATCGGCTCCGGCGTGTTGACGGAGCGCGTCATGCCGAACGGCAGGCACGAGCCGGTGTAGTCGCCTTCCGCCGCGTCGTAGGTCTTCCACTCGTTCTCGCCCCATGGCGTGAACGGCAGGTTAGGAAATCCCTTCTGATCCTTGCCGTCCTTGGTCATGTCGGGGACGTACGGCTTCTGCCAGACGCCGCTGAAGTCGACTTTCCCTGATGCCAGTCGGGGTGTCGGGCCCACGGGAGGAGCAAACTCCCGCTGCGCGACGAGCGACTGCGAAAACGCACCTGCCAGCGTCGCTGCCGCCAACAGACTCGCTGCGAGATGAGGCTTCACAGGGAGACTCCTTCTCTGCTCCTGTTAGTGCTTGGGCGGCGGTGGATTGTCGCCGCCCGATGACCCGGCAAAAACACTGCGGCCATCCGGCAGCCGGACCAGACGCGCGTTGCACGTCTTGGAACCATCCTTCGCTAACACCCCGTCGATCGTGACCTGGTCGCCGATCTTCAAGGACTCCTTGCTCCACCCGTTTCGTGTCAGCGTATTGGGAGGTCCCCCCTCACACTGCCACGGTTGCAGGCTGCCGTCGTCGCCCTTCGCGTCCAGGTACACCCAGATGTGCGGATTCGCCCATTCGATTTTGGTGACCGTGCCCTTCAGGGTCACGGGCTTGTTCGCGTCGAATTCAGCCGCGAACGAATGATGCGCAACGACAGGCTGAATCGCTGCGAGCAGGAAGCTGGCCCCAAGTCCGATAAAGAGACGCTTCGTTCCGGTGTAAGCCGGGGTTTCCATTCTGGCCTCCCGTATGCGCTTCCTTGTACACCCAGACCCTCCGCTGCGCAACTTTGTGCGTCGGCGGTCCGCGTTCTCAATCCGGACGCTTTCCAAAGAGCGGCTGCCCGAAATCGTCGGTCAAACGCAGGAGGTACTGATTGTTCTCCTGGCAGATGTACTCGGCGAGTTCGGCGGTCGCTCTCCACGGGATGTTCCACGCCGCCGTCCACGGCTTCGTGTAGGCGCCGGGATCGTCAATCGTCGCCTCGTAATGAAGCACGTTCTTGCTGCGGCGCGTGAACTTCTCGATCACATGGAGCTGGTCGGTGTGCGGATGACCCGAGTAATCGAGCCATGTGGCCTCGTTGAACCCGACCACGTCGACAACCAGTGTGTCGCCTTCCCAGTGTCCGACGGAATGTCCGAGATACGTGGGATTGAGAGCGTCGCCGTGCGGATGCTGACGGCCGTCCATGTAGATCTCGCGCCAGATATGGGTCGCGCCCTCGAACGTCATGATGATCCGCTGCTGCTCAGGCAGTTGGATGATTTCCATCGGATAGGGCGTGGCCATCAGGCGTGGGCCGCCGGGCGGCAGGCAATAGCCCTCGGGGTCGTACTTCGATTCGTTCGCGACGTTGTAGTCGTACACCGCCGCAGACCAGGGCATGAAGGGCACGAGCGGCTCGAAGCGCGAGCCGTCCCGCTTCAGGTCATGGCCGACGAGACCGACGACTCCGCCGGAGCTGGGCAGATCGCTGCCGCCGTCGGTCTTGTCGATGCGAAGAGCCATGTTGCGGACCCAGATGACATTCCAGACGCCCTTTTCGCCCGGCACGCGTCCGAGGTTGGGTGTGCCATCCGCCAGACGCGGCGTCGGTCCGTCAGGACGAGGCGCCCCTCGCTGTGCGAGCACGAGCGATGACGCAACGAGCACCAGTACGGCGATTACGTGCGTGCGCATGATGACGACTCCTTCACGGCAACCCCAGCAACCGGGCCGGGTTTCCCTTCGACATCCGGTCGAGATCCTGCGGCGAAAACCCCCTCGCCCGTAGCGCTGCGAGGAAACCGGCAAAGCCATCGGCAGGCAAGGCATTTCCTTTTTGACCCAGGTCGGACGACAGGATGCAAAACTGCGGCCCGATCTGGCGGATTGCATCGGCGTAGCGATCGATTCGGGTCGCCGCATCGGCCCCGTCCAGCGATCCTCCAACAAACTCGATGAATGCGCCGAGCCTCGCCGCCTCTCGCATTTGATCGATTCCCATGAGCACCGGTGGGTTCATGGCGTGGGTCACGACCATGTGCGCAACGCCTTGCCGCCGTCCTTCCTCGAGCAGGAGAAGTGCTTCTTGCGTCGATACGTGGCCAGTGGCCAGCACCAGGCCACGACTAGCGATGACCGAGATGACGGCTTTCGTGTCTGGCAGCAGCGCACCTTTCCGCGCAACGCTCACGAAGGGCCGATCTTCCTTGGAGTAGCGCACCTGGTTCTCGGCATCGAATGTCGACATCCACACCAGGCGGCCGAACCCGCCTGCGACCTGCGTCAGGTGTTCCACCGCCGCTGGGTTCATTCCTCCAACGGTCAGGTTCAAATCGATCCCGCCGAACACCTCCAGTCCAGGAGCCTCCTTGCGCGCGAGGAACGCCAATCCCGCCGTTGGATCGTAATGATTCTTGAGGACGATCCCGCGCATGCCCTTCGAGTGGGCCAGCTTCGCCGCCTCGATACCGTCGACCGAACGCGGCACGTTATCGGGATCCGAATGCACGTGGATGTCGATCGTTCCACGCAGGAGATCGGTGGAGTCGAGCGCGCGTTGCCGATAGATCGAGATGCCGCCACCGGGGATGGCCAGAACGACTGCGACGGCGAGGGCTGCTGGAGCCTTTCCTACTGCACTCACGACATGCTCACGGCAGAGGCGGTCATGTCCTGGAAAGCTCAGTCTAACGCAGGGCGGTCGAACCATGTGACGCTATACTCCGAGGTGTTGCACCTGGAGCTGGAACCATGAACAACCGGTTGTGTGTGTTGTGCTTCGCCCTCGCGGGTTCTCTTGTACGGCTTCCAGCCGCGTTCGCGCAAGCCACGTTGGACATCCAGGATTATCTGGAGATGCCGGTCACCGGATCGGTCGATGGCAACGGTTCCAACGATGTGCTGCTCTCACGCGTCAATACCGTGCGCGAAGAGGATGGAGGCGCGAAGCGCTTGTTCATCAGCGACCTCAACGGACCGTTGTACATCCTGGACAAGGACACGAAGAAGCTCACGCTCTACCTCGATTTCAACGGCAACGAGGGCAAGACCGGGCTCTTCCGCAAGCTGACCATCGCTCAGGGGTACGGGAACGGCTTGAACGGGTTCTACCTGGACCCGGACTACACGCGCAACGGCAAGTTCTACACCGTTCACATGGAAGATCCGGCGATCCCCGGCTCCAATCTTCCCAATACCGCGAAATTCGCTGGGCTGAACATCGCCGGGTACACGACGACCGAGGCTATCAAGACGCCCGGACCTCTCCAGCACGAAGGCGTGTTGATTGAGTGGACGGATTCAAATCCGGCGAATTCGACATTCGAAGGCACCGCCCGCGAACTGTTGCGCGTGCAGCTCAATACGCGCAGCCATCCGTTGGGCGATCTCATTTTCAATCCGACCGCTCGTCGCGGCGATCCCGATTGGCGAGTCCTGTATCTGGAATGTGGCGATGGTGCGTCTGGCGAATCGCAGATCGCGGCCATCAGGTCGAACCCTCAGCGGCTGGACAACCTCGAAGGGAAGATTCTTCGCATCATTCCCGATCTGAACGAGCACGTGTCGACGAGCACGGTCAGCGAGAACGGCCGCTATCGCATTCCGAACGACAATCCGTTCGTCGCGACGCCGGGTGCGCGAAAGGAAATCTGGGCGTACGGCTTTCGCAATCCACATCGCCTCGCCTGGGGAATCGATCCGGACAACGCGGCGAACAACCATCTGATTGCCAACTCGGTCGGCCTCCATACCTGGGAAGCGGTGTACATCGTTCGCAAGGGCACCAACTACGGCTACGGTCGGCGCGAGGGAAATCAGCTGCTCAAAGCGGACAACACAACGGCGCCCCTGCCTGAGGCCGATCAGATTCCGATGCAGGTCGGGGACCAGCCCACGGACACGATGATCGTGCCAACCTACCCCGTCATCCAGTATGGCCACGATGCCGCCGGCGGCGATTCGATCGGCAGCGGTTTCGTCTACAACGGCGCGGCGATTCCGGCGCTGCGCGGAAAGTACATCTTCACGGACCTCACGACAGGGCGCATCTGGTACGCGAATTACAAGGACATGCTGGCGGCCGACGATGGGAAGCCTGGCACGATGGCCCCTGTTCACGAAGTGAAAGTCCGCTGGAAGGATCCGCACAGCTCGCCGGACGCTGGTAAGAAGGTCTACGACTCGATGTTCCCGATCGTCGAAGCCGCGTATCACGCCCGCGGCGGCAAGCGTCCGCGGCTGGCCGGATCAGCAGACCTCGTCTTCGGCGGTCGCGCCGATGTCCGCCTATCGATCGACGCCGCCGGCGAGCTGTATCTCTACAGCAAGAGCGACGGAACGATTCGCGCAGTGGTCGGCGCGACGGGGTTTTGAGCGGAATCATCATAGACTCCTGACCACCCTTTCAAACACTTTTCGGAGCTTCAGCGCACTGCCATGACAGGACTGCCGCGCGAGCCGCTGTTGACGTGGACACGCCACACGACGCTGGCGGTGTGTCTGGGTCTCTTCATCATTGACTCGGCCAGCGCGCAAACGGCCTCACTGGCCGGCCGCGTCACCGATCCGCAGGGCGGGGTCGTGGTGAACGCTTCGATCACGCTGTCGGGTGCACCCATCGCCCGTCCGATCAGCATCCGTTCGAATGAGGACGGCACGTTCACGATCGATTCGGTTCCGCCCGGCCGCTACGTTCTGCAGATCGATTCGCCGGGATTTGCGCCGTGGGCGCAGGAGGTGGTCGTCGGCTCCGACGGGCAGCGGATCACGGCGACGCTTCAGATCGCAGGGGTCATCGAGGACGTGCAGGTGTCCGGCGCGGTGCCGCTCTCCTTGTCGACGCCTCTGCCTACCGCGACCCGCCTGGGTCTCTCACCGCTGCAGACGCCGGCGAGCATCGCGGCCATCTCGGGCAATCTCATTCGCGATCTGGGCATCCCGACGCTCATAGAAGCCAAGGGGCTGGCGCCCGGCGTCACGTCGTCGGCGCCGATGGGCAACGGCGGCAACGTGCTCAACGTGCGCGGCTTCACGGGCGCGAACTCGGTGAAGCAGCTGTTCAACGGCATGGAGATGTACAACGCCGGCAACGTCGTGAGCTTTCCCTTCGATCCATGGAACGTGGATCACATCGGCGTGCTCTACGGGCCGGCGTCGGTTCTGTACGGGACGGGCGCCATCGGCGCTGCGGTCAACGTTGTGGCGAAACGGCCGGATCCGGCGCAGCACAGGAACGAGCTCGCGATCGGCGTCGGTCGATTCGGCACGTATCACGAAGCGATCGACAGCACAGGTCCGGTAACCGATCGGCTGTCTTACCGGTTCGACGCCAGCCTCTACAACTCGCAGCACTGGGTGGAGCGCGGCGAGTCGAACAGCCAGGCGATTTCGGGATCGCTTCGGTTCGATGCCACCGGGACGCTGCGCTTTACCGTGTCCAATGATTTCGGCAACCAGAACCCGAGCCAGTACCTGGGCACACCCGTGCTGAACAACGCGCCGGTGGAGGGTCTTCGATACAAGAACTACAACGTGCTCGACGCCCGGCTGAATTTCACCGACAACTGGACGAACGTCGAGACGCTGTGGACCCCATCGCCGGCCGTCTCGTTCCACAACAACACGTTCGCGATGTACCATGACAGGGTCTATCGCGATGTTCCCACCTACACGTACTTGCCGGCGACGAATCAGGTGAGGCGCACGCAGTTCCGCGACATCAACAACACCTACGAGACGCAGTTTGGCGACACCGGCTACGTGAAGGTCAGCGGGCGGCTGCTGGGACGGACCAACGACGTCGTGGGCGGCGTCGACGTCAACCGGAACTACTACAAGCGCAACGACAACGTGCGCGGCGGCACTTCGGTGGTCAACGCGTTCGACTTCGACCCCGGCCACTACCTCGACTTCTACAACCAGGAGTCGAAGCCGTTCTACCGGATCCACGTGAATCAGGTTGCCGGCCACGTCGAGGATCGTTTCAGCGCCGCAGACAAGGTGACCCTCGTGGTCGGAGCGAGGCGGGATCACTATCACGTGAACCGTTACGACGAGCTCGTGTTCGCGACCACCGAGAGCAATCACGACGCAACCGGCTGGAACACCGGCGTGGTCTACGATCCGATCGCCGGCCTCGCCATCTACGGCCAGTACGCGGTTGCATCGGACCCGGTGAACTCGCTATCGAGCATCAACGCGAACCAGCAGGGATTCAACCTCTCGCCGGGTCGCCAGGTCGAAGTGGGCGTCAAGCAGCAGTTGCTGGGGACCCGCGTCGAGTGGACGGCGGCTGCGTACGATCTGGTGAAACGGGATCTGCTGACGCCCAGCGTCGAGAACCCGTCGCTGACCGAACAGGTCGGCCAGCAGTCGTCTCAGGGCATCGAAGGTTCTCTTGCCGTCGGCCTGGGCGCGGTCCGGCTCAACGTGAATGGAACGGTCCTCAGGGCACAATTCGACGATTTCACAGCGCTCGTAGGATCGTCGGTGGTGTCGCTCGCCGGGCGGGTGCCGCTCAACGTGCCCGAGAGGAGCGCCAACGCGATGGTGTTCTGGAACGCCACGCGGGCGCTGCAGGCTCGCGCCGTCGTTCGATACGTCGGCCGGCGCTTCGCGGACAACACTAATGTGGCAACGTCGCTGATGCCCTCGTATACCGTGGTGGACCTGGGTGCAAGATGGAGGGCGCGCCAGAAACTGACCGTCGACGTGAGAGTCGACAACACGCTGGATGAGATCTACGCAGACTCCGGCTCGTCGACGGCCTGGCTCCTGGGACAGCCGAGGTCGGTGACCGTGTCAATGAACGTGGTGTTCTGAATTCGATGTCTTTCGTCGATGCACCCCGTCGCTCGGCGGCAAGGCGGTGGCTGTTCCAGATCCACCTCTGGACCGGTTTGATCCTCGGACCGATCGTCGGCATCGTCGCGCTCACGGGCGCGATTGTCGTGTTTCGATATGAGCTCAATCGCCTGACGACACCCGGGACCGCATACGTCGAGCCACGAGCGCAGCGCCTGACGATCGACGACCTGGTCGCGCGCATTCAGGCGGCCAGCCCGCGCGACAGGCTGCGCCAAGCTGGGTGGGGCGAAGCCGGTCCGGATACTGCGTGGAACTTCCGCTCGGAGTCGCCAGAAGGCCATCGCATCCACACATACATCAACCAGTACACGGGTGAGATTACCGGCCGAGATGATTACCACCGGAAATGGATGCAGTGGTTCTTCGACCTGCACGCCTACCTGCTCGCCGGCGACACTGGCGAGTTTCTGAACGGATTCATCGGACTGGCGACTGCTGTGCTGGGCCTCACCGGACTTGTCGTCTGGTGGCCGGGCACGCGGCACTGGTTGTTCGGGTTCAGCTATCTCTTCGGCGCGAGCTGGAAACGCCAGAACTACGATCTGCACAAGGTCGTCGGCTTCTACTCGAGTCTTGCGATCGTAGTCGTCGCGCTGAGCGGCGCGTACTTCGCCTTTCCGGCTGCGTACCGCAGCGTTGCGGAACGTGTCACAGGGACGAAAGTAGCGGTCGATGTGCCAAGAGCGGCGACGCTGTGGAGCGATCGGCGGGTATCGATGGAGCAGTTCATCCGCGTGGCCGAGCAGACGCAGCCCGGCGCACGGGCCGTAGCATTCCAGTTCCCGCAAAAAGCAGGCGAACCAGTCACCGTTCGAACCAAGGAGCAGAGAGACTGGCACCGCGTAGGGCTGAACTATGTATACCTTGAGCCGGCCGACGCCCGCATCGTGCGCAGCGTTCGCTTCTCGGAAGCGACCGCCGGCACCCGCGCCATTCTGTTCATGTATCCGCTGCATTTCGGCCGGTTCGGCGGACGCTGGAATACAACCGCGTTCTACGGCGTGATGGTGTTCTACGTGATTATCGGCGTGGCGCCGTTTGCGCTGATGGTGACGGGGCTGCTGATGTACTGGAATCGTTCCTTTGTGAAGAAGGTGAGGGCGCGACGGCTGCGACGTCTGCAGCCAGGACATCGAGCAGATCGCGATAGGTCCGTGGCCCTTCCGGCCCAAACCGGGACGCTGCTCGAAGCTTCGCCATCGCGTCCTGCCGTCGCGACGCGGCCTCGGCCATGATGGGCTCGATGCCGATGGCTCGCAGCGTCTCGGCCACTTCCTCCAGCTCTCTGGCGCGGCGCTCGCCGTGGACGACGACACGGCCGATCATGTAGTCGGCCAGCTGCTTCCAGTCGATGCCCGGAAAGCTTTCGTTCACCGACGCGAAGACATGATCGTCAGCCGCGTAGCGGCTGGCGCCCAGCACGCATTCGCACATCAGCGCTTCGAGCCCCTTGACGAGAATGCTGCGGCACATCTTGACAGCAGATGCTCTTCCAACCGTCGCTGTCTCGAGGACATCCAACCGCATCCCGAGTGGCTGCATGTGGTCGGCGAAGTGACGTGCCGCGGTTCCGCCGAGGAGCATCGGCACACGGTGACCGTACGGCGCGACAGGCGCCATGACAGCCGCTTCGACAAAACCAGCGCCGGAAGCGGCGATCACGGCGGCGATCTCCTGCTTGCGCGCGGGCGACACCGAGTTGAGGTCGGCATAGATGTGGCGCGGCTCGAGAAACGGCACGGTCTGCCGCGCCGCCTCGAGGGCCGCGCTCGACGTCACCGTCGAAAAAAGCATGTCGCCCGCCCTGGCGAGCTCAACGGATGAGGCCACGAGCGTCGTACCGCTCGCTGCAGCGCGCTGTTGAATGCGCGGCCCGAAATCCGTCGTATCCGTGTTGATGTCGAACGCGAACAGGCGATCGATGCCTGCGGAACGCAGCCCGGCGGCGATCGTGGAGCCGGCCTCGCCGAAACCAATGAACCCAATTGAAGGATGCTGCATCATCGAGCCTCACTGAAGCCGCGCAGGTACCGTCCCAACCTCTTCACACCGTTCTGGCGGTCCAGCGGTCCCTCCGGCGAGCCGCTGAGCCAGACGCGCCTCGTCCACTTCGCCGCACCACTTGCCGACAACGATCGTTGCCACGCCATTGCCGATCAGATTGGTGACGGCCATTGCTTCGCCCATGAACCGGTGGATCCCGAGGATCAGCGCCACGCCGGCGACAGGAACGTACCCCGTCGCCGAGAGCGTACCCGCGAGGGCAATCAACGCAGCTCCCGCCACGCCGGCCGCCCCCTTGGACGTAATCAGTAGAAGCGCCAGCAGCATGAGCTGCCGCGACAGTCCGAGTGGTGTGTTCGTCGCCTGGGCTATGAATACCGTCGCGATCGCCAGGTAGACGGCTGTGCCGTCCAGGTTGAACGAATACCCCGCCGGAATTGCGACTCCGACGACCGAGCGCCGGACTCCCAGGTCCTCGAGCTTCTCCATGATTCGCGGCAGCACCGATTCAGACGAGGATGTGCCGAAGACGATGAAGATTTCCTCTTTGATGAACGCGACGAAACGCGACAACCTGAAACCATGCCACCAGGCGATCGCGTTCAGCACGACGAACACGAACAGCAGGCACGCGGCGTAGAAGCAGGCGATGACCTTGCCGAGCTGCGCGAGCGTGCTCACGCCGAAATTGCCGATCGTGAACGCCATCGCGCCGAACGCCCCGATGGGCGCGGTCTTCATGATGAAACCGACGATGACGAACAGCGCGCGTGAGATTCCCTCGATGAAGTCGGTCACGGGCCTGCCAGCCGGGCCCAGCGTTTTGAGCGCGAAGCCGAAAAGCACCGAGAACAGCAGCACCTGCAGGATGTCGCCCTTGGCAAAGGCATCCACGACGCTCGTTGGGATGATGTCGAGCAGGAACGTGATTGCGCTCTGGCCTTTTCCGGCGTTCACGTACGGGACAACGGCCGTCGAGTCGAGCGTCGCGACGTCGACATTCATTCCGACGCCCGGACCAGCGATGTTGACGACCACGAGACCGAGACCAAGCGCGATCGTGGTGACGACTTCGAAATACACGAGCGCCAGCACGCCGGCCTTGCCAACCGTCTTTGCGCCAGCCACGGCCGTAATGCCGGCGACGACCGTGCAAAAGATGACCGGCGCGACGATCATCCGGACCAGCTTGATGAAGGCGTCGCCGACCGGCTTCATGGCGACACCGGCGTCGGGCCAGAAGTGCCCGACGAGGATGCCAACCGCCGTGGCGATCAGTACCTGGCCGTAAAGCGTCCTGACAAAACGCAAGGCTATGTCAGTTCAGATTTCAAGTTCAGATTTCAGATTGATTTCCGAGTTCGGATTTGAGGCGCGCCGAATCCGGAATCTGCACCTTGAAATCTGAAGCGTGAGCTCGCGGAATGTGGTTTCGCACCGACGCGAGCGCGGCGAATACCACCGTCATCGTGACTGCCATCAACGCAAAGAGTTGCGACGCGCCGCCCGACTCGAGCGCCCACGATCCGGCGTACGGCGCCACGACTCCCCCGATGCGACCGAACGCGACCGCCGTGCCAACGCCTGTGCCGCGGATGCCCGTCGGGTACACGTGCGCGGCCAATGCGTACATCGTCGTTTGGACGGCGTTGATGAGGCCGCCTGTCCACGCGAGCATCGCGAGCACGGAGAGCACCGACTGCGCACCGATGGCCACCACCGCCAGTAACGCGGCGCCCGCGATGGCCCCGGCCGCCATCGCCAGCATGGTGAGGCGCGAGCCGAGGCGGCCTATGACGATCGCGCCGAGAATGGCGCCGACAACGCCCCCGAGGTTGTACGCGGTCAGTCCATTGCTCGCCACGGCGACGCTGAAGCCGGCACCCGTCAGGAGCGACGGCACCCAGTTCGTGCCGATGTACACCGACAGCAGGCAGAAGAAAAACGACCCGCACAGCGCCAGCGTGTCGCGCCGGAATTCCGGGACGAACAGCTCACGAACAGACGGCTGCCCGACAGCCTTCTCCCTAGCGTCCACGAACGCGGCATCGACAGGCACGTCGTGGCCCAGCCGCCGTAAGAGCGCGGCGAGTTCCGACCAACGTCGGCGATTGCGCGCGAGATACCGGGGCGACTCGGGAAGGACGCGCCACAGGACCGCCGCCAGGATGAGGGGCACGACGCCGCCGACGAAAAACAGCGTGCGCCATCCGTACCGCGGCAGAATCTCGGCGCCCATGAGACCCGCGAGCGTGCCGCCCAGCGGGATGCAGACGATCGTCGCGGTGACGGCAAAGGCGCGATGGCGTCGCGGTACGTACTCGGAGGACAGCGCCGCGGCGTTGGGCATCGCGCCGCCGAGGCCGAGCCCGGCAAAGAAACGCAACACGCCGAGGACGCCCACGCTGCCTGCGAACGACACGAGTACCGTCAACACGCCAAACGACAGGACGCTGCCGAGCAGAGCCGTGCGCCGGCCCACGCGGTCGCCGATCAAGCCGCCCAACGCGCCGCCGACCATCATGCCGACCATGCCGCTGGCCAGTACGGAGGCGAACGCCGGCCGTGGCAGGCTCCATTCGCGCATGAGCGCCGGCACCGCGGCTCCGAGGACCTGGTTGTCGAGGCCGTCGAGAATGATCGCGAGCGCAGTGCCAAAAACGAGCAGTTTCTGGTACCCGCTCCACCCGCCCTCATCGAGCACGGCGCCGATGTCGACAGTCTTCATTCCCGTCAGTGCGTCGTCTGCGCCGACGACACATGCGGCGCGCGGTGGCTCATGGAGAAGATGACGTGCAGCGACATCAACGCCTGCAACGGATGCGCGCCCGCCTCGACGAGCGGCGGCACATGCTCGCTGACCAGGCCTCCCTTGCCGACATTGATGAGTGACTCGGAGGCACGTCGCTGCTGCGGCGTCAGTTCGTACTCCCGCGCGACGGCGTCGAGGTCGGCGAGAATTCGGCTTCGGAGATCGGCGCTATGCCGAACCTCGAACAACAGGCGGTTGAGACCGTACGCCTCGGCGGGCGGATGCGTGTAGAACTGAAAGCCCTCATTCTTGAAGGCGAACCCGCCGTACGGTTCGCCGACCGACATCGCTGCGGCTTTGCGCGCCCGATGCGGCAGAAATCGCATCATGCAAAGGCCGTGATGCCACGTCGGAATGTAGTCGATCAGTTCACCCTCCCGAGGCCCGATCGCGCCGAACATCGTCGCCCACGTGAGCATCTCGGTATTGCCGACCTCGTCGAGCTGCGTGCCGGTCATGTTCAGCAGCGCGTCCAGGTTGCCGGTTTCGAACTGAGACACGAGCCAGCGATCGAAATCGAATTCCGGGTGCAGGTACTTACGGGTACCGGGAAAATGCGACATGCCGCCGCTGGCAACGATGGCGACGCGCTCCTTCCGCCCTTTGACGATCTCGGCGACGGCCTTGCCCAACGCCGCACATCGCTGCGGCGTCGGCAATGGCGGGACGTAGACGTTGGTGAAGAACGGAATGATGGGGATCGTCCGCTTGCCGATGACGTACTCGAACGGCACCGCAAACGCATGGCCCAGTTCGGCGTCTTCCGAATAAGCGACGTCGAAGCTCGCGTCCACGACGAGTTTGTTGAGCAGATCTTCGGCCATTTCGCGATGGACGGGTACCTTGTAAGTCCGGCCGGCAAATGTTGCGACGGCGCGGCTGCCCGCGATGATGGCAAAGGTGGGGACGCAGGTGACCGAGAAGGTTTCGACATGATCGCTGCCGAAAAAGATGATCACGTCCGGCCGGCTCTCGTCGAGCACCTTGCCCAGCTCCTGCATTGCGGCCGCGGCGGCCTCGAGCTGCGACGGATCCTCGTCTGGAGGTCGCGTGAACAGGTACGGGGTATGGCACGTGCCGACGGCGGCAACGATCTCACCCATTGACCTTCCTCCCGGAAGTCAAAAATCACCTTCTAACTTCTAACTTTCGACCTCTGACTTCTGACTTCTGACGGCTCAGTCCGGAGACATAGGTAACAAAGTTGTCCGGAGACATAGGTAACACTTTTCGCCACTGTTTCGCTGGAGGAAGCGATGCCGTGGCATGGAGTGTCGCCTATGGATTTGCGCCTCG
>JBKPDW010000444.1:0-6218 GCA_046728115.1 Acidobacteriota bacterium | reverse complement strand
GGGAGACCCCTTTCCGTTATCGAACCCATAGACATCCACGCACACGCCCACCAGATCCGCCACCCTGTGAGCGATCAGTTCAAGAATCACCAAGCCATTGCCACCAGCCACACCAAATTCAATCGCTGAAATCCGTTTGATGCGTAACGCGTGGGCAAGGTAGGCGCCGTTCAACACCCCCCACACATAATGTGGCCGCCTAGTCAAGGTGCCAGGGACCTTAATGTGACCATACTGCCGATGGATGTCGCCAACGATCTTCCGCTGGCAGTAGCTCAAATAGTCACCGCTTGTCTGAAAGTGCTCTCGTGTCAGGACGTCGTCAATTTGATCATCCACTGTGAGTACGCGTTGCACGAGATTGACACAGACCCGCAAAGGGGGCTGGACGCATTTGATGACCGCCCGTTTGATGAAACGCTTCACGTGTGAGTTCACAGGGCACGCGCGATCCGGGGCTGTTCACCTGCACGCTCGCCGCCGAGCCCTAGCAAGGCTGATGAATAGGGCGACAAAGCGTGGAATCAATGCTTGTGCGCAATACGAACGTTTAGGTTTGCCCGACATGGCAGGCCGGCGAGCGCTACGTTATCGCAACCGGCGCTTGGCGTAATCGTCACCAGGCGCGGGCGCGCCAAGCGATCTCGCTGATCAATCTCGCGTAGACGCCGCCGGCATGGCAGCGGTCCGGGCGCGGACCGCTCGCAATAACTTGCAAATTATCCCTCATATTGTGATGTTCCTACGACTTTATTCGGCATCCTTACGCATTCCTTGTACAGCCCAAAGGAGCTGCGGTCGCTCGTCGTGTTCGACGTGGAGGCGTCTGATTCGGTCGTGCATGGGCCGCTCGGCATCGTGCAGTACGACGACACGTGTCTGATCGTTGACCCGATGTGATTTCTTTCGAGCACAAAAGGACTTGGATTTGGATAGAAGCGTGGTGACAATCGAGTGCCAGCTGGAGCGCGAGCGGCACAAGAAAGACCGCCCGGCCGATGCGCCACCGGAGTTCGCGCCAACCAAGAGCGACCGTGCGCGCACCATCACGCTCGGCACGGATACCGTGACGTTGCTGCGGGCGCACAAGCGCGAGCAGGCCGAGCTGAAGATAAAGAACCGGGGCGTCTATCGCGATCACGGCCTCGTCTTCTCCAAGACACCGCACGACCTGCAAACGCCTGACGCGGCGCTCGGCGAACCCTGCACCGCGCTGCCCGAGAGCGCGTTCCGCCGCGTCATCGCAGCGGCCGGGATCCGCCGGATCAAGTTCCACGGCGTCCGCCACACGTCCGCCACGCTGTTGCTGGGGGCCGGCGTCCCCATCCAGGTGGTGTCGCAGCGGCTCGGCCAGGCGTCGGTGAAGATGACCCTCGACACCTACGCGCACGCAATGCCGGACATGCAGAAGGATGCGGCGGCCAGGCTGGGCGCCGTCCTCTACGGGGCTCAGCAAACAGTCGCTAACAAAACCGCTAACGCATAGGACCGTACGAAACCGTACGAAACGTCATGGTGATACGACACAACGTGCGAAAATCCCAATAAAATCAGGCAAACTGCACCAGACCGTACGGGCCCACACGTTTTCCGTTTTACCCACAATTAACAGGTTTGTCACCGTCGTGAAACGCGCCGCCGGTAGTGTCGCCCTTGGACTATGCCGAGACATCGCGTACTCATCGTCGAAGACGAACCTGATATCGCCGCCCTCATCAAGCATGCGCTCGAACGGACCGGCGAAGCCGATCCGGAAATCGTCACCAGCGGCGACGCCGCGCTGAAGTCGGTCGCCGACAATCCTCCCGCGCTGATTCTGCTCGACCTGAACCTGCCGGTCCTGAGCGGCACCGAAGTCTGCCGGATTCTGAGATCGCGCGCCGAAGGGCGATCGGTGCCGATCATCATGGTGACGTGCCGCACGACCGAAGACGATCGGGTTTCGGGTCTGGAACAAGGCGCCGATGACTACATCACGAAACCGTTCAGCCTTCGCGAGCTGACCGCGCGCGTGCGCGCCGTGCTGCGCCGCACCGGGGCGATTGGCGAAACGGCCCCCGACGCCTATACCGGTGCCCATCTCGTCGCCGACTTCGCGGCCGTGTCGGTGACAGTCGACGGACGCTCGGTGCGTCTGACACGCCGCGAGTTCGAGCTGTTCCGGTATCTGGCGAAGAACAAGAACCGCGTCGTCTCTCGCGATCACCTGCTGGAGCGAGTCTGGGGCTACGAGCGGATTGTCGAAACGCGATCGGTGGACGTCCATGTGGGACGGCTCCGCCACAAACTGGGCCCGGCTGGTCGTCAAATCGAAACGGTGATCGGCCTCGGGTACCGGTTCATCGACTAACGCGTTTGTCGCATCGGTGTAGTGCCAGGCGGGGTCGACGCCAGTCCCTGATGGTATCCTTCGAACTGTGAGTCCCGTCCAGCTGCACGCGGGCGATCGAATCACGCTGGCGTGTTCCTGCAGCGCCGAGATCCTCGTGCCGATTGTGATGATGATGCCGCACCACAAGGTCGTTCGTATCGTGACCCACGCCGGCACTTGTCGCGGACGACATCATGCTCGTGGACATCGAGTTCTTGTACGGTCGCGGCGGGCGAACGGCAAGAGAACGAAGTGAGCGTGATGCACTGCCGATGATTGAGGAAGCCAAGACAGCTCTATCGCTGATGTCAGAACCTGAGCTCCAGGCAGCGGTGGACCGCTACGCACCGTGGTATCACACGGTCCGACTCACGGAACGCGTGACCACCCGAGGGAACGACGGATACGTCCCGATCGTGAACATGACCCTCGAAATGCTCGGCACGCTGAACTTAAGGGGTAAGCGCGTGCTCGACATCGGCTGCCGCGACGGCGCAATGTGCTTCGCGGCCGAGCGCGCCGGTGCTTGCGAGGTGATGGGGATCGATAACGACTTATCGACCGGCGCGGTGGAGCTCCTGATTCCGTACTTTCAGTCCCGCGTGCGGATGCAACAGCTCAACCTCTACGCGCTCACGCCCGAGGCGTTCGGCACGTTCGACGTCGTGATCGCGGCAGGGCTTCTTTACCACTTGCGCTATCCAATGTGGGGACTGAAGCTCATTCGCGACGTGCTCGCTCCGGCGGGCTTGCTGGTTCTCGAGACAGCCGTGCTTGTTGATGACAACGCCCGTGCTCTTCTCTTCTGCCCCGTTGGTGCCGAGAGCCCGTACGAGCCGTCGAGCTGTACGTTCTTTAATCTCAAGGGGCTCGAGGATACGCTTGCGACGATCGGGTTTCGGGTGCTGAGCGTGCGAGCGCTCCGGCACACGCCGAATCCGGGTGGGCCACGGCCACTAACGCTCCGCCGCCGTCTCGGCCGGGTCCTCGCGGCGTTCCGCGGGAGAGACGATGATTGGATCGACCGTGCTGCCCTCGTCTGTCAGCGTGGAGAAGACCTCCTCAACCCACACCTCGACGCCTACTGGCACGACATCCACCGCATCCACTCCGATCCGATCGTCGACTTCAGGAGCTGATAACGATCGCTGAGGAGCTGGAATGCGGCGAGCACCCAGTCGGGCGTGACTGTTCAGAAACGTCCGCCGGATCTCGATCCAGCACGTCAACCTGGCGCCGCGACGGGCGCATCGTTCGCAAACCACGAGGACATCTGCTTCAGCGCCTCTCCGGTAACGGCCGCCTCACCGTCTCGAACCGCTGACGCGAGGCCGCGCACCGGCGACCACAACGTACCCGTGCTCAGCATTCGGGGACGAATCCAGACTGTGGTCGGGTCAATCGGCGGAATCCGCCCGATCCAGCGGCAGTCCGAGACGACGACGTGCGTAGCGCCGACGTCGGCGCTGCGAGCGAACGCGAGCGGTAGCGCGTCGGTCAGCCCGCCGTCGGTCAGGCGTACCTCCTCACCATCGCACGTGACCGATACCGGCGGAAACAGATACGGAATCGACGCGCTCGCCTGGACGGCCTCGGCCACGGTCACGCCATGCTCGGAGCCGGTGGCGAAGTAGCGCGGCCGGCGCGTCCGTACGTCGTGGCAGACAATCCCAAGGCACCGGACGCCATGGTGCAATCGATTGAACCGTGCGTCTTCGAGCTGGCGGAGACGATCGGGGATGACGCCGCACCGGCTGGCGAGGTGGCGCTCGAATCGATGTGCGAGCTGGACGTTGACGCCGTGGGCGAGAAGGTGCCGGCCGCGAAACAGCTCCGCGTCGCGAATCAGATCGTCGAAGTCGAGGCCAACAGCAGCGTAGTACGCCGCGATGACGGCACCGGCGCTGACGCCGATGATTGCGTCGATCCGAATGCTGTGCTGCACCAGCTGCCGCAGCACGCCGACGTGCGCGGCCCCGCGAAGGCCGCCGGCGCTCAGCACCACACCAACGCGAACCGGCGTCCGCGCAGCAGGTTGGGCCGTCGCTCTGCGAGCCATTGGTCCGTTCGAAGTGGTTCGGCGGGGCCGCCACCCGCAACGCCGTGGTGCAGCGGGCGCCTCAGAATTTCAGCTTTACGCCAACCTGCGTCTGAAACGGATTGAACACGTCTCGCGGCGTCCCGAAACCAAACTGCGGCGCCGGCGGCGTGTTGATGTCGATCCCACCCCAGACGGTGTTCACGTCCTTCACGTTCGTCCGGTTGAACAGATTGAAGAGATCGACGCTGACATCGAGCCGGGCGCGGCCGTTGAGCGCGAACTCCCGGCCGATGCGCAGATCCACCGTCGCGTAGCCAGGGCCCTCGTACGAGTTGCGTCCGACGAAGCTCGGACGATCGCTGTTCGGGTTGCCGTCGGCGTTCGCATCGGCGCCGACGAAAACGTTGTAGTGCCGTCCGCTCTCCAGCGTCACGAGCCCGCTCAGCTTCAGGTGCGCGACCCCTCGCACGGTTCCCGGAATCTCGCCGAACATCGCCATCGTGAAGCGATGCCGGACGTCCTGACGCGACGGACCGAATTCGTTGGTGTCCAACTGTTCGGGAAGGTCGGACAGGTTGGCCAGCGAATCGACGTTCGTGCGCGTCTTCGACAGCGTGTAGCTGCCGTGCAGGCCGTATCCCTCGCCGAATCGCTTCTGGATCTCGAACGTCCCGCCGTGATGCGACGATTCGCCGGTGTTGGTCTGCACGAACAGAACACCGACGTCCGCATACGTCCGGCCGCCGAGGATCGGCTTTCCCGTGGCGAGGCTGCCGGTCTGAAACGCGTTCAGGTTTCCGGTGTGACCGATCAGATCGCGCGCACCCACGAACAGGTAGCTGCCTGAAATGGCCCAGCCCGATCCTATCTCCTGCGTGATCTGCGCGCTGACTTGATGGCTGTAGGGCGTGTCAATCGTGCTGTCGAGCGTGTCAGCCAGACCTTTGGTGCCCGCCGGCGGCACCTGTCCCGTCGAGAGGAACGTGAGCGCCGCTGGCGGCGCCGCAGGGCCGGCGACCGTCCGTTGTTCGAACCGCCCCTGAATGTTCGCAACCGTCGGGAAGAGCGCCTTCGTGTTCGCCAGGTAGCCCCCGCTCGACCACTCGGTCGCCTGAAAGAGCTGCCCGACGCTGCTCGCCAGCCGGTCGTGAAAAATTCCGTAGCCCGCGCGGACGACGCCGCGTCTGCTGTACGCGAAGGCGGCGCCCACGCGCGGCTGGACGTTGTTCAGATCGGTCTCGCTGATGTAGCGCGACGGATATTTCTCGAAGTCGTAACGAAGCCCATAGGTAAGCGTGAGGCGCTCGCCCGCTCTCATCTGGTCCTGGGCGAAGAATCCGTACGAGCTGTGATTGAAGCTGAACGTCGTGTCGTCCACCCAGTCCGACGGCACCGCCTGCGTCCACGTCGTGCTGATGCCGGGGTACGACGTCGCGGTTGCGAGGAACGGCCACCAGAAGACGACCGGCGTGAAGGTCGAGAACGCCGCGAGGTTCGGAAACACGATCCGCGCCGGAAAGAACAGGTTGTACGCCGAGTCGTTGTTCAGCACGTTGATGTCGACGCCGGCCTTCATCGCATGTGGGCCCCGCGTCCAGGTGAGGCTGTCGGCAATCTGGACTCGCGACTCGGCGTAGTAGTCCACGTCCGACGTGCTCTTCCCCATGATGATGAAGTTCGAGATGTCGAGCGACGGCTCGTTGTAGACCGCGGAGAAGTCGAAGGTCCGCCGCGCGAACTGGAAGCACGCCTCGTTCACGAGCCTCGGCGACAAGACCGAAACCGCATTGGCGACAAGCGCCTGGT
>JBKPDW010000443.1:0-5009 GCA_046728115.1 Acidobacteriota bacterium | reverse complement strand
CGACGACAAGCGCGCGCTCATTGAATACCTGAAGACACTCTGAACGGGGGTTGCCATGGCGTTGTATGCCTTCGATGGAACGTGGGACAAGGCGAAAGAGAACGACACCACATACGAGAACACCAATGTCAGCCGGTTCTTCGACGCGTACCATCGGCACTCGGGCACTGACGATGTGTATCAGCAGGGAATCGGCACGAAGCTGGGGATCGTCGGCCGGGCGATTGGCGGCGCGTTTGGTGCAGGCGCGCTGGATCGGCTCGAGCGTACCTACAGCCGCCTGTGCGAGAACTGGGTGATGAAGAACGACCACATCATCGACATGATCGGGTTCAGTCGCGGCGCCGCCACGTGTCTCGATTTCTGCAACCTGGTCAAGAAACGCGGCATCCGGGAGCCGGTGTCTCACGACAAGATCGGAGACAAAGCCCGATTGCGGTTCCTCGGATTGTTCGACGTCGTCGGCGCGTTTGGGGCAGGCGCGATATTGTTCGATGTTCCGTTCTTCAATCTCGGGCATCACCTCGATATTCCGCGGGACAACATCGATTACTGCTTCCACGCGATGGCGCTCGATGAGGTGCGGACGTCGTTCAACGTAATTCGGGTGGCGGGAGCGCACGAAGTGTGGTTCCGCGGCGTTCATTCCGACGTAGGCGGAGGCAACGCCAATCGCGGATTGAACGACCTCACGCTCAAGTGGATGATGCTCAAGGCCAAAGCCGCGGGGCTGCCCATCACGGACGAAGAGATTGCGGCGCTTCGTCCGGATCCGGCCTGTCCTCCACATCTCCACGATTTGCCAGACGTGTGGCGCCCGTTCCACGACGGCGATCTTCTGCACTACACGGTTCATCCTGGCGACAAATGCCGTCCGGTGCCGAGCGGCGGCCCAGTCGAGAACGAGACCGCGGAGATCGTGGCGCAGAAAGTTGGACAAAATGGTGTGAGCGCGGATGCGGAGGCTGCCGTCTGACCGCCAACCGGAGCAGCCCGTATAGCGCATATCCAACGGGCTCGAACGACCTCGGCGCCATGCTCGACACCTTCTTCGCGGAGGATGGCCTTCACGAACCGTCACACGTCTGGAGGTTCCGGCAGGATCCGCAACCCGCGATCGTGACGAGTTGTCGTCGACCATGGCAGAGGTGAACGACGGGCCCTTTCACGTCTCCTGCGTTGCTCAATAAGCTCAGCCGTTTTTGCGTACCGGTTTGAACTTCTGACATCGGTCGAGGTGTTGACGGCGACTGTCTGGCCGACCGCTGGGGAAATCGGCAATGTAGCCCGTCCTAGTTAACGATGGCCTTGGCACTACTTCCCGCGCGTTCCGTGGATGCGCGACATGTCCGGCGGTGACGGCCCATCGTGATCAGCGTGAACGGATGGTCATCACAGGCGGGACCTGTCATGTGATGCAGGTCGCAGGTCCATCTCGATCGTGTCTTTTTCGTTGAACGTTTCAGACGAGTAGCGATAATTTATCGCCCCGGATCCTCAACGACTCCGACGTTCGAAGCTCGAAAGGAGTTCGCGCACCAATCCAGGTCTTGTTCATCGAGCGCCCTGCAGACGCATCAGACCTGAAGCAAGAAAAGAAAGGAAACGCCTGTGCCCTCCATCACCATCAAGGACGAACAGGGAAATGATCTTCTGAGCACGAACCTGACCGGCGACGGCCTGGGTAAGTACTTGAAAGCTGCAGCCTCACTTCGATCCGTGCTGCCAATCGCGCACGTTTTCTCGAAACCGCTGTCGGAGACGAGCGGCGTCCGCGAGCTCGCCCTCGCGCTCGACAAGGATGTGCCCGTCGGAAAGAACAGCGAGCTCGCGATCAACGTGGGTGCGAGCGTCAAGATCGGACTGCACGAATCGGGCAGCGAAATTCTGACATCCACCGACCTTCAAGCCCCGGTGACGGTCCCCAACGGCACGGCGTTCAGTTCGATCACGCTCGAGGCGCTGCTCAAGGCCGGGCTTGCTGGCACGCAGGGCAGCATCGGCTTCGGCTTCGAGGCCGGCACGGCGCTCCGATACGCCTACTTTCACCCGTTTGACACTGTTGGCGACCAGCAGACCGTCGGGGATGCGCTGAAGACGATGCTGTCAGCCGCGGTGTTTCCTGCGGACGCAGACGACCTGGCGCGCCTGCCGGTCGGCGCGTTCGTGTCGCTCGCGGGCCAAGGTGAAGTGTCGTTCAGCGGCGAGGCGACGTTCAGCTCGACGACGAACCTGCTGGCGACGCCGGGACTGCCGATCGTCGGCACCGTCGCGCTCGTGACGGGCGCGAGCGTGTCGGTCGGCGCGGAGTGGACGGCAAGCGGCGAGTTCGAGCTGCGGCTCTCGAAGTCTGACGCCTCGACGTTACACCTGGAGTTCTACCGACGCCGCGGCCGTTCGCTCAGCGTGTCGGCGAAGGCGACCGCTGGCGTGTCGGCGACGGTGAAAGGCAAGGATCTGCTTGCGATGCTCATGCGTGCGATCAGCCCCGATCCTGAGGCGGATCTGCTCACGCTCGTCAACGCCGGTCTGGGCGACCCGTCGATCGAGGCAATTCAGCAGGCGATTGCTGCGAGCATCGATCGATCGCTGACGCTGGCGGCGCAGCTGCAGGTTTCGGCGCTGCGCGATAATCAGGCCCTTTTCGCGTACGACATCGATCTGGCCCGGCTCGATCAACAGGGCAAGAGTGCCGTCGGCGAGGCGCTGCACGGGCGCCTCTCGCCCATCGGCGAGGCAGCCGCCGCCGGGACCGGGCCGATTCGGTTCGTGGCAAGCGCGCTGAAGCAGCTTCGCGAGCGCAAGATGTCGTGGCGGATCAACCTGCTGGGCATCATGAACGTGGCGAGCTTCGTCGATCTGGTGCGCGAAGGAACCGTAACGTTCGACCCGGTGAGTGGCGCGCTGACGGCAGCCGACAAGGTCAGCTCGCAGCGGATCCGCGTCAAGAGCCTGCCGCTCGCGAGCGACACGGAGAAGCTTCGCAAGGTTCTCTTCGAGTCGCTGATGGTTACGGCGGCCTATCACGCCAGCCGCGTGCTCGGGCCGAAGCTGACACTGACAGCCGAGCAGATGTACGTCGAGCAGCGCGGCCGGACCAAGCGGCAGGATCTCGAAGATCACTACCGGGCACTCGTGGCGCTCGGCCTCTGCGACGAGCGCGAGCGCGACCTGCGACTCGGTACCGATACCGACTTCGGCAGCTCGACGTTCGTGATCGAAAACCACCTGGGCACGAACGCCTGCGACGCCATGTTCCTCGACGCTGACGGCAAGCCGCATCCCGCGGGGCACTACGAAGGCATCGGACGGCAGGCATTGCTCGCCCTGATTCCCGCGAGCGATCCGACGCGTTCGTATCGGCGCCTCGCGCTCGAGTCGGACGCGACCTGGGCACGCGTGCGCAATCTCGGCGGCGACATCGACCAGGGACTCCCATCACACATTCGTAACGATACGCTCCGTCTGAACGTCGTGCGAGGCGACGTCTTCACCATCGTGTGGTGGGCGAAAGCGATGAGCCGTGCGGCCACCGAACTGGCCGCGATGCGCACGTTCCTCAACTCTCGCAACGCGGCCGATCTTTCCACGGATCAGGCGTTCGTGAAGGCGCGCCGAAAACTCTCGGACGCGCTGGCCGGCGTCGTTTCGACGACCGAAGCCCGCTTCGACGATCCCTGGGACGTGCTGGCAGTGGACGCGGCCGCGGCGCGCCTCGGGCGGCTGGAAAGTTCGATCATCTCCAACCGCTTCGCCGTGAGGTACGCGGAGACCGAGGAAGCGCCCGCGATGCAGGCGGCGCCGGTTTCGCGAGGGATGCGCGCGGCATCGGCCGCTGGGTCCGAGACGACCGAGCGCGATTGGACCGCGGAGGAGCGCGACATTTTCAGTCGTCACGTGGTGAACCTCCGTGACGGGAAGTTGTCGACCGAAGGGAGCTTCAGCTCGTCGGCCGAGCAGATCGGGCGGATCTTCACCGAGCACATTCCTGAATATGTCAAAGCGCAGAAGGCACTCGGCCGGACGGCGCGTGTCATGTTCTTTGCGCATGGCGGCCTCACGGCGGAGCGCGAAGGGCTGCTTCCCGTTCTCGCCCGTCGTCGGTTCTGGGAGCTGAACGGCGTCTATCCCGTTTACTTCGTCTGGGAGACCGGCCTGAAGGAAACGCTCAGGGACATCATCGGCGGTGTCGTGCCAACGCGCGCCGCGCGGGGAGCCGTCTCCGATCTCGCGATCGAAAAGCTCGCGCGGAACGGTGGCAAGCAGGTCTGGGGTCAGATGAAAAAGAGCGCGCAGAAAGCGTCGGATCCCGACGGCGGCGCGCGGGTCGTCGCCGAACTGGCCGGCAAACTCTGGAAGCAGACCAACGGCGAGGTCGAGTTCCACGCCTTCGGCCACAGCGCGGGCTCGATTTTCCATGCCTTTTTTCTGCCGCTGCTCGTCGCACAGAAGCCTGCCGGCGTCCCGCCGGTTGACGTCCGGTCGCTGCATTTCCTTGCGCCGGCGATCACGACGGATCTGTTCAAGGAGCGGTTGAAGAAGTTGATTGGCCCCGGACAGCCGATCACGAGTCTCGTGACCTACACGATGTCCGACGACCTCGAGCAGGCGGACAGCTCGATACATCCGTACGGCAAATCGCTCCTCTATCTGGTCAGCAACGCCTTCGAAGACGCGGTGCCGACGCCGATTCTTGGCATGCAGAAGGCATTGAAACAGGACCTGCAGCTGATCAGGTTTTTCGGGCTTGCCGGCACCGAGAAGGTTGCCGACATCGCTTTCTCGAAGACGGCGGACGGCTCGCCTCTCACCGCGCGCTCGCAGTCGATCACGCACGGCGGGTTCGACAACGACATCGCCACGATGACGAGCATGATCCGGCGCATGCTGGACGTCCCAGATTCCTCGGCCGTGAGCGATTACTTCGAGGAGAGCATTCCCGGCTTCGCGCGCGCGGCGGTCGGCGTGGCCGCAGCGGCGCAGCCGGGGGTGGCGGCACGGAGCGCGCG
>JBKPDW010000442.1:0-4140 GCA_046728115.1 Acidobacteriota bacterium | reverse complement strand
TGTGCGAGATGAACCGGTCGGACATCGCATGCTCTTGATGCAGTAGCCCCACCATCTGTTGCTTGTCGACGAGCAGGATCGTCGTTGGCGTCGTCGCTGTGGCGCTCCCCATGCGAAGCGGCTGCCCCGCCAGACACCCTTCACCGAAAAAGTCGCCGGGGCCAAGCATCGCCACGACGGCTTCTCGGCCGGTCTTCGACAAGACCGACAGCTTGATGCCGCCGGTTTGAATGTACATGACGTGCTCGCAGGCGTCACCTTGCGTGAACACGGCCTCGCCACGGCCGTATTTGGCGATGGTCTTCGCCACGCCCGCTGATTCGAGAAATCGGTGCGCATCGAACGCCGGCATCGGCTTCGCCGCGCCGTTCGACGGTTTTCTAGCTCTTCGTCCTGATTCCACACGTCCATGATGACAGAGGGTCGGTCCGGCAGCGTGTGCACAATGGGACAGACACCTTCACACGCCGGGCGATAGCATCGCGGGACTGTCGGAACCTCCACCCCTCCGGGTGCTCGTCCGTCATTCACGTCCGAAACCCGCAAAGGGGTCGTGTTCGTCAGGTGCCGCGCTCTTCGTGGCTCTGCTTCACCTCATGTGGCCGGAGATGGGTCAGGGCCTGACGCACGCTTTTTGTGCCAGCGAGGGAAGGAAGCGAGACACGAGAGGTCGGCTTCCTTATCAAGTTTGCTGACGGCACTCCATATCACCAGAGATCTGGCGCCGTTGCCTGCACAGCTGGCGTCAATGACCGAGCGTCTCTTTCACAAAGAAGGCAACATGGCCATCAGCCAATCGCCTGCTCAGATTCCACTCAACGCCGCGGATCACCCCGTCGCCACGATTGCACTTGATACTGATTTCGACGCCCGCTGGGCCGCCTGGATTGCGCGAGGCCGCGTTCATGAACAACGCGTGCGGCGGCGGTTCGTCGTCTGGGCCAGCGTGGTCGCGACGGGTGCCGCCATCGCTTATGCGTTCCTCGGATCATGACGACGCCGTCACGGGATCAGGACATCCACAAGGGTACGACGGAGGATGAACGCCCAAGCGCCACAACGAATGCGCCCGGATTGGACGACGAAGGCTTGCCTAACGATGACACGGCAATCGCGGAAGACGCGCTTGGCGCAAGAGAAGATGGATCGCAGGGATGAGTGGCCAGAATCCGGCGTCCTGTGTAACTTCTGGCGGAGCCTCAAAAGACGTCGTTTTGCCAGTACAGGACATCGTCGGCCGAGAATGGCGGCACTGTGGTCGATGAGCCGAGCACACGCACGCCGATCGCCGTCGTTGAAGGCTCAGCGGCGACAATCGTGACCTGCGGAGATGGGAAGCCTGGCGGCAGCCACGCCTTGATCGTCGGACGCCGCTCCACCGGTTCACGCGCGATTAGGGCCTGCAACAGGGCGCCGACTCGCGCGCCCGAGGGGTCGCGGTCGCCACATTCCTCGAGCGTCCACGTATCGCCGACGACGCTGACGACCAGGTACGCCGCGGCCGTGACGCCTTCTTCGGCAATGAAGAAATGCAGTTGGCGCGCGTTCGCCGACCCGAGACCGGCGAGCAATCGCTTTCTCGTGATGGCGTACTGAACGAAGTCGATGTCGCGATCGAGGTGAAAGCAGAAGGGTTCTGCGCGGACTCGTCCCATCGCCACAATTGCCGCGAAGTCGCGTTCTTCGCCACCACGTACCATCGTCATCGGGGCGCCATGGCGCAAGGATTGGGTCACACCGAGCGTCACGTCAGTCAAGGGGATCGCCTGGAAATCGCTCCGCACGTCGTCGCCAATGCCCTCTAAGGTGAAACCGTTGGGATAGCCCGCGTGGTCAAGCCGCTTTCACCTCCACGGCGACGCCGAGATCGCGCAGACGCTGCAGGAGGCGCTTGGCGAGCTGGTCCTTGTCGCGTTGGGCGAAGTACTGATGCCCGAGGTCATGGTATTCGACGCCGTCGCGGAGCATGAAGTAGGCCGCGGTCAGCATGGAGCTGGCGACCGCGAGGATGGCCTTCTTGGCGCCGCGTCGGCTCTTGATGCGCAGAAATTGGGCCCGCAGATAACTGTCCTTTTTCCGCGTCGCGGCCCACGCCGCGTTGACCAGCGTGGGTTTGAGCCAGGGAGCGCTCTGCCGGGTGCGCGTCGATCGTCGTTTGCCGGCGCTTTCATCGAGCCGTGGGCAGAAGCCCGCCCACGAAATCAGATGGCCGACCGACGGGAAGCGGCTCATGTCGGTGCCGATTTCCGCGACGAGGACACGCGCAGTGGTTTCACTGAGCCCGGGCATGGTCGTCAGGAGGCTGACGGCGGCGCGAAAGGGGCCGAGCGCCTCTCCAATGCGCGCTTCAATCGCGGCGACCGCGCTCTCAAGGGCATCGACTTGACTCAGGTGCAATTTGATCATGAACCGATGATGGTCAGTGATCCGCCCATGCAGGGCGTCCAGCAGGTCGGCGCGCGTCGCCTTCAGACGCCCGCGCGTGAGATCGGCAAGTCGAGCGGGATCGGTTTCCCCGGCGATCAGCGCGTTCAGGATGGCCCGGCCGCTGACGCCGACGATGTCGCTCATGACCTGCGTGAGCTTCAGGTTGGCATCTTCGAGGGTCTTTTGAATGCGCAGGACATGGCGCGCGACTTCATGCACGAGTTGTCGACGGGTGCGCGTCAGATCGCGGAGCTCCTGAATCGGCCCGGGCGGCACAAAGCTGCTGCGGATCAGCCCGTGCGCCAGCAGGTCAGCGATCCACGTCGCGTCGTTGATGTCGCTCTTGCGCCCCGGCACGTTCCGGATGTGCATGGGATTGGCCAGGACCAGGGTGAAGTGTTCTTCGAGCACGTGCCAGACGGGCTTCCAGTACACCCCGGTGGCTTCCATCGCCCCGTGCGTACAGCCGTGCCCTGTGAGCCATTCCGCCAAGTCGAGCAGCCCACGAGTCGTCGTCGGCACGGTGCGATGTTCGTACGTGACCTGCGCGCCCGTCGCGATCCGGGCGCAGGCGGTGACGCTGCCGGCGTGCACATCCAAACCGGCACAACGCGGGTAGAGGACCTCCATGACACGTCTCCTTTGAGCACGCTGGCATGGAGTCCGCGGAGGCGAAATCTAAGGTATGCGCTCGCAGTCGCAATACGGGGTGCTCGCGGGACTCCGGGTCCAACTAGCGAACGGGCTCCCAGCACCAATGACAAGCCGACCTCTGCGCCAGCGTCGTCACACACTGTACCGTGTTTCATGACCACGCGGGCCCGTCGCAGACGGGTGGGAAACTAGCGACGGCCCTGCTCGGCCGGGGCAAGCGCGCGCTGGAGTTGTTCGCATTGCTCAACCCGGTCCGCCATGGCGCGACTCCCGAAGACGTCGCGCGGTACATGGTGGAGCCGTACGTCGTGGCGGCGGACGTCTACGGAGCGCCACCGCATACAGGGCGGGGTGGCTGGACTTGGTACACGGGCTCTGCCAGCTGGCTGTATCGCGTCGGCCTCGAGGCGATCCTCGGCTTCCACAAGCGAGGGGACCGTGTGAGGATCGACCCCTGCGTCGCGCCGGATTGGCCGCGCTACGAGCTGACCTACCGCCACCGCTCCGCGATCTACCATATCGTCGTAGACAACGCCGCAGGCACGGGCCGCGGCGTGCGTGCCGTTACTGTCGACGCGCATGTCGTGCCCGACGGCGAGATCCCGCTGATGGACGACGGAAAAGCCCATGAAGTTCGAGTCGAGCTCGGCTGAGGGACAGCAGAAGGGAGGACAGGAAGAACGGATGGCCGACCAGCTGCCGGCCGAGGAAGACTTGGACCGGCTGCCGACGGAAAAGGAATTTGCCCGGCTTCAGCGGACCACGGTGCTGTACTACCTTCACGAGACAAACCCGGACAATGGGCTGGTCCGTGACAAGACCGACCCCGACGCGCCATGCAGCATCGCGGCCGTCGGTCTCGCCCTGGCGACGATCCCGGCTGTTGTCGAGCGCGGCGTGCTCATTCGCAAGTTTGCTGCGAAGGCCGCTCGCCGCAGACTCCGGAGCCTCATGAACCTTCCGCAGGGACCTGAGCCGGACACCGCCGGGTACAAGGGGTTCTTCTATCATTTCCTCGACATCGATAACGGGCGTCGCGTCTGGAATTGCGAGCTCTCC
>JBKPDW010000441.1:0-6799 GCA_046728115.1 Acidobacteriota bacterium | reverse complement strand
GAACACGATCATCGGTCGGTCGTTGGTCATGCGAGCGAGACGGCAAATCGTCATCTCAGCATCATCGCGCGTTCTACCCCAAAAAAGACTTCCGCAGATCCGATTGTGTGTCATGGCGGATCGTTCTGCGAATCCTGACAGAAAGATCAGGTAGTCGTCAGTTGTAGCCCAGCTCGCCGCCTCTAGGATTCCGAACGGGAGGCATTTCATGACGGCTCGCGAGTTTCTGACCAACGTCACGATCATCCTGACCATCATGGCCATTGGCGCGCTGATCGAAACGGCCCTGCCGATGTTCGTTGCCAGGCCATGGGCGCGCGGCAGGCGAGGCGCGAACCTCGGACTGACGGCGTTGTCGTTCGTCTCGAATTGGCTGCTGGCATCGGTCGCGGCAACCGCTGCCCTGACGCTCCGACCGACCCGCCTGCTTGCACGGCTGGGATGGCCCATGTGGCTCGACATCGTCGTCGGGATCGTCGTGCTCGACTTTTCTGTCGGCTACGCCTCGCATCGGACGATGCACGCGTGGCCGGCGATGTGGCGGTTCCATCGCGTCCATCATAGCGACGCCTTCGTTGACGTCACGACGACGTACCGGACTCATCCGGTCGAGACGGGGTGGCGGTTCTTGTTTGCGATCGTGCCGGTCTGGCTGCTGGGCATCCCCGCGCAGGCCGTGATCATCCAGCGGCTGCTGCAAGCGATCAATGGCGTGATCGAACACGGAAACATTCGGCTCTGGCCGCCGCTCGATCGTGTGCTGTCGCTGGTCTGGGTGACGCCGAACGTCCACAAGATCCACCATTCACGCAAAGTGTCGGAAACCAACTCGAACTACGCCAATCTGCTGACGATCTACGACCGTCTGCTCGGGACCTACACCCCTTCGGCTCGAGCCGAGTCCGTGGTCTATGGACTCGACAATGCAGAGGCCATGAGCACGGCGTCGTGCCCCGGGTTGGTGACGATGCCGTTTCAACGTTCCGCACGGCCCGACTTGCCTGACACAAAAGTCAGACTCGAAGCCGGCGCCGGCCGGTAACATGCGACGTGGTGCGTTTGCTGATTGTCGAAGACGAACGGAAGCTGGCGCAGGTGCTGTCGTCCGCACTGCAAGCCGAGCATTACGATGTCGTCGTGGCGGCGACCGGTGAGGACGGGTTCTACCGCGCGAATGCCGAGCTGTTCGACCTGGTGGTGCTCGATCTGATGCTCCCGGGCCGGAGCGGCCTCGAGATTCTCCAGACGCTCCGCCAGCGGCACGTCGAGACGCCGGTGCTCATACTCACGGCGCGCGACGGTATCGAGGATCGAGTCCTCGGATTGGATCGTGGGGCGGACGATTATCTGGTGAAGCCGTTCGCGCTGCCGGAGCTGCTCGCACGGATTCGTGCGCTCCTGCGCCGCGGTCGTGCGTCGGAGGTCCTTCGGCTCAAAGTGGCCAACCTCGAAATGGACCTCGTCGCACGGAGAGTCGTTCGCGGCGACCGCGCGATCGACCTCACCGGTCGCGAGTTCGAGTTGCTCGAGTACCTACTGCGCCATCAGGGGAACCTCGTATCGCGCGAGATGCTGGCCAGGGATGTCTGGAAGGAACCACGCCGCGCGACGCCGCTCGACAACGTTATCGACGTGCAGATGGCGCGGCTTCGACGCAAAGTCGATCTCGACGGCGCGACACGGTTGATACACACGGTGCGCGGGGTCGGCTTCGTCGTCCGCGAAGGTGAGCCGTGATCCGCTGGTGGTCGACGGCGTCGATACGCGTCCGGTTGACCGCTTGGTACACGGCCGTCCTGGCGTTGATGTTGGTCGTGTATGCGGCCGTCACCTTCCTGGCGGTGCGTCATGAGTTTCACGAGCAACTCGAAGAAGAAACGCAGACTGAGCCGGACCACGTCGTCGCGGCGAGTCCCGAGGAGCGCGTCGAACAGCAGCTTGGCGAAATCCTGGTCGTGCTGGTCCTCGGTCTGCCGGTCATCGTCGTGCTGGCAGGAGTGGGCGGGTACGTACTGGCCCGGCGCGCACTGGCGCCGATTGATCACCTCGCGGCCGAATCGCGCCGTATTACCGCGGATCGCCTGCACGAACGGTTGTCGGTCCCCAACGCGCATGACGAAATCGGCAGACTCGCAGCGGTGATCAACGACACGTTCGCTCGTCTGGAATCGTCCTTCGGCCAGCTCCGGCGATTCACCGCCGATGCCTCACACGAATTACGCACGCCGCTGTCGGTCATCCGCGGGATCGGCGAGCTGGGCCTCCGCGAAACCCGGACCCCCGCCGAATACAAAGAGGCGATGGGCTCGATGCTCGAGGAGGTCGACCGGCTCACGCGGCTGATCGATACCTTGCTGCAACTCTCGCGCGGAGACGCGGGCACGGTTCGCCTGTCGCGCGACGTCGTCGACCTCGGGGACCTCGCCCGAGATGTGGCCTCTTCGCTCAGCCTGCTGGCCGAGGAGCGGCGGCAGCGGCTCGACGTGGCGTCGACTGCGAACGTTCGTGTTCTGGCGGATCGTCTGGTGCTGAGGGACGCGGTGACGAACCTCGTCGACAACGCGATCAAGTACAGCCCAGAAGCGTCCACGATTACGATTCACGTCGACGGTGGTCCCGAGCAAGCCACGATGACAGTAGCGGACGAGGGCGCGGGCATTCCGCCTGAGCACCGCGATCGCATCTTCGACCGTTTCTACCGGATCGACGAGGGCCGCGCACGGGAGATGGGCGGAACCGGGTTGGGACTCGCGATCGCGAAATGGGCCGTGGAAGCGAACGGCGGGCAGATAGTGCTCGAACCCACCAGCAAAGGATCAGTGTTTCGAATCAGTCTGCCGCGACTGAGCGCGCCGAACAGCGACGTAACAGTGGTGGCATGACGCGGAGGAGTGTGCCAGTGACCGTCATTCAATTCGTCACGTTGATCCTCATGGGGGCGGTGCAGACGCCTTCCCGGCCGGCTCCGGCCGTCATATTCGTGTGCGAGCACGGTGCCGCCAAGAGTGTGGTAGCGACCGCCTACTTCAACAAGCTCGCCGCAGAACGGAACCTGCCGTTCCGTGCGACCTTCCGCGGAACCAGTCCCCAGGACGATCTGTCGGTACGCGCGGTCGAGGGACTGAAAGCCGATGGTGTGGCCGTGCCGACCGGAAAGCCGTCGGCGATCACTGGTGCGGACGTCGCGGACGCGACGCACATCTTCGCCATCGGTTGCACGCTGCCCGACGCGGCCCGTCGATCCGGAAAGGCCGCCGACTGGTCGGACGTGCCGGACGACCAAGGCTATGGACCGATGCGCGATGCGATCGTGCGACACGTGAAGCTGTTACTGGATGAACTGCAGCGATGAGAGGAACCTCATGGAGCCCGAAATGAAAACCGCAACGATTCTGGCCGGCGCGCTGCTGGCCGCCGGCGCGACAGAGACCGTCAATTTCGACAAAGCCGACGTCGGCAAGCCGCCGAGCGGGTGGACGGCAACACAGACCGGCACCGGGCAGGCGAATTGGACCGTCGTCCAGGACAACAGCGCGCCGAGCAAACCGAACGTGCTCAGGCAATCGGGTCAGGCGACGTACCCCGTGTGCCTCAAAGACGATAGCAGTCTGAAGGACGGCTTCGTCGAGGTGAAGTTCAAGGCGATTTCCGGCAAAGAAGATCAAGCCGGCGGTCTCGTCTGGCGCGCGAAGGACGCGAACAACTACTACGTCGCCCGCGCGAATGCGCTGGAGAACAACGTCACGATCTATCACACGATCAACGGCCGACGAACGGAGAAGAAGCGCGCTCGGATGACCGTGGCCGGGAGTCAGTGGCACACGTTGCGAGTCGAGTTCCAGGGCAGCCATTTCGTCGTGATGTTCAACGGCCAGAAAGCTCTCGACTGGGACGACGAGACGTTCAAGGACGCCGGAAAGGTGGGTGTCTGGACCAAGGCGGACAGCGTGACGGAGTTCGACGACTTCTCGTATGGCTCGAAATAGCCGGCTCGCGCTGCCGGCCGGGTCGTTGTGCGCCGCCGCGGTTGGCGCGATGTTGCTCGGCAGTTGCGGCTTCTTTTCGTCCCTGACGTATATCTGAATTCAGTTATACTGGCCGCGGAGGCCGATTCGGTGACCGTGAGTCGCACCAAGACTTCATTCACTCCCGGCACTCCGCTGCCCGATCACTGGTTCCACATCCTCCTCGCGCTCGCCGACGACAGCCGCCACGGCCTCGGCATCATCCAGGAAGTCGCCGCGCAGACCGACGGCCGCGTGCAGGTCTGGCCCGGCATGCTCTACCTCGCGCTCAAGCGGATGAACGAAGAGGGCCTCGTGGCCGGAACCGAGGCACCGGAGGGCTTCGTCGCCGGCGGCGGACGGCCGCGCTTCTACCGCATCACGCCGGCCGGCCGGCGCGCGTGCAGGACGGAAGCCGATCGGCACCTGCGCCTGGCGAACGCCGCCCGCGCGAAGCGCGTCCTCGGGAAGGACGCCTGACGCTCGACGCCATGGGCGCGACCCGCCTGCTCTATCGTCTGCTCCTTCTCCTCTGGCCGCCGCGCGTGCGCCGCCAGCACGGGCGCGAGTTGGAAACGCTGTTCCTCGACTGCCTCGAGGCGGCCCGCCGCCGTCACGGCGTGCCCGGGTATGCGCGCGCGTGGCTGAGCGGAATGGCGGACGCGCTCATCTCCGCACCGGGCGCCCATCGGGAAGAGTGGCGGACGCCGCCCGCTCATCGGGAAGGACGGCGGCCGTGGGCGGAGCGCGTGTCCGACGTGCTCCGCGACGCGCGCTTTGCGATGCGGAGCTGGACGCGCGAGCGCAGCTTCACGCTGACCGTGCTGGCGACGCTCGTCGTCTGTCTCGGCGGCAACACGGTGATCTTCAGCATCGTGCGATCGGTCCTGCTCAAGCCGCTACCAATCGCGGGCGCCGACCGGATCGTGCTGGTGTCGAACCTGTATCCGAGATTCGGGTTCGGCGCGGCGGGGCCGGGCGTCGGTGCCGCGTCCGTGCCGGACTACTTCGAGCGTCGGCGCGACGTCCGCTCGTTCGACGAGGTGATGCTCTATCGACGCGGCAGCGTCACGCTCGACGCGCCGGACGGCGCCGAACGCCTCAACGTACTGCGGGCGACGCCGTCGTTCTACACGCTGCTCGGCGCGGGCACATTCGCCGGCCGTACGATCACCGAACAGGACGCCCAATTGGGAAACGACGCGAAGGTCATGTTGTCGTATACATTCTGGCGGCGGCGGTACGGCAGCGACGCGTCGCTGGTCGGCCGCGACATCCGCCTCGACGGCCGGCCATTTCGCGTCGTCGGCATCCTCGCCGCCGATTTCGAGTACTTGTGGAAGGACATCGACCTCTGGCTGCCGCTGTCGTTCACGGCGGATCAGCAATCCGACGCCTCGCGCCACAGCAACAACTGGGTGATGATCGCGCGTTTGAAGACGGGTGCGTCGGTCGATCAGGCACAGCGCGAGATCGACGCGCTCAATGCCCGCAACGAGGAGCGGCTCCCGCAGTTCAGGAATCTGATCCGCGACGGCGGATATCGGACCGTCGTCGTGCCGCTCCAGGACGAGGTCGTGCGCGACGTCCGCGCGACGCTGTATCTGCTGTGGGCGGGCGCACTCTTCGTGCTGCTGATCGGCGGCGTCAACCTCGCGAACCTATTTCTCATGCGATCGGCCGCCCGCTGGCGCGAGCTGGCGACGCGGCATGCGATCGGCGCGAGCGTGGCGCGCGTCGGCCAACAGGTGCTCACCGAGACGACGCTGCTCGCGGTGTGCGGCGGAGCGATGGGCATGGCGGCCGGCTGGTGGGTGCTGCGTCTGGTGACCGGGCTCGATCTTGACGTGTTGCCGCGCAGCCATGAGATCAGGCTCGACTGGCAGGCCGCCGGGGCGATGCTGACGCTTGCCGCGGCCGTCGGCGTTGCCACCGGCTTGATTCCGCTGGTACGGCTGTCGAGGGTCAATGTCACTGACGTGCTGCGCGACGCGGGCCGCAGCGGCACAGCGGGGACCGCGGCCGGCAGGCTGCGCCGGCTGCTCGCTACCGCGCAGGTCGCGCTCGCCTTCATGCTGCTCATCGGCGCGGCGCTGCTTCTCGCCAGCTTCCGCGCCGTCCTCGCGATCGATCCGGGGTTTGAGCCGACCGGCGTCGTCACGGCCGCGATTAATCTTCCGTCGAGCGCGTATCGCGACGTGTCGGCGCTCGGACAGGTCGCCGACCGGCTGCTCGAGCGCACGCGCGCCCTTCCCGGCGTCGGCGCCGCCGGGCTGACGACAACGATCCCACTCGGGGGGAACTACAGCAGCGGCATCATCCTCGCGGCGGGGAGCGAACAGGGAGGCGGCGAATCGATCGTGGCGCCGCACCTGATCAGCGCGAGCGACGGCTACTTCGAGGCGATGCGCATCCCGCTCCTGCGCGGGCGATACTTCGACCGGCGGGACACGGCCTCGGCGGCGCCAGTGGTCATCGTCGACGAGCGGCTTGCGCGGCGATTCTGGCCTGGCCGCGACGCCGTCGGCCAGCGCCTCCTCAGGCCCGCCAATCCCACCGGCGTGCTCGATCTCCTGACGCGAGGCCCCGACACGCGCTCCTACACAGTGATTGGCGTGGTCGCGAACGTCCAGGTGACCGGCCTGACGCCGAAAGATCCGCCGGTTGGCGCGTACTATTTTCCGTACGCGCAGCAGCCGGCGCGATCGATCGTGGTCGCCGTCAGAAGCGCGCAGGACCCAGAGACCATCATCGCGCCGCTGCGATCCACGCTCGCGTCGATCGACCGGGAACTC
>JBKPDW010000440.1:0-16898 GCA_046728115.1 Acidobacteriota bacterium | reverse complement strand
GAAGAAGCCTGCGATGGCGTCCGAGCAGTACTCCAACTGTCGATCGTGCGGAGCAGCCTGGTTCACGTGCGTGTCGAACAGGCTGTTGCGCAGCGGCACGTAGTACAGCTTTGTCGGGAAGCCCGCTTCGATGAGGGCCGCCACTTTGTCCAGGTCGAGCAACCGCAAATCCGGGTTGTCCTTGCCTTTGTAACTGCTCCACGCGGCACGCACCACCTCGGAGGCCTGCGCCGCACTCCTGGTGACTTCCAGCACGTACTTGTGTGCGTCGCTAACTGGGACTCGCTCCGAGCCCAGCACGTCCAGCGCTGCCTTCTCTTGCGCAAACACGCCGCGCTGAAATTTCGTGGGGTCGATGAACACCAGCGGTACGTGATTTTCACCTTTCACTGCCAGGGTCTGGCTGTCAGAGATGTTCACGATCATGTTCGGGCGCGCCCCGGCCGGATCCAGCGCCGATGCGGTGCGCCCAATCCAGCCGTACTCGTTGCCGCTGTTTGGGGACGCCGTGTGCCAGAACGAGATCGAGGTGAAATGCGAGAACGACGGCTGGTCGTAGCCCACCCCCTGCACAATCGCGACCTTCCCCTCGTCGTACAGGTTCTTCATGCCGCCCATCGACTTGTGCCAGCCGAAATGCGCGTCGATCTTCAGCAGGTCTTTTTCCTTGATGCCGATTGTCGGCCGATGCTTGTAGTACATCGGGTCGCCGTAGGGCACGATCGTGTTCAGTCCGTCGTTGCCGCCGAACCACTCGAAGACCACCAGGATCTTGCCCGACGACGTGGCCGCAGCCGTCTGGCTCGCCTGGCTCAAGACATACGGCACCGGCCCGATGCCGCCGAAGAGGCTGAATCCGAGGCCGCCAGCGCCGATTCGGATCATGTCGCGACGCGAGACACCGCAGTCGCTCAATCGATTCTTGCTTGTCATACTGGTCCACCTCTCCGGTACGTGCCGGAACACCAACCCGCCTCTTCTTACGGCGATTCGAAGACTGCCGCATGCGAATTCCGGCGCCGCAGTGCAGCCCAAGGATACCGCCACTGGGAGCCGCCCACAACGACCATGCCGCCCTGCTTTGCCCGCAATGACCGGGTATCATCTCCGCCTGGAGGCGCGTATGCGATTGGGCACAACAGTGGCAATCGGCGCGGCACTCGCGGCCTCGCTGCTCACCGGCACGGCGTGGCTGCGCGCAGCCGCGCAACCGCCGGCGGCGGCCGACATGATTCTCGTGAACGGCACGGTGTTGACCGTTGACGCCGCCGACTCGATCGCGCAGGCGATCGCCACCGCGGGCGGAAAGATCGTCGCGGTCGGCACGAACGACCAGATCCGCGCGCGAGCCGGCGCCGCGACGCGCGTGATCGATCTTGCCGGCCGCACGGCAACGCCCGGCCTCATCGACACGCACGTCCACTTCTCCGAAGCCAAAGCGCTCTTCGACGTGAACCTCGGCGACGTTTCCGTCAGAAAGATCGACGACGTGTTGGCGCGCGTGCGCGATCAGGTCGCGAAGAGCAAACCGGCCGACTGGATTCGCGGGAGCGGCTGGGACGAAGGCAAGCTCGCGGAACGGCGGTATGTGACCGCCGCCGATCTCGACACGGTCGCGCCGAACAATCCCGTCTGGCTGATGCACACGACGGGACACTACGGCGTCGCGAACAGCTACGCCTTGAAGATGTCCGAGGTGACGAAAGACACGAAGGATCCACCCGCCGGCACAATCGATCGTGACGCACAAGGGCGGCCGACTGGCGTGATGAAGGAAGCGGCGATGAGCCTCGTGTCGCGCCACGTTCCGCCGCTGACGCGCGACCAGGAGCGCGCCGGCATCGTGCGCATCATCGAGGACTTCAACAAGGAAGGCATGACCGGCGCCAAGGATCCCGGCATCGGCCAGATGACATGGGACATCTACGAGCAGCTGCTGAAAGAAGGACGGCTCACGGTCCGGATGTTCGCGCTGTGGAGCGGCGCGCGTCGCGTCGACGGCAACGGTGCAGTGCTCGCCCGTGTGAACGCCCATCCGCGACCGCCGGCATCGCTCGGCGACGGCATGCTCTTCTCCGGCGGCGTGAAGATGTTCATGGACGGGAGCGGCGGCGCCCGCACGGCGTGGATGCATACCGACTGGAACAGGAATTACACCGGCAAGGACACGGGCAACTCTGGCTATCCGGCCATGCCGCCCGACGCGTATCGCGAGATCGTTACCACGCTTCACAACGCCGGCGTCCACGTTGCGACGCACGCGATCGGCGATCGCGCAATCGACTGGGTCGTCGACACCTACGACAGGATGCTCGCCGCGAAGCCGACGCGCGGCCTGCGGCACGCGATCATCCACGACAACACGCCGACCGATTTCGCGATCGACGTGATGGCGCGCCTGCAGAAGGAGTTCGATGCGGGCTACCCGGAGTCGCAGGCGACGTTCGCCTGGTGGCTCGGCGACAACTACGCCGGCAATCTCGGGCCGGATCGCGCGACGCGGCTGAATCCGTTTCACACCTACGTGACGAAAGGCATTCGCTGGGCCGGCGGATCGGATTACAGCGTCACGCCATTTCCGGCGCGCTATGGCCTGTGGGCGTCGGTCGCGCGCCAGACGCTGAACGGCACATATGGCGCGACGCCGTTCGGCACGAAGGAATCGGTCGACATCAAGACGGCGCTCCGCTCCTACACGACCTGGGCGGCGCACCAGATGTTTCTCGACGACCGCGTCGGATCGATCGAGGTCGGCAAGGACGCCGACATCGCGGTGTGGGATCGAAACATGTACCGTGTTTCGACCGGCGAGCTGAAGGATCTGCGGTGCGAGATGACGCTCGTCCGCGGGAAGATCGTCTATCAAAGGTAAATCGATGGATTCGCAATGCAAAGTTGCCGTCGTGCAGGCGGCGCCCATCGTGTTCGATCGCGAGCGGACGATCGACAAGCTGCACTGCCTGACCGGCGAGGCGGCGCAGCACGGCGCCGGGCTCGTGCTGTTTCCCGAAGCGTTCGTGTCGGCGTACCCGCGCGGCCTCGACTTCGGCGCGGTCGTCGGCTCGCGCACCGACGAGGGGCGCGAAGATTTTCGCCGCTACTGGGAGAGCAGCGTCGATGTGCCCAGCCCCGCCGTCGATCGTCTCGCGCGCGCCGCCCGCTCGCACGCGGTGTACCTCGTCGTCGGCGTCGTCGAACGCGACGGTGGCACGCTGTATTGCACGGTGCTCTTCTTCGCACCGGACGGGACGTACCTGGGCAAGCACCGCAAGATCATGCCGACTGCATCCGAGCGGCTCGTGTGGGGCTTCGGCGACGGCTCGACATTGCCCGTGTACGACACGCCGCTGGGGAAAATCGGCGCGGTGATTTGCTGGGAGAACTACCTGCCGCTGATGCGCGCGACGATGTACTCGAAGGGGATCGAGATCTATTGCGCGCCGACCGCCGATCCGCGCGATTCGTGGGCGGCGTCGATGCGCCACGTCGCGGTCGAGGGGCGCTGCTTCGTGCTGTCGTGCAACCAGTTCAACCGCCGACGCGATTTTCCGGCGAACTACCGGACCGCGTACGGCGATGATCCCGAGACGGTGATCTCGCGCGGCGGCAGCTGCATCGTCGATCCGTTCGGAAATTTCCTGGCGGGGCCGAACTACGACGGCGAAGCGATTCTCCTCGCCGAGCTCGATCGCGCGCAGATCGTCCGCGGCAAGTACGACCTCGACGTCGTCGGCCATTACGCGCGGCCGGACATCTTCCAACTGCACGTCGACGAGCGGCCGAAACGTCCTGTCACGACCGAGCCCGACCAGCCAGGCGCGACGGACGCCGTTTCGGCGTTGCGTACCGTCGCCGACAAGCGTTCTTGAAACGGCCCGTTCTTGCCGCAGCGCATTGGCATCGTCGGTTGGTCATCCGAGAGCACCGCACATGGAATCAGCCCTTGCAGCTCACACGAGCGATCAGCCCGGTCGGCGATACGTGGACCTGTTCCTGATCAGTTTCGTAATTCTATTCCTGCAGCTGGCGTGCATCCGCTGGTTCGGCGCCACCGTCGTCTTCATGACGTTCTTTACCAATGTCGTGCTCATGGCGTGCTTCCTGGGCATGAGCGTCGGATGCCTCGCGGCGTCACGTAAGCAGAACTTCGTCGACTATGTGATTCCTATGTCGCTCGTCACGTTCGTCCTCGCGTACGGTGTGTTGTGGGTCTACACGAGGTTCGGCGATCGGATGATGATCGGCGTGGGCGGTCAGCTTTCGCCGCAGGAAGTGTTCTTCGGGACCGAGTACGGGGCGAACGATCCATCACGTTTCATCGTGCCCATCGAGGTGATTGCCGGCGCCTTCTACCTGCTGATCGCCATGATGTTCCTGGGACTCGGTCAGGAGATGGGCCGCGCGTTCAATGCGACGACAAATCGCGTGGCGGCCTATACGTCCAACATCGGCGGGAGTCTCGCCGGGATAGGGGCGTTCGCTCTGGCCTCCCACTTTCACACGACACCGCTGCTCTGGTTTGGGCTGAGCCTGGGCGTTGGTCTGTACTTCGTGAAGTCCCGCCGATCATTCCAGACCGCCGCGCTCGCCGGCGTGATCGTTTTTCTGGCGTGGACCTCCTCCTACGAACGTCAGCATGGTCTGCAGCCTCTGTGGTCTCCGTACTACAAGATCCTGTACGAACCTCGACTCGGCTCGATCAACACCAACAACATCGGCCACCAGCAGATGGTGCGTCTCGAGGAGGCCGGCAGCGCGTACGTGCTCCCGTACCTCCTCAATCGGGACGCGGGCGAGCCGGTGTTCGAAGACGTCCTGATCATCGGCGCAGGCTCGGGGAACGACGTTCAAGCGGCGCGCTCACAAGGCGTCCGCCATATCGATGCCGTTGAAATCGATCCCGTGCTGTACGACATCGGCCGCAGAGATCATCCGAATCATCCGTATGCCGACCCGCGCGTGACCATCCATTTCGACGACGGGAGAAGTTTCGTCCGGACGACGAGCCGGCAGTACGACCTCATCGTCTACGCGCTGGTGGACTCGCTGGTTCTCCACTCCGGATATTCGAGCCTGCGTCTCGAGAGCTTTCTCTTCACCGACCAGGCGTTTCGCGACATCAAGGCCCGATTGAAGCCGCGCGGCATTTTTGCGATCTACAACTACTTCCGCCAGGGCTGGGTGATCGGCCGCCTCGAAAAAACCGCCGCACAGGTCTTCGGTGCGCGGCCGGTCGTCCTCTCGCTGCCCTACCAGCAGCGGATCACGCCTGGCGACAATCAGAGCGGTTTCTTCACAGTGCTCATCGTAGGAACGGCTGAAAACACGGCGCTGCAGGCCATCCGCCATCGACTCGCGAACGGATCTTTCTGGTTGAATCGAAAGCCCGGCTACAACCAGTTGATCAACGGCTACGACGTCAATCGAGATAACGCTGGTTCGGAGTCTGAGGATTGGCGACGGATCGGCCTTGCCTCGATCGAGACGACGGGCATTGATCGAATCCCGACCGACGACTGGCCGTTCCTGTATCTGCGCGACCGTACAGTCCCGGCGCTCAACGTTCGCGGAATGGCCATCATCGCGATCGTGTCAGTGTGTCTCCTGTATCTGTTTGCGCCCGTCCGCACGCTGAGGTTGAACTGGCAGATGTTCTTTCTTGGCGCCGGTTTCATGCTGCTGGAAACCAAGGGCGTGGTGCACATGGCGCTGCTGTTCGGCGCCACATGGGTGGTCAACTCGATCGTGTTCTTCGCGATCCTGCTGATGATCCTGATGAGCAACGTGTACGTCGTGGTCGTCCAGCCGAGAACAGTCTGGCCGTATTACGGCCTCCTGATCACCTCGCTGCTGCTGAATGCGTATGTCCCGATGAGCACATTCCTTGCCCTGCCTGGAGCCGCCAGGATCGTGGTGTCCTGCTCCGTGATCTTCGTGCCCGTGTTCTTCGCGGGAATCGTCTTTGCCACGACGTTTCGAGACAGCCGACAGCCGCATGTGGATTTCGGCTCCAACATCGGAGGGATCATTCTCGGTGGCCTCAGCGAGCATTTGTCCCTGGTCGTAGGATTCGATCACCTGCTGCTCATCGCCGTCGGGTTGTACCTGGCGTCCGCCGTATGGCGTCCGCGGGGAATCGCAGTCCCGGCACGCGTCGGTTGACCAACCCGCAGTCGCACCAAGGCGATCCACGGTGTGGTTCGAAGCCAAACACAGACGAGATTCGCAACCTGGACACCGGTTGTGAGATTCATCAAACGATTGTCTTGACGCCGGTAGTCCCCACGAATAAGGTGTGCGTCACGAGCGAGCAGATCTTACTCGCTCCTCAGAATTTGAGAGGTGGCCATGTCGAGACGACGCGCATTGATCGCGGCGACGATCCTCCTCGGCATCCTCACGGCAAGCGCGGCCTTCGCCCAGGGTTCTTCGACGGCTGCCATTTCGGGCGTCGTCGTAGACACGGACGGCGCCGTGGTTCCCGGCGCCGACGTGGTGGTCAAGAACATCGCCACGGGCGAGACATTCTCCACGGTGTCATCGGAGAAAGGCGCGTTCTCGGTGCCGGCGCTGATCACGGGAACCTACAGCGTCACCGTCTCGCTGCCGGGCTTCAAGACGGCGGTCTTGAACAACGTCATCGTCAACGCCGGCGTGCCGGCGAACGTGCGCGCGACGCTGGAACTAGGCGGCCTATCCGAAGAAGTACTCGTCACGGCCAATTCCGCGCTGGTTCCGATGCAGTCGGCAACGGTCGCGACAGTCCTCGATACGCGCCAGGTGGCAAGCCTTCCGCTCTCGAGCCGCAACGCCGCCGATTTCGTGGTGTTCCTGCCCGGTGTCACCACGCCCGCCGGCACGCGCGATTCCATGGTGAACGGCCTCCCGCAGTCGACGATCAACATGACGCTCGACGGCGTCAACATCCAGGACAACACGCTGAAGACCACCGACGGCTTCTTCGCCATCGTCGGACCGCGCCTGGATGCCGTCGAAGAGATTTCGGTCACCACGGCCGCGTCGGGCGCCGAGAACACTGGCAGCGGCGCCACGCAGATCCGCTACACGACGAAGTCGGGGACCAACGACTATCACGGCAGCGTGTTCCACCAGTACCGCAGCGACGCGTTGAACACGAACAGCTGGTTCAACAAGCGGGACGGCCTGCCGAAGCCGGAGCTGCTGCAGAACCAGCCCGGGTTCAACTTCGGTGGTCCGGTCATGCTGCCGGGCTTCGACGGCCGCAACAAGGCGTTCTTCTTTGTGAACTACGAGGAGCTGCGCCAGCCCTCCGACATCCGGCGCACCCGCCAGATATTCCATCCCGATGCGGCAGGGGGCGTGTTCCGGTACAGCACCGCTGCCGGCGTCCAGACGGTCAAGCTGTTCGATCTGGCCGCGCTTAACGGGCAGACGTCCACGCCCGATCCGATCATCTCGAAGCTCCTCGGAGACATCCGCAACGCGACCACCAGGGAAGGCAACCTCCGCGATCTCACCGATCCGCTGTACCAGGAGTACGCCTATCTGGTGCCGACCACGTCGCACAACCACTACCCGACCGTGCGGCTCGATTATCAGATCAGCGCGCGCCATCGCTTGACCTGGTCGATGAACTTCCAGTACATCGGCGGCGGGCCCGACACCACGAACAATCGCGAAGCCTATTTCCCGGGGTTTCCGGTCGTGGCGGATCAATGGTCGACGCGGCGCGCGACGAGCGGTTGGCTGCGCTCCATCCTCAGCCCGACGATGGTCAACGAGTTCCGGATTGGCTACGGCGGCGCGCCGATCATCTTCGCGCAGGGCCAGTTCAAACCGGAGATGTTCAGCGGTCCGGTCGCGAACCAGGGCGGCTTCTATCTGAACATGGCGAACTCGATGGGGTTCACGACCAACACGCAGAACTACATGAATGCCGGCGCCGCCGGCACGACTTCCGGGCGCGACGCCTACCAGCACCTGTTCGAGGACACGCTCAGCTGGCAGAAGGGGGCGCACAGCATCAACATCGGCGGCTCGTACGCGCAGTTCACGCTGTGGCAGCAGAATCAGAACGTCGTGCCCGAGCTGCGATTCGGCGTCGTCCAGGGCGATCCGGCCGACGCGATGTTCGTTCCCGGGAACTTTCCGGGCGCGTCGGCGACCAACATCACCAACGCACGCGCGCTGTACTCGATTCTGACCGGGCGCGTCATGGAGGTTCGCGGCGTCGCCCGGCTCGACCCGAGCACGAACAAGTACGTCTATTCCGGCCAGAGCGACCAGCGGGCGCAGCAGCGGCAGATCGGGCTGTGGCTGCAGGACGGGTGGCACGTCGGACCGAACTTCACGCTGAACTATGGAGCGCGCTACGACCTGACGTTCCCCTTCGTCGCCCTGAACAACAGCTACTCGATCGGGGATCTCGATGACGTGTACGGCGTCTCGGGCGTGGGGAATCTGTTCAAGCCGGGCGTGCTGACCGGCCAGCCGCCGACCTTCCGCCAATTGAGCTCCGGCGAGCGCGCGTATCCGATGGACTGGAACAACATCTCGCCCAGCGTCGGCTTCGCGTGGACGCCGTCCGCGGACGATGGATTCCTGCGACGCCTCACCGGCGGCCCGAGCGATTTCGTCGTCCGCGCCGGATACAACCGGTCGTACACACGGCTCGGACTGACGGACTTCGCCGCACAGGTCGCCAACAATCCGGGCGTGTCGCTGAACGTGTTCAGACAGCTCAGTCTGGGCAACCTGGGCCCGCTGCCGCTCCTGATGCGCGACCCGAGCCGTCTGAGTCCGCCCGATTTCCCGGCGACACCGACCTTTCCCTATACGGAAGTGGTCACGGGCGACATCACGATCTTCAGCCCGCAGCTCGTCGTGCCATTGGCTGACACCTGGCAGGGGGGTATCACGCGCGCGATCGGAAGCACGATGTCGGTGGAAGCGCGGTATCTCGGCGCGCGGTCTGCCGATACGTGGCGCACGAACGACTACAACGAGCTGAACATCAACGAAAACGGGTTCCTCGACGAATTCAAGCTCGCGCAGGCGAACCTGCAGGCGAACAACGCGGCGGGCGGCACGCGCGCCGGTTCGTTCGCATATTTCGGGCCGGGCACGGGCACGGCGCCGCTGCCCGCCATCCTCGCCTACTTCAACGGCGTGAACCGGAGCGGAGCCGGCGACGCGGCGGCGTACACGTCGGCGAACTTCCGCAGCACGACGTACCTCAACACGCTGGCGCGCCTCAATCCGCATCCGTATTCGTTCGCGAGCAGCCTCAACGGCGATGCGGCGGCGCGCAGCCGCGCGGTCGCGGCGGGCCTGCCGTCCAACTTCCTCGTCGTCAACCCCGACCTCCTCAACGGTGCGAACATCGTCGAGAACGAAGGGCGGACGATGTACAACTCGATGGCGCTCGAGTTCCGGCGGCGTGCGGCGAACGGCTTGTCGTTCCTGAGCAGCTATGTGCTCGGCCACGCCACCCAGTCGCAGTTCCTGTCGCTCCGCATCGACAGCCCGATGGTGCGCAACGGCGGCGAGGAAGGCGATGTTTCGCACGCGGTCAAGATCAACGCGGTGTATCCGCTGCCGTTCGGCAGGAACCAGCGGTATGGCAGCAACGCAGGCGGGCTCGTTGATCGGCTGATCGGCGGCTGGCAGATCGCCGGCAACGCGCGCGTGCAGAGCGGCAGGCTGCTCGACTTCGGCGACGTCCGGCTGGTCGGCATGACGCCGGACGATCTCCGCAAGGCGTTCAAGCTCCGGATCGGTCAGCAGGGGCGCGTGTTCATGCTGCCGCAGGACATCATCGACGAGACCGTGAAGGCGTTCAGCGTCAGCCCGACGTCGGCGTCGGGCTACGGCAACCTCGGAGCGCCGAGCGGCCGCTACATTGCGCCGGCCGACAGCTTCGATTGCATCGAGACGATTCGCGGCGAGGGGAAATGTGGCGTCCGGTCGCTCATCGTGCAGGGCCCGCTTTACAAACAGTTCGATCTGAGCGTCGTCAAGCGCGTCGCGATCGCCGGGCAGGTCAACGCGGAGTTCCGGCTCGACGCGTTGAACGTCTTCGACAGCGTCAATTTCGCGCCGGTGAGTGGACTGACCACGTCGACGACGAACGGGAACGTCAACTTCAATCGCATGAGCGGAAGCGCGCCGGCGAGCTACGAAGTGACGGGGCTCGCGCTGGGCACGAGCGTCGGCATCGCGCGCGTGCTCCAGATCGTCGCGCGACTTCGCTGGTAGGTGGTGGCCGAGGGACCGAAGCCTCGAGCTTCATGTCTCCCACTGCCTTGAGGTGGCACATGCTGAAACGAACTCTCGGAGCCTCGCTCGCGGTCGTCGCAACGGCGTTCGCCGTCACGCTTCAGAAGCCGCTTCGGGCCGAGGGCGTGACGCAAATTGACATTCCCGTTCCCGCCTCCACTGTGGTCAACGCGTGTACTGGCGAAATCATCGCCGTCGACGCTGACAGCCTTCACGTGGTCTCTCGTACCGACGTGAGGAACGGGATCGAACATGTTGTGTTCCACCTCAACGCAAACCTGTCCCGTGTGGGCTCCAGTGGTGCAAACTACAACATGCTCGTCAATGAGCACGTTACTGAGAATTTCAAGGTCGCTGGTGGTACCTTTGATTTCACAAACGCCGTGAGCATGCGGCTCGTCGGCCAGGGTCCGAGCAACAACCCGAGTTTCACCTTCTTCTTCCATACCACAATCAACGCGAACGGCGATGTGACGTCGTTCAATGCTGATCCGCCAACGACGACCTGCAGCAACGGCTAGGGGCGTTTTCCATTTCGCTGTATTCGCAACGGTCGTCCATTGATCACTCGAGCGCGGGGGCGTGGGTTGACGGAGGCCGTCGAGCAGGCCATTCGAGCGCCGCCGCGGGGACCTCGCGGGGTCAACCGCGGCGTCCGGCCTGGCCTGACGATGCCGCGTCGATGTATCAGGTCGAGTCCTCTCGCAGGAACAAGCACGAGCTGGGTACTCGAGAGAATCGGGTGACCCCCTCGATCGACGCGGCCGGGCGCGCCTCCAGCTCGCGGTTGATCGGGGACAGGGATCACGCGAGCTCCACGCGGCGATGCTCGAACGGCCCGCCCGACGGCCGCGGCGAGGTGGCTGGTCGCCCTCACGGCGCGAGCCGAGATCGTCAGACCGGAAACATCGCGCCGCTCGCCCTCCGGCCGCCGCGGCGGTCCGCCGGTGGTTGGGGCGTAGTGCGATCAACAATGCAGCGGCATGATGCCGCACGCTGGACCTGAACTGGGGGCAGCAGACACGGCCGACGGCCTCTCTACCCGCCTCGCCTCGAGGGCCTTGTGCGGACCGCGTTGGAACGAGCGTGATCGGTATCAGCCGGTAAAACGCGCGCGAGGGCTGCTCAGCCGCGTCGATCGAGGAGGGTCAGGGGATCCAGCGACTACCCGCATTCGGCCTTGTTCGTGCGGCATGCCGGTCGCATCCAATCGACGCGGCCATCGAGAGGCGTGCCCGAGCGCCGCGTTTTTCCACGCTCGTTCCGCGCGGGCGGCAGAAGGCCCTCGAGGGCGAGGCGGCGATCGCATCGTGTTGGCCCGCAGGGCCGGAGATAGAAACCCCCCGAGGCGCCCCACACCCAAGGGCTGACGCTACACAGAACTGAAACACGCTATGGGGTGTTCACCACGCCCTTAACGCGAGCGGCGAGCCGTATCGAGCTACACGAGCCTGGCGTCCAGCGTAATCGTCGTATTGAGGAGCCGCGAGATCGGACAACCAGCTTTCGCCCCGTCCGCAGCTTTTTGAAACTTCGCCGGATCGGCATTCGGGCTCTTGACTCTGGTCTCCAGGTGGCTCGACGTCACGGTCCAGGCGCCGCTGACGTTCTCGAAGCTCACCGTCGCCGTCGTGTCGATGTTCTCCGGCGTCAACCCTTCGTTGGCCATGAAGAGCGACAGCGCCATCGAGAAACATGCCGCGTGCGCGGCGGCCACGAGTTCCTCGGGGTTGGTTCCTTTCTCGCTCTCGAACCGCTGCTTGAAGTTGTAGGGCGTCCGGGACAGCGCGCCGCTTTCCGACGACACCGTGCCTTGCCCGTCCTTGAGCCCACCCTTCCACGCGGCGCTGGCGCTTCGCTTCATAGTCGGTCCTTTCGACAAGGATGTCAGTTGAGGAAATGAGTCGAGAAGTCCGGGTCCCGGCTGCTTCCCAAAAGGCTTCGGCGGTCGCCGAGCTTTTCGTGAAGCGGAACGGGGCCCGAACGGTCTACGCAGTCACGATGTCGCCGGTGGGCCTGGCGGTTCCAGCCGGCCGCGCCGACGCCGGGACGGCGGGCGCTGACACTGCGGCTTTGGGCTCGGCCGGCTTGTGCGCCGGCGCGGGTTTCGGCATTCGCTCTTTCATCAGCTCCTCGGCGCGCGCGAAGAGGTCCTCCTTGGAGATTCTCCCGGCATCCACGTCCGCCAGGATCGAGCGTTGGGCCTTGTATTCCCTGTTCTCGATGCCGGCTTTGCTTTGCAGCATCCGCCAGGCCTTGCGACGCTCTACGCAGAAGAGCACGAGCTGCCGCGAAATCGATCGGTACTCGGCATCGCCGTTCGGCCCCTGCACTTTGATGTAGACACCGAAGTCGGGCACGAACGAACGATGATCACGAACGAGATAGCGCCGGTACACGACGTCCTGCTGTGTGATGCGGACCAGCATGTTCTCCAACGGGATGAGTCCGGCCGCCTCGTCCTTCTTGATCTTCTTCAGGTGGTTGCGGAACCGTGCTTCTGTCGCGCACCAGTGAGCCACGGTGTACCGATAGGGCTCGTTCGAACCCTTCAACTTCGTTTCGTACCAGTCCGCGTCCATCGACGGATTGCCCTTGACGTCGAGGGCCTCCTGATAGGTTTCGCCGAGCCGCGGGTTGAACACGAATTCCGGGGCTCCGCGGGAATCTCGAACACGCTGCGCCTGGTCCAGCGCCATGTCGTCGGCTACGCCATGCTCGGGCTGGCACGTCGTAAAGCACTGGAGAAACGCCGTGCCGCGGTACTCGATGCCATCCAGAATCGCCCGGTACAGCTTCGGCGCGTTGGCAATAGACACCTGCGCGATGAACGGCGAGCCGTGGCCGGCCAGAAACGTCTCGGCGACGGTCTTCTTCTCGACGTTCTTGCCCTGCGTAGCCGTGCCGAACATGTTCATGTCGTTGCCGCCCAGCATCGGCGTCGAATCCGAATTCTGGCCGCCGGTGTTGGAATAGACCTGCGTATCGAGCATCACGGCTTTCACGTTCGGGCGGTTCTGCAGCACGACCTTGGACATGTTCTGGTAGCCGATATCGCCCATGCCGCCGTCGCCGCCGACGACCCACACTTTCGGCAGCTCGAGGATCTCCTGATCGGTCATCACCGCGTCGCTGAAATGCACGTACTCGTAGTACTCGCGCGGGCTGATGACGTCCTTCTCCCGGTCCATCAGTGCGTTTGCGAGCCGCTCGGGGATGACGGACCGGCGACCGTGATCGACGATGAAGCTCTCGCCGATGAGCCAACCCACAGTAATGCCATCCTGAAAGAGGGAGTTCATCCACGGGTACGGATGCGGGTTGTTCGGCGGCGTCGACCCGTAAACCGTGTTGCAGCCCGTGTGTGCGGCCATGGCCATCACCGACATGCCGTTCGCGAGGCGCCCGTCGATCGACTGGAAGTTCTTGTGGTTGAACGCCTCCTGCCGCATCACGGCGGTCAGCGCGCGGACGAGATCCTGATCGGAGATCGGTCCGTGCGCCTCCATCCGTGCCTTCGTGTCCTTGTCGTCTTCGCCCCCGAGCGCCATGAGCAGATGGGCCACGGCCTGGCGGAAGAGGTTGTGCTCCTCGAGATTCCTTTCCCTGAGCTCGGCGAGCTTCTGTACGCCCATTTCGTCCAACCGCGCGGCGGTGGCGCGCAGCCGATCGGCCTTCGCGTGGAACACGGGCCGCATGTACGCTTCGGTCACGGCGGCAATCGCCCGCAGGATGCTTTTTTCGCCGCATCCCGCGCAGGCGCCATCGCCCGACACCAGCGCGTCGTAGTTCCGGCGCACCATCAACATGTTGCGCAGCGTGGCCGTTTTGGAATCCTGCGGGCGCGAGTCGTTGTAGAGGCCGAGATACTTCTGCGGTGTGTCCGGCAGCAGATTCAAGAAGGCGGTGCCGGTCTCGTGCTCGGCGTTGACTTCTTCGGTTTCCTGCACCATCCGCAACGCCCGATGCTCGCCGCACGCCGTCACGCAGGCCGCGCACCCCTTGCACAGATCCGAGACGAAAATCGAGAACACGCCTCCGCCGCCTGCGGCCTTCTTCTCAGGTGTCGCGAAGATCGCGTTCGCCTTTTGATAGGCGAGCGGCACCTTGTCGATGATGTCGAAGAACTGGCGCTTCGCCTCGGACGAGAACCCGTTGACCGCGTTGGTCACGTTCTTGATGATGTCCTGAAGCGGCGGGGGGTTGTTCGACAGGCTCTCCCGCATGATCGCCCGCGTGCGCTTCTCGATCTCCGGCATCAGGTGGAGCATCTTCTGCCGCTCGCCAGCATCCGTCACGTAGCTGCTGACCGCCGTCCGGAGGACCGTCTCCAGATCCTGCGAGCAGTTGGGCAACGCCGTGTCCGGGCACACCGCGATGCAGTCCATGCACTGCGTGCAGTTCTCGGGAATGTAGAGCGGCGTTTCGCGCCGGGCGACGTACTTCGATGCGGTGTCCCCGCTGCCGGCCGCCATGATGCCGAGTGCCGCGTACGCATTCGCAGGCTGGTTGTAACCGAATTTCGATCGAAACAGGTCGTCGAATTCCTTGATCCGGGTCAGCGGCGCGCGTTCCGCCTGGCCCTCGGGAATCTCGTGGGACCGGCATCCCGATCCGCAGCCGTGTCCGTTTCCGTTGCCGTCGGACGCAACGACGGGCAGTAGCGCCTGACCTCGCAGCGTCGATCGATCCGGCGCCTCGAGTTCTCCGACACGAATCTCGCGCACGCGCTCGAAGCCCTGCGTCATGACCTCCATGTTGGACTTCACAACCGCGTCGCCGAGCCGGCCGAATTTCTTGACGTACTGCTTGTGAACGACTTCCCGGAATTGCTCCTGCGTGATGCCGAACTCGTGCAGCAGCGGCGACACGGCGAAGAACCCGCCCAGGAACGCGTTGCCCTGCATGCGCAGCTGCAGGTCGCCGCGATCCGTCGCGCTGCGGGCAATCTGGAAACCTGGCAGCGTGAAGACGCGAATCTTCTTCTCGATGATCTGTCGGCGCGCCCAGATCGGTAACCGCTCCCACGCCTGCTCGCCTTCCTCCTCGGACTCCCAGAGCAGACAACCGCCCTCCGACATGCCGTCGAGCGGATTGGTGTGGGTGAACGCCTTGGGATCGCAGCACAGGACGACATTGACGTGGCGGAGATCGCAATTCACGCGGATGCGTTCGGGCCCCGCGACCATGAAGTACGCGGTGGGCGCCCCCTTCTTCTCCGATCCGTATTTCGGGTTGGCGCTGACGTGGATGATTTCTTTCGGGTTGCCGAACTCGTCGACGACGCGGTCGCGCTCGTACAGCAGATCGTTCAGATCGCCGATGATCGCACCGAGGTTCTTGCCGGTCGTGATCGCACCCCATCCACCGACCGAGTGGAAGCGGACCGCGACGGACCCTTCGGGCAACAGAGAGGGCGCATCGCCGGACTTCACCTCGTACGGGTGGTCCACGCCGAGCACCATGAAGGACACGCCGTCGCTCGCGCGTTTGCCGTCCTTCCGCGTGCGCTCGCCGATTGCGAACTCGTACGCGCCGATCGTGTGCTCCGGTCTGAAATCGCGCGACCCGAGGCCGTACACGCCGCCGAAGAGGCGCGGCATCTGGTCGGCTGTGATGGCCGGCAGGCCTTCCTCGTGCTGCAGCGCCTTGTGAAGCGCGGTCCGAACGTCGCGGCCCATGGGGTTGTCGCCCGCCATCGGCTCGTCGGTGCGCTCGAGAATGATGACGTTCTTCTTCCCGGCGAGCGCGCGTACGACCGCCGCCTCGGGGAACGGCCGGAAGACGTTGACGTGAATCGAGCCGACCGTCGCGCCACGCCGCGCGCGCAGATAATCCACCGCCGCTTCGATGTTCTCCGCGGCCGATCCAAGCGAGACGAACACCGTGTCGGCATCGTCGGTCTTGTAATGGCTCACCAGACCGTAGTGGCGGCCAGTCAGGGTTCCGAAGTCCTCGTATGCGGCCTCGAAGAACTCGAGAATCGGCTCGGTGAAGTTGTCGCGGCGCGCCACGACGCCCTGCATGTAGTGTTCCTGGTTCTGAACCGGACCCAGGAGCACGGGGTTCGTGAGGTCGATCATGCGCGGCACGCGGCGTCGTTTCGGGCCGAACAGCTTACGCTGGCTCTCCGTCGGGCAATCGATCAAATCGTCTGGCGCGCCGAGGTACTCGCGAATCAGCGCCGACTCGTGCTTGTAAAACGTCCGCTCGAGATGGGACGTGAGGAAGCCGTCCATCACGTTCATTCCCGGCGTGAGACTGAGTTCCGTGACGCGCCGCAGGATCAGCGCCTGGTCGGCCGCCTGCTGGGCGTCCTTCCCGAAGACGATGATCCAGCCCGTGTCGAGCGCGCCGTAAACATCGTCGTGACCGCAGTGCACGTTCAGGGCATGCTTGGTGAGCGCTCGTGCGGCCACTTCGAGCACCATCGTCGAGCACTTGCCGGGGGCGTGGTAATACTGCTCGACCCCGTAGACGACTCCCTGACCCGATGTGTAGTTGACGACGCGTTTCCCGCAGACGGAGTGCGCGATGGCGCCTCCCTGCGCCGCGTGTTCCCCTTCGGCCTCGACGGCGATCGTGTTCTGACCGAAAACGTTGAGTTTGCCTTCCGCGAACGCCTGTTGATACAGCTC
>JBKPDW010000439.1:0-7811 GCA_046728115.1 Acidobacteriota bacterium | reverse complement strand
CAGCAGCGTGTCGTCCCGCATCATTTCATCCAGATCCAGCTCCAGCAGGGTAACGCGCCGGCTGTCGGCATACGTGCTGCTGGTGCCGACGAGCGTTCCCGCCGGCTCGACGGCGATCTGAATCTGTGCGCCGGCCAGCAGTGTCTTGATCATCGCCAGCTGACCGGACGCGCTGGCCGACCCGACGGCGCTGAGCCAGTTGGGTTCCGGGACATGGATGTGCAGCACCGCATTGCCGTTGGCTTCGCGGGTCAGCGAAAAGCTCACGCTTTCGGCGTCGGCGCTCGAGCCGGGCGGTCGCACCGTCACGCCGGCAGGTGTGGGTGGCTGAGTCGCAATCTTCAGCTGGTTGACATCGCTGAAAGCGTACAGGGCCTCGCGGCCCTGACCGATCGCCGTCGCGACCGGCGTCGATGAGACATACGTGACGCCCTGCCCGATCACCGTCGCCATGTCGCGCGCCTGCTGTTCGGAAAGCGGATCGAAGTCCTGGCCGTTGCCGCCTCTGAACATGGCCAGCTGCTTCAGCTGGTTCACGGCAGCCGTCGTGAACAGCATCGTGTGCTCGATCGTGCCGCTGCCATCGCCGTTCGCCTTGAGAACCGTGGTCATGTGGAAACAGCCGCTGCAGGCAACGGCGGCGCTCAGCAGGAGGACGAGACGGGCGGAATGCATCCAGGGGCGATTGTAGAACACGCGGTCGCTCCGCTTAAAGCCTTCGCGCTACGACCTCGGTTGGCCCGGCGCATCCTTGGGCGACGAGTTCGACGCAAGAGGTTCGTGATACGGCGATCCCACTGCGCGAACGCTTCAGGCCAAACGTGCATTTATAATTCGCGGCTATGAAGAAACACCTGTTGATCGTCGCAGTCGTCGCGTCGTTCGTCCCGCTGGCGGCTCAGCCGCGGCAGACCGCATCGGCCAGGGAGACAACCGTGCTGGGGTTCAAGCTGCACTACCTGGAGGCGGGTCGTGGCGCGCCGGTCGTCCTGCTGCACGGACTGGGCGGCGATGGATCGCGCTGGCGTCCGAACATCGACGCGCTCGCACGCGATTTTCATGTGTTCGCGCTCGATCAGATCGGATTCGGTCAGTCCGACAAGCCGCTGGCGAACTATCACACGGGCATGCTCGCCGAGTTCCTCGTCGGCTTTCTCAAATCGGTCGGTGTTCCCAAGGCGTCGCTCGTCGGCAATTCAATGGGCGCCGGTGTTGCCCTTTATACGGCAGCCAAGTATCCCGAGCTGGTGGATCGCATCGTGCTCGCCGATGGAGGCGGGTTTCACTCCGGTAACACCCCGCCAAGCGCGCCCACGCCCGAGGCCCTCCGGCGTCGGCAGCTGCAAAACGGCGTCACACGGGAAGAAACGCGCGAATTCTTTCGCATCCTGTTCCACGACAAGAGCCTGGTAACCGACAAGATGGTCGACGAGCAGCTCGCGATGCGTTTGCGATCGGCGTTCACGATTACGAAGATGCAGGAAGCAGGCGAGCGCGGGAGCCTGACCGAGCAGGAGGTGCGGTCGGTGAAGGCGCCCACGCTCGTCGTGTGGGGCAAGTACGACGAGCTGGCCAATCCGGCCGGTGCCGATCGCCTCGAGCGCACGATTCCTGGCGCTCAAAAGTGATCATCGACAACTGCGGCCACATGCCGCAGCTCGAGCGCGCCGACGAATTCAACGCACTCGTCCGCGACTTTCTGCGCGCGAACCGGACGACCAATCAGTGACGCAGGTCGCGCTGATCCTCGCGATTGTTGCAGCGCGAGCCTTTCAGGCGAATAGGTACGTAGCGCGAGCCTGTCTACATACGCTCGCCGCAACGTGAGACGAGCCTCGGCGAGTCTCGCCAAGCCTTGGCGCCAGAACATCGACGGTTGCATGGAATGTCTGGCGTCGATTCACATCCGACGAAGAACTGTGCAAGTGGGTCCTGTCGGAATGATGGACCTGCGATATCCTGTCTGAATGGACTCTGTCGCTCAAGCCGAGGCCCCGGCCGCACCTCCACTGCGGGAACGGGCCGGTATCCCCGCCCGCTTCAAATGGAATCTCACCCACATCTTCGCTGGCTGGCCTGAGTGGGAGGCTGCCTACCGCGAGCTGGAAACACGCATCGCCGCCTACGGCGCTCTGCAGGGCACGCTCGCGAAAGGCCCCGATGCGCTGCTCGCGGCGATGAAACTGTCCGACGATATCGGACAGCTCACCTACAAGGTGTGGTACTTCGCGGGCTTGAAGTACGACGAAGATCAGCGCGACAACACGATCAACGCGCGGCGCCAGCAGGTGCAGATCCTCTTTGCCAAGGCGAGTCAGGCCTCTGCGTGGTTCAATCCCGAGCTGCTCCAGATTCCGCTCCCCACGGTACAGGAGTGGCTGGACGCGAATCCCGAGCTCGCCGTCTATCGGTTCGCCATCGAAGATCTGTACCGTCAGCAGGAACACGTGCTCGACGACAAGGGGGAACACCTGCTGTCGCTGTCGAGCCGGTTTTCGACGTCACCGCACGACGCCTACGCAGCTTTGTCGACGGCCGACATCAAGCATCCGGCGATCAAGCTCTCGGCGGGGCCAGAGGTCACCCTGACTTTCGGCCAATATCGTGCGATTTTGGCCACGAATCGACATCAGGCCGATCGCGCCGCTGCATTCGAGGCGTATCACCGGCTCTTCGCGGCGAACGTCAACACGTACGCGTCGCTGTACAGCGGCGTTTTGCAGCGCGACTGGTTCCACGCCCAGGCGCGCGACTACGCGACGACGCTCGATGCAGCGCTCCACGGCAACAACATCCCGACCAGCGTCGTCGAGAACCTGCTCTCGACGACCAAGGCCGGAACCGAGCCGCTTCGCCGCTATCATCGCCTTCGTAAACGCGTGCTCGGCCTCGACACCTATCACTCGTACGACACTACGATCCCGCTGGTCGATTTCGATCGTAAGTATCCGTACGAGCAGGTTCTCGAGTGGTTGCCGGCGTCCGTCGAGCCGCTTGGGTCCGACTATCGCACGCAACTGCGCGAAGTGCTCTTCGGAGACTGGATCGACGTGTACGAGAATCCAGGCAAGCGGAGCGGTGCCTATTCCGCGCCGGTGTACGGCGTCCATCCGTACATGCTGCTCAATTACAACGACACGCTCGACGCCGTGTTCACACTCGCGCACGAGATGGGACATTCGATGCATACGCTGCTGTCGAACGCCCATCAGCCGTTCGTATATTCGGCCTACACCATCTTCGTAGCAGAGGTGCCGTCGACGCTCAACGAGGCGCTGTTCCTCGATTACATGCTCGAGCACGCCAGCGACGATCGCGAGCGCATCGTGCTGCTTCAGCACGCGATCGACGGCATCGTCGGCACGTTCTACACGCAGGTGCTGTTTGCGGATTACGAGCTGCAGGCACACCGTATGGTCGAGACAGGTCAACCGGTCACGGCGGACACGCTCAGCGAGATCTACTTCAACCTGCTGAAGACATACTACGGTGACGCACTCGACTACGACGAGCTATCGCGCGTCACATGGGCGCGAATCCCGCACTTCTACAGCACGCCGTACTACGTCTACCAGTACGCGACGTGCTTCGCATCGAGCGCACAACTGATGCGCCAGCTGACGACCGGCTCGTCTGCCGATCGGGCGGCGGCCATCGACCGGTATCTGACGCTCCTCAAGTCCGGCGGCAGCGATCATCCGATGCCGCTCCTGCAGCGGGCAGGAGTCGATCTCAGCAAGCCCGAGACGGTGCGGGCGGTCGTCGATCAGCTCGACGCGCTCGTGACGAAGCTCGAGCACGCGATGGAAAGTCAGAAGTCAGAAGGCAGAAGTCAGAAGGCAGAAGTCAGAAGTTAGAACGAAGACGTGACGAGTCAGGATTTCGGCGCAACGCGCAGCAGCGTGTGCATCGCCCCCAGGCACGCGTCCATCACCACGATCAGACCGCCCGCCCTCGCGCGCGCGGCCGCCTCTTCGCTGACAATGCCGGTCTGAAACCAGAGCGCTTTCGCGCAGATGGTCACTGCTTCGTCGGCGATCGCCGGCGCGTCCTCGGGACGCCGGAACACATCTACGATACCGACGCCATCCGGAATGTCGCTCAGTGACGGGTAAGAGCGCTCGCCGAGAATCTGAGACTCGCCGCCACCTTCGAGCCTAACACCGAACAAGCCGGACCTCGCGGCGCTTGCGCAGTTCAAATGAGAAAATTCTGTGTCGCGTCGTCGCCGGCCTTGGGACGTGTCGTAATACGAAGAGAGTGCGTTCCAGTTTGAACGCGGCGTCGTGGGCCGTCGTGCTGTTGGGCGTGACGCTGTACGCGCAGGTTCCGCAGCCAGCCGCGCCGTCTGTTGCTGCGCCGCGTTGTCGAGTCACCGGACATGCCACGAGCGGCAGTGTCGCGCTGCCGGGCGTGTCGATCCTGGTGTACGTCGGGGACGCGCTTCGAGCCGCGACGTCGACGGATGTCGACGGCACCTACACGATTCTGTTTGCTCCCAACGCGACGTACCGCGTCTCTGCTGAGTTCACCGGTTTCGTCGGCGTCGAACGCTCGTTGACTCTGGCGGAGCCACCCTGCGACCAGAGCCTTGATTTTCAACTGGCGCTCGAATCTCGTTCGGAGGCAACCGCCGAGCGCCGAACAACCGGCCCTCGGTTCCAGGCCCTCAACGTTCAACCGGGCGCATCGGGAAGTGCGGCGGCGCTCGAGGTCACGCCGAGCGAGGAATCCGACGAGGTGTCGCGCCTGTTGCCGCAGGGCTTCTCTGTCGAAAACGTTCAGGCCGAAGCGATTGCGATCAACGGCAGCAACGGCCTGGCGCGGCTCGATCGCGGTCTGATGGACGATCGGTCTCAACTGATCAATTTGGGACAGCTCGATCCGACAACCGGACAATTCGCGGAGGGTTTTGGTGCGCCAGAGGGCGGCTTCCCGGGACGTGGCGGCTTCAACGGCGCGCCCGGCGGTGACGGCCGCGGCGGCTTTGCTGGTCCCTTCGGCCGCGGCGGCGGCCCCGGCGGCCGAGGTGGATTCGTGCTCGCCGGTCGGGGCGCGCGTGGGCAGCGCCCGTATCAGGGGAGTGCCACGTACACGTTCGGCGGATCGGTGCTGGACAGCCCTCCGTTTCAGTTGCGCCCCGACGTGCCAGTGGACCAGCCGCAGTTCGCGCGAAACAACTTCGGGGCGACGTTCGGCGGTCCCTTGAGGATTCCAGGAATCTACGAGGACACAAACCGGCGAACGAATTTCCAGGTCAACTACACCGGCTCACAGTCGAACAGCGTCTTCGATCAGTACGCCACGGTTCCGACCGACGCACAGCGAAGCGGCGATTTCTCCGCCGGCCCGATCCAGCTGATGGATCCGCTCACGGGCCAGGCATTCCCCGGTAATCGGATCCCCGCGAGCCGCATCGATCCGTCGGCGTCGGCGCTGTTGCCGTTCATTCCCGCGCCGAATCTCGCGGGCACGACGCAGAACTATCACGTCTCGACGGTTGCGCGGACCACGTCGGAGGCTTTCAGCGCACGATTCACGCAGAACCTGTCGCCGACAATGCCGCAGCCACAGGGAGGAGGGGGAGGCGCAGGCAGGGGCGGCGGCGCCGGCTTCGGCGGACGCGGCGCCGTTGGCGGAGGAGGCGGTCGGCCGGGCGGTCCGGGCGCGCCAGGTTTTGGCAGCGGCCGCGGCACGAACATCGTCCTCAACGCTCAAGTGCAATACCGTCATAGCGTGACGGAATCGCCGAACGTCTTTCCCGATCTTGGCTACGAGACCAGCAACACCACCGTCAGCGCGCCGATCTCATTGAACGTCCGGCGGAATCGCTCGATTCACAACATCACGTTCAACCTGACGCATGCCGCGGTCGACACGACTAACGCGTTTGCAAACCAGGAGAACGTCGCGGCGCTGGCCGGAATCGGTTATCCACCCGATGTAGCAATCGACCCGCTCAACTGGGGTGTACCGAATCTGAGCTTCACGGATTTCAGCAGCGCACGAAGCGCGGCGGCGACGCGTCGATCCGACAACAGGCTGACCGCCGGCTACGCCTGGATTCATCCAAGTCCGACACACCAGCTTCGAATGGGCGGAGACTTTCGGCTCGATCGATCGGATGCCGCGATCAACGCCAACGCTCGCGGCAGCTTCACGTTCACCGGGCGCTATTCGTCCGGAGGCGGCATTCCGCATGGCGCCACGGGCGCTGACTTCGCGGACTTCCTCCTTGGATTTCCGCAACAGGCGTCACTCCAGGTCGGCGGAACGAGCCAGCTCCGGCAGCACGGCTTCGATCTCTTCGCGGAAGACAACAGGCAGCTGAATTCGAAGCTGACGGTCAACCTGGGGCTGCGATACGAGCTGGCGCAGCCGTACGTCGAGATTAATCAGCGCATGGCCAATCTGGACGTGACGCCCGACTTCGGGGAGGTTGTGCCCGTGCTGCCGGGCGCCATCGGCCCGTTCAGCGGCGCGTTCCCGTTGGCGCTGCTGAACACCGACGCGAACAACGTCGCGCCACGGCTCGGGTTTGCCTATCGGGTGCGTCCGAACACGATTGTGCGCGGAGGGTACGGGATTACGTACAACAGCGGATCGTACGCATCGATCGCCCGCCAGCTTTCGGGCCAACCGCCGTTCGCGGAGACGGAGACCATCGCCGCCACGGACGCTGCGCCGCTCACGCTGGCGGATGCGTTGTTGTCGCCGCTGCCCGCCACCACGAACAACTGGGGGGTCGATCGCGACTACGCGCTCGGCATGATTCAAACCTGGAATGCAACGATCACCCGCAACGTGACCCAGGACTGGCTGCTACAGGCAGGCTACACCGGCATCAAGGGCACCGATCTGGACATCCTTCGCGCGCCTGTGTTTGGCACGAGCGGATTGATCGTCGGCAACCAGCCGTTCATCTGGGAGTCGTCGGGCGGCCGCTCGATCATGAATGCCGCGACCTTGCAGGTGCGTCGTCGGCTGGCTCGAGGTTGGAGCGGAGGGCTCTCGTACGCGATCGGAAAGGCGATGGACGACGCATCGTCGCTCGGCGCCGGCGGTCCTGTCGTTGCGCAGAACGACAAGGATTTGGATGCGGAATGGGCCACATCCAGCTTCGACCGCCGCCATCAACTGTCGGGCAATGTATATGTCGAACTGCCGTGGGGACCGAACAGGCACTGGCTGAAGGATGGCGCACACTCGCCAGTCTGTTCGGGGAGTGGTCGGCCCAGTTCACGTTGACGCTGCAGTCGGGCACACCGGTGACCGCTCGTGTCCTCGGCGCCGCGAGCGATCTGCTGCGCGGCGTCAACGGATCTCTCAGGGCGAACTACAACGGCATGCCGATCTCCATCAGCGATCCTACTGTTGACGAGTTCTTCAACACCGCCGCGTTCTCGATTCCCGAGCCGGGGCAGTTCGGCGACTCGTCGCGCAACATGATCGTCGGTCCAGGCGTGCGCCAGCTGAACGGTCTTTTCCAACGCGATATTCGCATCGGCGCGACCCGGTCCCTGACGCTGCAGGTGAACGCCCTCAATCTGCTCAACACGGTGCAATGGGCGGCCGTAGATACCAACATCAACTCGCCGACCTTTGGCGAGGTGCTGTCGGCGAAGCCGATGCGGACGATGACAATTACCGCGAGGTTGCGGTTCTAGTCGGGAGGTCGCGGAGGTGTCGAAGTCAACCACAGCCTGCGCTCTTTTCCGTTCGTCTCTGTTTCTTCGTTTCTCCGTGTGGATCTGTTCCCTCCCTGTCTCTTATACACATCTGACGCTGCCGACGACCTGCAACCTGTGTAG
>JBKPDW010000438.1:0-19025 GCA_046728115.1 Acidobacteriota bacterium | reverse complement strand
ACGCCCACGATCGCACCCGCGATAATGTCGGCGACCCAGTGAATACCGAGCGCAAACGTCGAAACGATGACAAGCATCCCCAGTGCGGTCAGCGTGCTGCGAAACCGAACGTGAAACAGCCAGGCAACGGCGACCATGATGACGGTGAGGGAGACGTGGGTGCTCGGAAACGAGTTATTGATCCCGCTCAGCGGCCGGATCGAGTCGATGAACTTCGAGGACCAGAGGTCCGACTGGAGAATCGCAGACGACTCGGGGTACGCCCAGCGCTCCGGCACCGGGTACAGCAGAAACCACGGCAGGCTCACGAGGTAATCGGCGGCGACAGCGAGGCAGAGTACGCGGAACGGCGGCAGTTCGGCGCGCCGCATCAGCGTAATTGCAAGGCCGATCGCCAGCAGCGGAAACAGCACGAAGTACGCCGTGGCGTACGCATACATCGCCGGTCTGGACGTCTTGTCGTGAAACTCGAAGCTGACAAGCCCGCGCTCGAACTGTTTCACGGCGTATGCGCCCTTGTAGTCCGCGGCGGACACCGGTGTATTGCCGTGCAGCGACGTCTCCCACGACGTCTCCACGAGGTTGGCCGTGAACACCAGCAGCAGAAGCAGTACAAGTCCGGATTTAGTGTTGGTGATCATAATCCCTCAGGATCGCCATAGGTCTGACCTGCAGCGAGAGAACGCCCTTTTCCACCGACCAGTGGAGCACCTTGCCGAACACCCACGCGGTTACCGTGGGCTCGGACGAATTCGTGGACAGCACAGCGCCGGCCGGCAGGTTCGCTTCAACCTGAACCCGGCTGGCGGGAGCCGAACCGTTCGGACCGGACAGCAGCAGCGCCGATCGCAGTTCCGCCTCGTGCACCAGCCGGGCCGGCTTGTCCGGCTCGGCAACAGTCCATGTCTGACGGAACAGGCTCGCGTCGCGCGTCGCCTTCTTGATGACGCCTCGGAAGTGCTGCGAGACCACCGGCGACAGCGCGCTGCTGTTCTGGCCGAAATTCGCGTCCACGCGCTTGTCGCAGATCCCCAGTCGCTGGAAATGACGCGTCGCGATGTCGTTGAGCGCCTCCCATTCGATCGGCCACGCGGGCGGCATCGACGCGCCGCTGGCAGCCTCGGGGAATCCGATGAAGGGCGACAGCCGGCGGCGGTGCACCAGGAACTGAATCAGCGTATCGAGGGCCGCCACGCTGCCGCCGCCCGACGACTCGACGAGCTCCGACGAGAGCTGCGGCCGGCGTTTCAACAGCCGCGACGCCATTTTCATGAAAATCGAGAATCTCACGGGAATCGGTCCGAAGTTGAAATCGAACCCGCCGGCCTGAACGAGATCGAGCACGGACCCCGCGGTCTTGAGCTCCTTCACGAACTCGTCGATGTACTTGGCGTCGCACCAGAGAATCTCTCCTTCTTCGATCTCCTGCGCGCGCCACGGCTGATGATAGGTCTCGACCATCCGCTGATACGTCTGGTGAAGTCCCTTCGGCGGCGGCTGCTGCCGGCGCAGGTCGATCACGAGGCCTGCGCACGCAAGCACGAACAGGCCGATGAAGCACTCGGGCAGCACCGACCAGAGGCGCCCCGGCTGCGGCTCTCTCGGGATGATGACGCGATACGCGACGTTGCTCATCGGATCGAAGTTGAACGTGCCGTCCGGATTACGCGGGAACCTGCTCTCGTCGCTCAGGCGCAGCTTGCTGAAATCGGTGTTGTTCAGGATTTCCGCATCGAACGGCGTGTCCTCCTCGTACTCGTTACGGGCCGGATCGTGCCAGCTGATCCTCTGTACGAGGGCGTGCCGATCTGGCGTGAAATCGAGATCGCGCATGACCGCCGGATATTTCTGCTCGTACGGCCACACATACCGGATGCGGCGCATGCGCGACCGCACCAGGTCGGCGATCCGCCGCGGAAGATCGTTCGTGTCGACGAAGCTGAGATACAGCGGGTCGTCGGACTTGCTGAACGCGGAGTCGAGCCTCGTCGTGAGCTTCAGGGCGCCGTCGTGTGTCGACTCGAGCGTCCAGGTCATGTCGATGCGTTTGTGCAGATCCGGATCCTCGAGGACGAATTCGGTTCCGGACAGGCGGACGGCTTCTCTGGCCGCGTTGACGTACTCGCTCATGAGGCGGGCACCCGCCTCGTCGAGGTTCGTGCGATTGCCCTCCACCCGCACGACGACCGGGCTGGGTTGCTGACGCCCATCCAGGCGCAGCCGCGCAAGCGCTTCTCTCGCCACGTCGGTCACTTCACTGTCGTTGCTGTTCCAGACGTACCATCCGTCGAAGTCGTCTCCGGGCCGCAGTGTCTCGTCCAGGTCGCTGCATCGCGTCCGCCCGTGGGTTTGCGCGGTCCTGCTCGACCAGGAGGGCGGCGGCTCCAGGTTCGTGCACGGGCGGTTTGCGGCGGGCTCGTTCGCGATCGCCTTGACGATGAGGCGCTCGGTTCTCTTACTCACTCCGGATGCGACTAGAAAGTCGTTCGGCACCGGCGTGGGAATCTTGACGAAAAGCAGATCGTCCCGCTTCTCGAATTTTTTCTTGGTCCCGTCCCAGACGGCCGCCAAGTCCGCGTTGCGCTCTTCGGCGATTCGGCTGACGAGGTCGCTGCTCGAAGACCCGACCTGTTCGACCTGAATCGGGATGAGATGTCCGCAGGCCGAATGACTCATCGCGTAGATGCCGTGCTCCTTGAAGTAGAGCGACGGCATGAAGTAGCTCGATGTGCTGAAGCGGTCGTGGTAGATGAATCGCGCCGGCGCTCCCTTGAAACTCGCGAGATAGGTTTCGATATCCTGTAGCCTCGCTTCGGAAGCCTTCCGCTGCGTGTACCTCTCGAATCGGTCTTTGCGCATCACGAAGTACGAGTTGTAAGTCGTGGCGTTGGTCGCCGCGCTCTTGTAGACCGCGAGGATGTTCAACCGCGCGCCGAGCATTTCTGCCGCAACGTACGCGTATGGCGTGATTCGCGCGAGGTAGGCCCTGCCCGGGTCGGCCTCGGCGAACGCACGGATCACGTCGGCGTAGGGCATCGTCTGCTGCGTGAACCGCGTGACGCTTTGCTCCGACTCCGACGAGGAACCGGCATCGACCGCACGCTCGAGGAACCGTCTCAGCCGCGTATCGGCCACTGATGTCTCCGGGTCGACGAAGATGCTGAGGAAGTTGATGGCTTCCGGCGGCGGCGCCTGGGATGCGGCAGCAGCCGATGTCTTCGCGCATCCCTGTCCCGGAGCGGCCAGTGCCAGCAGCAGCAGCAACGAGAAATACTTGGACCTCATAAATCCTCTTCAAGATCCGAGTCGTGCGGTGACAGTCAGGTTGCGCACGCCTTGAGCAACCTCGGTACCGACTCGAGTGGACGCCAAACAGGACCCGGCTCTGCCCGCCAAGTTGCTGATTTGAAGGACGATTGGAGGAGTGTGCGAGGAAGCGCGCCGGCACGCTCAGGGCCGGATCGGCTGGCGCGAGCACTATCCAAACCGATAGATCACTCAATCGGATAGTGCGGCGCGGTGCCGGATGAGCTTCGTTTGTGCGACATCTGGAACAGTCGGAACGTGGGACCGATATCGCGTATAAGAAGGACGGAGCATGATTCCCACCCTGGTCGCTACCGCCGGACCGGGCCGTGGCGCTCGGTTTCCGCTTGACCGCCGCGAGATCAGCGTTGGCCGCGATTCGTCGAACTCCATCGTGCTGCCGGATGCGTCGGTGTCGCCTCGCCACTGCACGGTGGTGAACCGCGACGGCCAGGTGAGCATTCGCGACGTCGACGGTGCGAACCCCACCTTTGTCAACGGCCTGCCTGCGGCGGAGCGGACGCTCGAAGCCGGCGACCGGATCCGAATCGGGAGCTCGACATTCGTGCTCACGTTCGCGCCGGCGACGCCGGGAGGCGCAGTGCGTGTTACCGACGAGCCGGTCGCCGAACGGTCGATGATCGTGATGCGTCGTGAAGACGCATTTCTGACCGGGCCGCCCGCGCGGGATGCGTCGCCGGAGCGACTGGAGCGTGATCTCGCCGGTCTCATGCGTGTGAGCGCCGCGATCGCCTCGATCCGGGGCCTTGTTGCACTCGAGCAGCCGCTCGTCGCGCTCGTTGCCGACATTGTCCCCGCCGATCGCGGGACCTTGATTCTCGTCAATGATTCAGATTCAGAGGTCATCCCGGCGGTGGGATGGGACCGGCAGGCGGCGGGTTCGCGACCGCTGGCCGTCAGCAAGCTGGTGCTCGATCGCGTGCTGCACGAGGCGGTGGGCGTCATGACGACCGGTCCGCAGGGCGGCCCTTCCGTGCTTGCCGCCCCGCTGCTGGCGTTCAACAAGTTACTCGGAGCGATCTACCTGGAATCGGATGCGCCGTGCGGGCCCGACGATCTCGGTCGGCTCCGGCTTCTGATGTCCATCGCGGCTGTCGCGGCGACGGCGCTCGGATACGAGCGGCACGCGGAGGCGCTCGCTACCGAAAACAGGCGGCTGCAATCAGAGCTCGAGGTCAGGCACCAGATGATCGGACAGAGCTCCACGATGCAGTCGCTGTATCGCCGCATCGGACGCGTCGCACCAACCGATTCAACGGTCCTCATCACCGGCGAGAGCGGTACGGGAAAAGAGCTGGTGGCACGCGCCATTCACGGCAACAGCGCGAGAGCCGATCGGCCGTTTGTGGCGATCAACTGCGCTGCCATCGCCGAAACGCTGCTCGAGGCCGAGCTGTTCGGCCACGAAAAGGGAGCGTTCACCGGTGCGATCGCTCTGAAGAAGGGAAAGCTCGAGACGGCGGAAGGCGGAACGGTGTTTCTCGACGAAATCGCGGAACTGTCGCCGGCGTTGCAGGCGAAGATGCTGCGGGTGCTCCAGGAGCGGGAGTTCGAGCGCGTCGGCGGCACGCGGCCCATTCGAGTAGATTTTCGGCTCCTTGCGGCGACGAACCGCGACGTAGAACGCGCGATTGCCGAGGGGGCCTTCCGGAGAGATCTCTACTACCGGCTCAACGTCGTGTCGCTCGAAGTGCCGCCGCTCCGGGATCGGCCCGACGACATTTCACTCCTCGCGAACTACTTCACACGGCGGCATGCGGCCAAGGTCAACCGGACAGTGACCGGTGTATCAGCGGGTGCGCTCGCGTGTCTGACCGCGTACGAGTGGCCGGGCAACGTGCGCGAGCTGGAGAACGCGATCGAGCGCGCAGTGGTGCTGGGCTCCTCGGACGTAATCGTGCCGGAGGATCTTCCGGAAGCGATGATCGAGGCTGGGCCTCACGTCGCCTCTCCGGCGCACGGCGGCGAGGTGACCGTCGCGCACTTTCACGCGGCGATCAATCAGGCCAAGAAGGAGTTGATCGTCAAAGCCTGCAGTGCGGCCGGGGGCAACTACAATGCGGCGGCGCGGCTGCTCGGGCTCCATCCCAACTACCTGCACCGGCTGATTCGAAACCTCGCGTTGAAATCGATGGTCAAGAAACCCCAGTAGGGCTGACGTCGGCCTCCGCCAATGCGTGGCTTCGGCGTGACGCCTCGCCGTCGGTCGCGCGAGCAGCGACGCCGCGATGGACACTGCTGCGCAGACCGTCGCGCCAATGCCACGAAGGACCCGTCTTCTCGGTCTCCACCAACTGCGCCAACGATCGGTTCGATGACAGGCAGGTGCATCGTGGACGGCCTATCGTGTAAGGCTTTCACGGTCCGGTCGGAGCACGGCCGAAATTTGAATCGGCTGCTGGTCAGCCGAGATCGCGCTATGGTGCCTTGGGCGCGGCCGGAAGCGGCGCCAGCTGCCAGCCCGTGTTTAGCCACCGCCCGTTCTGATTGACGAACACTTCGGTGGCGACACCACGCTCGGTGTTCGTTCGTCCTCCGGCGAGCAGATCCATCTCGTAAGTCGTGTAGAGAACGGCCGTGCTGCCGTAGGCCTGGACCTCGGTGCGCGGGAACACCAGCCGCGTGAGCTTCGCGCCCGACGCGGCGAATCCGCGCGACTTCTCGAGATTCGATGCGCGCGTGCCGAAAGCGTCGCTGCCCGGATCGATCGTGATCAGCTCGGGCGGCACGAGCTTCGTGAGGCCGTCCGTGTCGCCGGCGAACCAGGCGCGCCACACCGCCTCACGGGCCGTGAGCAGCGCTTTGCGCTCGCCATCGCCCAGCTGTCTAAGACTGGAGGTCTGTCGGCTCATTTCCTCGGGATGCAGCGACGTATTCGACGCGACCTGAATCCAACCGGACGGCCCTTTGTGGAACATGTCGAGGATCGTGAGCTTCTGCGCGCGTCTCTCCGTGCCGTACACGACGGCGGAATCCAGAACGAACGACGCTACCGCGGTGTCGCCGTAGAACACGACGTCGAAGTCCGACAGGCGATAACCGACCATTCCCTGACCCTTCGGCGTCCCCGGCTCGAACGTCGCCTCGTTCATGTACCCGTCGAGCCCGCGAATCACATGGTCCGACCACGGCGTGAACCCGCGCCAGTCCTTGCCGTGCGTCTCGGTCAGCTTCCGCCGATCCTTGTCGACGAACGCCTGACAGATGTCCTCGATCTGCTTGCGAATCGCTGCCGTGTCCGCAGTCCGATCGGGTGGCGTGCTTTGAGTGGATGCCGCTGGCGCGGGCGTGACAACGAGAGCAGCACACGCGATCACGAGCGCGAGTTTCGTGCGCATTGGTCTTCCTCCTCTTGCGCGTCGCGGGATTATCGTTGCGACCGTTGACTTCGAGCAACCGAAACCGAACACGCGCTCGACGACGTGCTCGGGCTGCGGTCATTATCGACTGGCTTCAGTAATCGCGCGGCGCTGAGCCACGGGCTGTGACCCGGCGCCCCTCCATCAGCTCCGTACGTCCCGGCCGATCGGCCCGCGCGCAGATCGCGAGCAAGCGGGCGTAGTGGCTGGCTGCCGCCCGACGATTGCCAGCTGCCGCGGCGGCACGCGCAGCGCCGGCAACGGCGCGGAACCTGTTCGGTTCTCTGCGCACCGTCGCCTCGAATTCCTCGAGCGCGGCGGCCGGCGAGCCAGTTTCCAGCAACATTTCGCCCAGCATCTCGCGGGCTGGCGCGAGCGGGCCGGGCGTGACCGCGCTTTTTTCCGTAGCATCCTCGCGGTCGGCGGCGGTTCGCATCTCGGCGAGCGCGTCGGTCTTTCGCCCCTCTGCGAACGCAAGCCACGCTGTCGCGCCGCGCCGCTGAATGTCCACTTGTTCGGCCCAATAGGCTTCGCCCGCGGCCGTCAATCGATCGCGAATGCGCAGCAGCGCCTCCACCGACGCACGGACGACTTCGGGCTGTCCGACGCGGCCAGCGCCGAGAGCCCTGGCGAAATGCGTCATCGCCTCTGTGTAAGGAAAGTTGGTCGCACGGGGATCGAGTGACACGGCGTTGCTCCACGCGCCGCGCTCGAGGGCATAACGCGCGGGGATCGCTGCGATCGCGAAGTATGCCGCTGCCGGCGGCGCCGCGCCTGTGATGACATTCGGGTTATACCGGCGAACCATTTCGGGCAACGCGTCGACGATACGGCGCGCGGCGCGGTCCTGCCCGGTCTGCAGATACGCGTACACCTCGTAGTCGCTGGCGTGGAGCTCTTCTCCAACGGCTCCGTCGCGTCGCGCCGACGCAGCCGACTTGATGTTCGTATCGATCGACTCCTGCCAGAATCCCGCCCGCGTGAAGGTGTGCGACGGCATGTGCAGCGCGTGCGGCGCTGATGGAGCAATCGTCGCGTACTGGCGCGCGGCTTCCAGCGCGCGGTCGGCAAGCGGCGGGACATCGTACGCGTGAATGATGTAGTGCGCCAGCCCGGGATGGTCGTGGCGTTTGGCAAAGCGGCTCTCGAGAATCTCGCCCGCTTTCAACTGCTCGGCGTACGATTTGTCAGCCGGATCTGCCGCGATGGCAATAGCAAGCGCGTGGAAGATGGCGGCTTCGTCATCGTCGGGATATCTTGCTGCCAGCGTCCCCATCGCGTCGCGGTACGCATTGACACGAGCAGGCTGCGGCACGCGCCCCGCGTCCTCGTACAGCTTCGCAGCGGCGTCGATGAACCCGCGTTCGCGATCGGTCGCGGCGCCCAGAGCACGCGCGCGACGAATCGCCTCAAGTCCCGCCTGCACCTGCGCGTTGGATTTGATCCCCGGAGCGAATGGGTTGCCCCACTGGCTGAGCGCGATGCCCCATTCGGCCATGGCGCACGACTTGTCAACAGCAAGCACCGCGTTGAACGCATCGATCGAGCGGCCGAACTCGAACGAGTGGAGCAGCGCGACGGCGCGATTCAACACCGGCCGCGCGGCGGGTTTGCACGAGGTCGCGAACGCCACCGTTCCGACTTTTTCACCACGCGCTGCTCCGTGCTGGTGCTCCTGGTTATACGCAAGGCGCGATGCTAACAACAGGGCAACGACGAATGTGGTCCAACGCAATGACGCGCGCATCTCGCAGAATTATGGCGGAGGGAGAGGGATTCGAACCCCCGGAACGGTTTCCCGTTCAGTGGTTTTCAAGACCACCGCCATCGACCACTCGGCCATCCCTCCAAAGCTGCATTTTATTCGGAATTCGAGACGGCAACCCGCAGACGCTGGACGCCACCGAATCATCACTTCGACAAGATGCCTGACGCTTCGAAGGCCGTCATCTCCGCGATGATCCGCTCGTAGATCCGGCGCAGATTCTCATTCGGCAGCGGGCCGCGATTTTTCGACGCTATCCGCTGCAGTACTTCCTCGGCGCGCTTTGGATCGGCAATCGCAAGACCGGCCTGCTGCTTGATGCGGCCGACCTCCCGGACGACCCGGGCGCGTTCGTTCAGCAGCGCGACAATGCGAGCGTCGAGCGCGTCGATCTTCGCGCGCTGTCGGGCAAGCGCCTCGTCAGCTTGCGCGAGTACTGGGCCAACCACAGCGAGCGCCAGAATGGAGACGAGAAATCGGTTTCGCATGATCGTCATTTCACACCGCGGTATCCGTGGCCGGCTGTGCGATTGTCGCAACGTCAGGCGCTACGAACCCGCCTTCGAGGTAGGAGATAGACGGCGAGAGCCCCGCGCACTCGGGACGGACGGTCCGCGAATTCCGCATTCCGCGGCGGCCCAACAGCCCGATGATCTCATACGGTCCAACCCTGCTTGCGGTCGAGAGCAACATTCGACGACACCTCTCCGAGGACGAGGCGTGCCGCAAATTGTCGACCGCTCTCTGGCCGTTACTGTCTCTTCGGCGTCTGCGCGCGAGCAGTCGACGGCGGAACCTTCCCCTTGAGCCGCAGGTACACGACAATATTGCCGTAGTGCTCGTTGTTGTGCGTCGTGTTGAACATCAGCACCGTGCCGCGGGTCGTCGCGGTCTTCGGGTTCATGCCTGGGAAGCCGTTCAATGTCACAGCCTGATTGAAATCGGCGTCGGTCGTCGATTCATAGACCGCATCGCAGTAGGCAAGCGCGTCGGTCAGTCCTTTGATCAGCGCCGCCTTCTCCGCCACGCGCTCGAAATTTGTCGTCGCCGGCATCGCGGCCCCCTTCGCCTGCGAGCAGAAGAAAAAGTTCGCGTTGATCACATGGCCTACGAGCTGCCCGAAGCTGCGGATCTCCGGCGTAGGCTTGAAGGCGAAGTCCTCGGCCGGCATCGCTTCGGCCGCCTCGGCGAGGTCGCGCCGGATGGTCGCGTGCATCGCCTTCGCCGTTGCCGCCAGCGACGGCGACAGCAATTTGTCGAATCCGCCGTCGGACGTCTGCGCGTACACAGCACCGGACAACGCGTGGATCACGATGACGACAGCAAGAGCCTGGCGCATGCGAGTCATCCTCTTCTCGTGGCCGCAATCCCGTGTCAGCTGCCGCGGCTCTGGCAAGCTCCCGCATCCTGCCACGGCATCCCCGAAATCCACAAGGGCGGTGCGCTCAACAGATCACAGCGCACGTCAGGACGGTCAACGCACGCGGACGATGTTGTCGAGCCCAATCGGGTTGGCGGTCGGCGTCGAGCTCGTCAGGCGGATCACGAGCGTGTAAGTGACGGCGGCGGCGATCCCTCCGAGCGTGAAAATCTCGCCGGGATTCGCGTAATCTGAGCGTTCGCGATTTTCGATCGGAACGCTCGCTACGCAGCCCTCGTCTTCGGGCGGAATCGTGCGATCTCCCTTTGGGCCAGCGGCCTTCAGCCGAACGCAGTGTCACTCCACATGTTACCGCGGCTGTGACGCGAGGCAGTCGTTGCCCGCTTGCCATTGTATCGCTGAAGCGGCGGGCGAGGCGTCGCCGGAGTGCAGTCGCAGTGACCTGGGGCGTTCTTCTTCAAATCGCGCAGTTTGATTCGGGTACGTTTCTGGATGGTGATTTTCTCCTGCGCGAGAACCTCTGGTTCGTAGTTCCCCACTCCATCGGCAGCCTCGATCAGGCCCTGGATGTCCGACGGCCGCTCCATGTTCTCCTGCTGCGTCGGATCCTCGTCATCGCGCGATGTCTCCTCGCCCGAACGTCACGCGCAGTGTCATGGCGAGTGTCGACTACCGGGAAACGCAGGAGTGCGAAGCTTGGGATTCTGATAAGCGACCAGCGGTGTCCGGCGAGAGTGGCATGCCCCGCACCGCTATCTCTCAATGTGTGGCCACTTTACAGCGACATGCTGGCGATGCAATGTCTTCCGTGAGTGGGGCATCACTGGCCGCGAGTGCAGTCGAGTGTGGCGGGCAGTGTCAGGCACGCGCGAAAAACACGCCGAGATTTCCAGTAACCGTGAAGGCGAAGGCGCGATCGGTTATCAGCTCGAACTCAAGAAGGCTTCAAAATGTGGGAATTATGGCCAAGACCACCGCCATCGACCACTCGGCCATCCCTCCGTAAGGCCTTTCTATTCGGAAGCCGAGCCTCATACGTCGCGTTACGGCTTCATCGGCCGTGTCGGAAACGGCCCGCACGATCGCGTGTGGCGCTGGCCGACTGCGGCATCCTGGCAGCCCCTCTCTTGATCTCCGCGACCCAGCGCGCTAAAAAGAAGATCCTTGCGTCCAAGGAGGTTGACGTGCAGACCACAGCTTCGGTGACACCCGATCGGATCATGCAGATTTCGCACGGGCTCTGGCCCGCCGCAATCGTGTCGAGCGCGGCCGCCTACGACTTCTTCACGCACATCGCGCACGGACACGCCACGGCCGACGCAGTGGCCGCCGCCGCCGGCACCGACCGTCGGGGCACTCGAATGGTGCTCGACTCGCTCGTCGCGCTCGAGCTGCTGACGAAGCAGGGCGGCCGTTACGCGCTCGCCCCCGACGCCGACGCGTTCCTAGTCCGCGATCGACAGACGTCGATCGCCGACATGGTCGCCGAGCATCCGCGGTTGATGTGGGACGACTGGGGTCAGCTGCGCGAGGCGCTGAAGACCGGACGCCCGGTCAAAAGCGTCGACGATGAGAAGAGTGGCGGCGAGTTCTTTCCGAAGCTCGTGCGGATGATCATGTCATTGAGCCTGGGTCCGGCCGACGCCGTCGCGGAGCACCTCGGCGTCGGCTCGACGCTGAAAAGCGCCACCGTTCTGGACATCGGCGCTGGCTCGTGTGCGTGGACGATTCCATTCGCCCGGCGCGATCGGACGGCGGCGATCACCGCGTTCGATCTGGCGCCGGTTTTGGAAGAGGCGCAGAAAATCGTCCGGGAGTTCGCCGTAGCCGATTCGTTCCGGATGCAGGCCGGCGACTACCGGAAAGACGAATTCGGCACGAACTACGACATTGCCGTCCTTGGAAATATCTGCCACATCGAGTCGCCCGATGCGAACCGCCAGTTGTTCGCCAGGATCCGCCGCGCGTTGAAGCCGGGCGGCCGCTTGATCATCGGAGACATGCTGCCAAACGAGGAACGCACCGGACCGCCTTTCCCGGTGATGTTCGCCATCAACATGTTCCTGCACTCCGACGGAGACACGTACACGTTCAGCGAGTACGAGAGCTGGCTGCGCGGCGCCGGCTTCGGCCGCGTCGACGCGTACGACACGCGTCGGACGCACTCGCCGGTGATCATCGCGACGAACTGATCGACTAACCCGTAACAGCTATGATACCGGACGGAGCGGTCGAAGACGTCAACCGCCAAGTGCTGGATCTCGTTCATCTATCCTGACGATCGTGGGCACGTGATGGCGCTTTGGACGTTAGGAGCGAGAAAGCGCGCTACGCAATATCCCGCGAACAGCCTGCGAGACACGCGCGGTGGTTTTCGTCGCAAATAAGGCAGTTGGTCGAACCGCGCGGACTTGCCCAAGTACCTTCGCACGTATCCAAACACGACGAGTAGGCGGTTTCGCAGCCTTGCGTGCACGCCCAGTAGTCTTCGATCGTTCCAAACGTCCCGCCGCTCCCCGGTCCGTGGAAGACGCTGCCCTTCAATTGGGGCCTCAGGTCTCGTCGTCGTCGACGGTCGTCAACGCGTGCGCCGTTACGCCAGGGTCCTTTCGAGTGATGGAGTGTGGCCTCGGCGGTGAATCCTGGTATGTTCATGTCCTCACCATTCCCGTTGGTTCACGCTCAACCTCATTCTGCACGCTGTTGCTGATCGCCGGCCGAAATCGCCGAATCGAGCGTCAACGTACAACAGTCGGGCCAGGGTCGGCGCCGCATCCAGCGAATCGCACGGACGCCCAGGATCCCGCCACACAAGCAGGAACACGAAGCAAATCCGACACACACGCTGCAGGGCGAGGGTTCATCTTCTGATGATACCGAAATCGCTGATGGCGAGCGCGCGTTGAAACGCGATGGCGCGGGCCCGACCAGGCAATCCTCGGGAAGATCGCCGGAATCGATGAAGCACGACGGCCTTCGAGAACCCGGCGGTTCGACATGCTGACCACATCGCGTATGATCCCCGAATCGTCATCGAGTAAGACGTGACCGCAGGGGAATTCGACGCGCAGAAATCCCAGTTGATCGATCTGCTTCGATCCAGTTTCGATCGCTTTGCGTGGCATGGTCCCAACCTCATGCAGGCACTCGCGGGCGTGGAGCTCCGCCACGCGGTGTGGCGCCCTCGCGAGACAGCGACGTGGAACATCTACGAGGTGACCACGCACGTCGCGGACATCATGCAGACGTGCGGCGACGAACTCGGCGCCAGTCGCGGGCTCGAGCATGTCGATCACACCGTCTGTCCGCTTGCAACCGTGCTCACCGAAGAGGACTGGACAGGCACGCTGGCGTTTGTGCAGCGCGCTTATAAGAGGCTCGAGGATGCGCTCGTCGTGCTCACGCGGTCGTCGTTCGACGACGTCTCGCGGTCTCGTGCGTATGGCAGAACATGGTCGCTCCGGGACCACATCCAGGGTGTCGCGCTTCACAATACCTATCACGCCGCGCAGATTGTGTGGCTGCGAAAGCGCCAGGGCGCGTGGACCGAGCTCGCCTGATCTCTCGTCCAGCACACCCTCAAACACTCCATGCAAGCGAACCGGCTCGGTTACTCCTGCCGCAGCGCCGCCAGCGGGTCGATGAACGTCACCTGACGTGCGGAAGCGAAGCATGCCGCCGCAGAACCGCCAGGAACAGTAGCGGAGCCACCAGGAACGTCACGAAATCGGACGGCTCGTGAGCGAACGCTGCTTCTTGACCTGGTTGGTTAGCGTATGCTAACCTCAGTCAGCTTATGGACACGCGTGTGAACCGGCGGCCAGTCCGCACCAGGCCCTTCTATGTGTCGGAGGACGATGCCCCGGCGAAGCGAAAGATTCTGGTGACGGCGCTAGAGCTGTTCGTGCGCGACGGGCTCTGCGAGACCAGCGTCCGCGACATCGCCAAGGCATCAGGGTTCACCAACCCGGCCTTGTTCAAGCACGTCCGGAGCAAAAACGATCTGGCTCGATACCTGTTCGAGCGCTGCTATCTCGAATGACAGCATGTTCGCAAAACGGGGCCGCAGCGGCCTCGTCCTGGCTATCTGTTGAGCTGCAATGCCGAATCGAGTTGGCGGAGCTGGTCTCGAACGCGCTCGCATCCGGGGCCACGTTTGCGGCAAAACAGCACGCGGTCATCGACGCCTACCTGGACGCGCCTGATCGCGACTCGAACAGCGTCGTGTACGTCCAGGACGGGCTGCGCCATTTCTGGCCGCAGATGCCCGCCACACTCCGGCGACATTCGATCGTCGGTGAGGTGCGCAGGCTTCTCGAGAAGGGCCGCGCTGAAGGCAGCGTCACCGACGACATCGATATCGACCTGCTGGCCACTGCGTGGGCACCCTGCAGCAGTTCGCGCGGTTCCGTTATTTCGGCGAATTCACGCACCCCGCTGGAGCACTCGCGGGCGAGCTGGACGCGCTGTTGACGAGAATGGTGCGGCCGTAAATTTTTTTTGCCGTCGTAGGTTAGTTAGCGATCGCTTACTTCCGGCCGGCAGCCGATCGATCGCAAGGAGAACGCGACATGACGACAATCCACGCTATCCGCACCGGTCTGGTGCAAGTGAGGCGGCCGCAGATGGAATCGCGCGGCCGCGGGCCCGCGCGCCTCGCCAACATGCTGTTCGACGAGGAATGGTCCGCGTGGCTGCCGGTCTACGCCTGGGCCATCGAGCACGACGAAGGGATCATTGTCGTCGATACGGGCGAAACCGCGCGCGTCCACGAACGCGGGTATCACCCGCGCTGGCATCCCTTTTACCGGCGTGCCGTACGCTTTTCCGTGCACCCCGACGAGGAGCTCGGCGCGCAGCTGCTCGCCCGCGGTATCGGCCCCCGCGACGTCCGACAGGTCGTGCTCACACACCTCCACACCGACCATGCCGGCGGGCTGGTCCACGTGACGGGAAGCCGCGTGTGGGTCTCGCGAGGAGAACTCCAGCGCGCCAGCGGAATCGCCGGCCGCGTGCAGGGCTACTTGCCGCACCGCTGGCCGAAATGGTGGCAGCCCGAATTCATCCGCTTCGACCGGCGGCCGTTCGGCTCGTTTGAAGAAGCGATGCCGCTGACGCGGCGCGGCGACGTCCTGATCGTCCCGACGCCGGGCCACACGCCAGACCACGTGTCCGTTGTCGTCTGCGGCGATCCGTCGTTCCTGCTCGCTGGCGACACGAGCTACAACCAGAGTCTGCTCCTGGCCGGCAAAGTTGACGGCGTCAGTCCCGATCCGCGCGTCACGCGCCGCACGCTCGCACGCATTCTCGCGCTCGCGCACGAACGGCCGCTGGTCTATCTGCCATCGCACGATCCCGATTCGGCAACACGGCTCGCCGATCGGTCAGTTCTGGACGCGGGCTCGGCTTCATCGCCATATCGACGAGTTCTGTGACGAGTTGGCTCCGGCATCCCCGTTGCACCTTCGTATATGGGAGTGACTCATGAGGAAACAACCATCACATGCGATTGCGCGCGCGTTGACCGTGCTCGTCGCGACTGTGGGGGTGGCAACCTCTGCCGCAGCCCAGTCCAGCCGCGGTATTACGCTGTATTCGGATATCGGCTTCAGCGGAGGGAGCCAGACGTTTCGTGACGATATCCCGGATCTGAGAGCCGTCGGCCTGAACGATTCGATCTCGAGCATCGTGGTGCCGAACGGCGAAGTCTGGCAGATCTGTGAGGACATCAATTATCAAGGTCGCTGTCAGAACGTGTCGGGCAGCATGTCCGATCTGCGCGCGGGCGACTGGAACGACAAGATCTCGTCCATGCGGCTCGTCAGCGGCGGGGGCTTCCGCAATCGGCGATTCGGCGGCGCGAACTCGCCGAATGGCAGATACTACGACGACCGATCAGGCCAGTTGACTTACTACAACGGGCCGAACTTCCGCGGCAATTCGACCGTCGTGACGCCGGGATCGAACACGTCGTTGCCGGCCGAGCGGGGAAGCCTCCGCGTCACCGGGGGTGTGTGGCGCCTGTGCGACGCAGATGGCAACTGCGCGACGGTCGACCGCGACGTCGCGAACATGTGGGACCTTGGACTGACGGAACGGATTGTATCGGTTCGGGAACTGAATCCGTCGGGGTCTCGCCGCTACCCGTACGAGCGGTAATTGCAGTCCGGTTGCAGGGGCCGATCGCATCGGCCTCTGCATGTGCCCCCAGTCGAATGCGGATTGTTCTCCGGTTTAATCACCGTTCTCTTTTTTCGCCGAAGCCCGGCGGACGTGGGACGATCTCATAACGCTCCAACCGGATATCGTGGATGGGTAGGGGTATTTCGGTCCGAACGCCATCACCGAACTGGCGAACCCGGTCGAGGCCCACCGCGAGGCGGTTTGGAAGAGCCCTTTTTTGACGCGAATGCACGTGACGCCCAAACAACGCAGGACCGTCGGCCGGCGCGGGGCGATCCTGGCTGGAGTCGTTCCCGCACTGCTGACCGTTGCCGTCAACGGTCAGCCACCTCGATTGCCACTTGCTGATGGAACCCGAGTGAAACTCAGGCTCGTAAACGTGATCACCTCGGAAACGTCGACCGTCGGCGATGCGCTGGAATTCGTCGTGGTCCGTGATGTTGTCTTGGCTGGCCAGACCCTCATCAGACGCCGGACAAGCGCGACCGGAAGCGTTGTCGCGGCGGAGCCTCTGCACCTGGGATTCATCATCCATCCTGCCCGACTGGCGTTCCGATTCGATCAAACGACGGCGTTGGATGGGCAAGCGATTCGACTCCGCGCCTCCTCCGCCGCATCACCGGCGGACAGCGATGTCGTCGTCGACCAAGCCCGGCGCCATCATCGCGGACTACAGTGGGCAGATGGGACCGATCTGTTCGATGCGTTCGTTGATGGCGACTACCTGATTCAAACGCAGCGCACTTCGCCATAGCGCCTTCACGAGGCGGCAAGATAGTCGAATGTCAGCTGCCATCCGGTTTGCGATGTCGCTCCTCGCCCCGCTGATCAACCGCGCACGCGAGCGACAACTATCCTGACGCTGGGGCGCGGTTGATTCGAAACACATCCCAAGCTCGACAACGTCTTCACCCTTACCAAGCTATGATGCGCGTGACGAATTCGATCTGATCGACCCGTCCGCGGCTGTCGGAGTTATCGGCCACGCCAACTGCTGCCATCGCCCGTCGCCGGACGATCACGAGAGCCTGGTTGCTGACGCCGCCTCCTGGACAGGGCCAGTTGCTGCAGTATCGGTATCAGCACGGACAGCTGGCTGGAGCGACGAACAAGGGCAGAACGTGCCGGTGAACGAACGCATTCGGCATTCCGGTGTAGTGGGTCGTACCTCAACGCTTCATCAACGATCGAATATGTCGAGGTGATCGGCTTATGGACTACAAGCGCACATGGTTTCCATTGACCAGCGGACTCACCCGCATCCGCCGAGGTGCGGCGGCGCTGCTCAAGAAGAAGGGCCCCGTCGATCCGCTCACCGGCCCGCCCTTCGCCCTGGCGGGACGCGTCGTGACCATGAACGACTCGTTCGAGATCCGAGCCGACGCCATCGTGTATGTGTCGAAAGGCGTGATCCTCGCCGTCCAGGACCGCAACCAACCCGCACCGGCCGGATTTGAAGGTGATGCCGTGGTGGAAACGGGGGGAACGATCTTTCCCGGGTTGATCGAACTGCACAATCATCTCAGCTACAACGCGCTCCCCCTCTGGTCGCCCGTGCCCAAACGGTTCACGGACCGGGGACAGTGGCCGAACCACAAGGACTATCGCCCGCTCGTCAGCGGGCCGATGACCGTCCTCGGGCGATATCAGGACGCGCAGGGTCGTTTCCCGCTGCTGGCCCCTCTGGTCCGCTACATCGAGTGCAAGTGCCTGCTCGGCGGTGTCACGACCAGTCAGGGAGTGAAGCTGGCCAGCAACGCCGGCATTCAGCGCTTCTATCGCGGCATCGTTCGCAACGTTGAGCAGACCGATGATCCCGACCTCCCCGAAGCGCAGGCCCGCATTCCGGATCTCGAGGCCAAGGACGCGCTCGGCTTTCTGGCGCGCCTCAAGCACGAAGACAGCTGTTTTTTGCTGCACCTGAGTGAAGGCGTCACCGACCCGTCGGAGCCACTGTCCACGGCGAGGAAGCACTTTCTCGCCCTCGAGGTGGCTCCCGACGAATGGGCGCTCAGCAAGGTGTTCACCGGGATCCACGCGGCCGGCCTGCTGCCGCAGGACTTCGACGTGCTTGCCAGCCACGGCAGCTCCATGATCTGGTCGCCGCTCAGCAACCTGCTCCTGTACGGCTCGACGGCTCGCGTCGATGCCGCCAGGCAGGCAGGAGTTCCCATCGGCCTTGGCAGCGACTGGTCACCGACCGGCAGCAAGAATCTTCTCGGCGAACTGAAGGTCGCGTGGCTTCACAGCCAGCAGGCCCTCAACGGCCTGTTTTCCGCTCGCGACATCGTCGCCATGGCCACGCGCGACGCGGCGCGCATTCTGAAGTGGCAGAAGGTTGTTGGAGCGATCGAGGCCGGAAAGCGCGCCGACCTTCTCGTGATCGCCGATGGCGCCGCAGATCCGTACGAGGCCCTCATCCGGGCGAAGGAAACGGACATCATGCTGGTGATGATCAACGGCATCGCCCGCTACGGCGTTGACGAATTGATGCAGCAGCTTGCGCCCGAAGACCAGACCGTGCTGGTTGGCGGGAAGACACGACGCCTTTTCCTCCAACAGGCAACCGCCGATCCGGATGTCGTCCAGGTGTCATTGAGCACAGCCACCACGAGACTACGTAAGGCTCTGCACGATATCGCCAAGCTCGCCAAGGAAACGGAGAAGTCGGGTCCTCCGAAAGTCAGGCGGCGTGTGCTCGACGCACGCGTCGAACCAGTCTGGTTCCTCGCGCTCGACGAGATCAGCGGCGGCGGCGTCGAATTGGGTCCGCGGCTGCCGTTCAACGGATCGCGCGATTTCACGGGCGCCGAGCGCGCGCCGCGCACCTTGGCGAGTGCCGCCCCGCCGCTTTCGACTATCCTGAAGCCGGTCGAACTGGACCCGTTGACGGTGGCCGACGATGACAACTTCTTGCTGAGGATCGAGCAGCAGCCGAATGTTCCAGCGCCGCTCCGGAACGGTCTGCGTGCACTCTATTGATCTTGATCAGCCGGTGATCTTGATCAGC
>JBKPDW010000437.1:0-4613 GCA_046728115.1 Acidobacteriota bacterium | reverse complement strand
CCTATCGCCAGCGACCCGCGATGCGCTTTCGCGCCCTGCCGCCGTACCTGGCGCCGGAGGCGCGACCCACCCCGACGCTGGTGCTCGGCGAGACGCATCGCACGCGACAGCTCGGCCGCGCGCCGGAGCCCGTGTGGCTGACCATTCCGGAGCGCGGCTTGTACACCGGCGTCATGATCCTCGGCGCGGTCGGCACCGGGAAAACGTCCGCGTGCATGTATCCGTACGTCGACCAGCTCCTCCGCTGGCGCGCGACCGATCCGGATCAGAAGATCGGCGGCCTCGTCCTCGAAGTCAAAGGGGACTTCTGCCGGCAGGTGCGCGCGATGCTCGTCGCAGCGGGACGCGAGGCAGACTACCTCGACATCGGCCTCGACACGGGCGTCTGCTACAACCCGCTGCACAACGACCTCGATCCGTACGCCGTCGCCTACGCGATCGCGAGCCTGTTGAACAACCTGTTCGGCAAGTCGAAGGAGCCGTTCTGGCAGCAGGCGTACACGGACCTCCTCAAATTCGTGATCTCGCTGCGCCGGATCACGGAGGGCTACACGACGCTCTCCGAGGTGTACCGCTACGTCATCGAAGACGGGAAGATCGGCAAGAACATCGCCACGCTCCGGGCGCAATTCGAGAATCCCGGCGACGTGATCGCCATCCGGCACGAAGACTACACCGTGGCGCGGCTCCGCCACGCGGGCTGGACGTTGTGGGCCCCTGTCAGCGACACCCATATGGCCCACCCGTACAACGCGGAGCTCGAAGCCGTGCTGGGCCGCCTCGGGATCGCTTATGAGGTGCGCTCCGGCACCGCCGCGATCTGCGCCGACCGCCGGCACCGGCTCGACGCGATCCATCGCTGGTACAACCACACATGGAGCAACCTCGATCACCGGCTGAAGGCCTCGATTGTGGAAGGCATCGTGGTCTTTCTGTCGCTCTTTGACGAGAACCCCGCCGTCTACCGCGCGTTTTGCCCCGAGCGCAGTGCGTATGTGGGGCCGCCGTCGCCCGGGGAGCCGCGACCGCTCCCGCCGCTCGAAGATCTGCTCGAGACCGGACACGTGCTCGGCCTCAACTTCCCAGTCGCGCTCAACCCCGCGCTCGCTCGCGGCCTGGGCGTGATGCTCAAACTGGACTTCCAGCGTGCGGTGCTTCAGCGCATCGGCAAGATGGCCCTGCAGCCGCAGCGCCCGTGGCGCGATCTCCTGTTCGTGGCCGACGAGTACCACGCCTTTGCGACGGTGGGGGAAACCGATCCCACGGGTGACGAACGCGCGTTCGCGCTCTCACGGCAGGCACGGCTCATTCCGATGGTGGCCACGCAGAGTATCAGCTCGCTGCGATCGGCACTGGCGAGCGACGAGGCGTGGCGGACGCTGCTCCAGTGCTTTCGCACGAAGATCTTCCTCGCGACGAGCGACGAGTTCACGGCCAAAATCGCGGCCGAGTTGTGCGGGCGGGCGGACCGCGTGAAGGCACGCTATGGACTGTCGGAGTCCGGCCAGGGTGCGCACGTGTCGCTTCTGACCGGGCGTGCGACCGCCGCCCGGCACAGCCTCAGCGCCAGCAAGACGTACATGCTGGAGTCGGACTACATCTTCCAGCCGCGCGTCTTCACGGAGCTGCAGCACGCGCAGGCGATCGCATTGCCGTATGACGGCCTGAACCCGCTGCCGCCGCAGTACTGCTACCTCAAGCCGCACTATTTGGACGTCCAGGCCAGCTACTTCGATCACGTCGCGCAGGGGGCACTGTGAGCAGCCTCGATCGCATCCTGCCGTTCCTCAGGCCCATCGAAGATCTGCTGCGCGATCCCGCCATCACGGAGGTCATGGTCAACGAGGGCGGCCGGCGGGTATTTGTCGAGCGCGACGGGGCGCTCGAGCCCGTCCCGGATCGGCACTTGGAGGCACGGAACCTGACCGCCGCGATCAAGAACATCGCGCGCGCGTGCGGGGACGAGATCTCGGACGCGCAGCCGCTCCTGGACGCCCGCCTGGAGGATGGCTCGCGCGTGGCGGCGATGTTTCCGCCCTGCGCGGTCGCAGGATCGGCGCTCACGATCCGGAAGTTCACCCGGCGGTACACGCTTGAGGATCTCGTCCGAGTCGGCACGCTCACGCCTGAGATGGCGCGCGCCCTGACGGACGCCTTGGCCTCGCAACAGAACATCCTGATCTCGGGCGGGACCGGCACAGGCAAGACGACGTTGCTCAATGCGCTGGCTGCGTACATTCCGGACGACGACCGCATCATCGTGATTGAGGACACCGCCGAGATCCACCTGACGAAGCCCAACTTGCTGCGGTTTGAGGCGCGCCGCGCGCAGGTGCCGTTCGGCCAGGAGACCGCGCTGCCAGCCGTCACGATTACCGATTTGCTGCGGGCGACCCTGCGCCACCGACCGGATCGCATTCTGCTGGGCGAGGTGCGGGGCGCCGAAGCATTCGACCTGCTGCAGGCGCTCAATACCGGCCATCTCGGCACCCTCAGCACCATTCATGCAAACGCCGCCGAGCAGGCGCTGACGCGCCTCGCGCACTGCGTGCTGACCGCCAACGTCGGACTCCCGCACCGGAGTATCCGCGAGGCCATCGCGCTCGCGATTCACATCATCGTCCATATCAGCCGCGAGCATGGCCGTCGGCGGGTGACGGAGGTCGCGCACGTGCGCGGCTACGACACGCGACGCGATCGATTCCACCTCGAAACACACGTCACCGAGCACGAACGCGTGGCTCCCGGAGTGGCGGTATGACGCTCGCGTCGCGCTCGGCCGGACACCTCGTACCGACTCGATCCTCAGGCGTCACGCCCAAGTTTTCGTCGACGTGCATGCGCCCCAGGACTGTGCACGTCATCCCGTTCGCGCCGTCGTCAACGATGGCAGCGAACACCACCGCACCGACTCCGTCCGGTCCAAGACCGTCGGTGTCCGGTGCATCGCGCGGCGTGTCACCGCGCCCTTATTCGGGCGCGTCGGCATGGCCGCACCTATCGGGGGGATGCTGCGTCGTCGCGTACACCCGCAACGACGCGGCATCCTGACGGCCTTTTGCACCACGAGGCGGCTGGACACACCATCCCGCCGCCCCGGGCCGTCTCTCTTGGACCGGTCGCGGTGTGGCCGCGCGGCGGAAAGGAATCTCGATGGATGCCATGACTGAGGTCGTGCCGGCACATGACCCACGGTCTGCCGAGACATCTCCGGCGACGTCGGCTGGACGATCGTTGGCCGTGACCGCAACGTATTGCCTGTCGGAACAGGGACGCAAGCTATCGCTCCTGAGCGGCGGCGATGGCCGCGCCGTGCAGCAACTGACTGTCCACGTCCCACCGAACCGACTGCACCTGGTGACCGTCGATGCTCAAGGTGTCGCGCGCCTCCGGTTGCGCCCACATTACGCGTCGGATGGCAACCAACAGGTCATGCGTGTCGATGCGCCACCCACGTACGACATGCCGCCGGACCTCGAAACGTTATTCCAGCAGGCCGCTCGCAACCACCAACTCGAGCGCGCGTACGATGCGCAGCGCCGTGCTGAGCGTGCCACACGGCGCGACGCCGAGCGCGGGCGCCGCGCGCAGCTCGCGCGGGCATTTCTCGACCATCCCGAGCGTCGGGCCGTCGTGCATCCGACGCCCACGCCAACACGCTGCTATCTCGCCGTGAACGGCAGCCTTGTGCGCTTCGATACGAGGCACGACGAAGGTTCCGCGCGCGACGTGCCGCCCGAAGCGAATCGTCGCTTCCGGTCCGACCTCCGCGCCCGGGCAGAGCATGGCCGCCAGCAACACGCGGCCCAGGTCGCTCTCCACGAGGAGAAGAAGCGCTTCATCGCTGACTGGATCGCGGCGCACGGATCACCGGACCAACAGGCGCGTCAAGCGGCCGGCATGCTGCCGATGGAGGAGGTGATCGAGGCGATCGCTGATCACGTCTTTGCGCCGCTTGCCGACTGGCCGCGGTACGAACGTGGCGGCGCGGCCCAATACCAGGTCTTTCTGCGGCCGCTTCCCGAGTACGCCGACGTCGTGCTGACGGATCGCGATCTGCTCATCACAAGCACGGACGCAGTGAAGGCATCATCGACGCAATGGGCGCGCATGCAGGAGGCGCAGGCACTCTTACCGGGTGGAACGGTCACGCTGCGCATCCATCTCCTGGCTCACGTGCGCGATCGCCACGCGCCGACGCTCGCATTGAACGGCTTGCTCGTGACGCGCAGGCTCGGCCCGTTTGTATTGCGACGCGAATACCAGCTTGACGCCAAAGATCATTAGAGCGTTTTCGCCTTCTATGTAGCGAGGCACGCCTTCGTTTCGACGGTTGCAACAAATCGGTATCCTCATCGGCCTTGTGCAAGGTGCGATTCGCCGCGTCGAGACGAAAGCTCCGAAGAGATATGTGCGGCTGTCCTGGGACATGAGCCGCCGGCGCCGTGGAAAGGCAAAACCGCGGCCGTGAATCGCCCGCTGTCACGGTTGATATTTTCAGGCCGGAATGCAGCCACTCGCGCGACAGGTGCCGAAACCGGATTGTCCGGTGCGGACAATTGATTGGCTGGTGTCGCCAGCGGATTGCCACGTGCCGGAGCGGAATTGGCAGC
>JBKPDW010000436.1:0-7653 GCA_046728115.1 Acidobacteriota bacterium | reverse complement strand
GCGTCCCGACCTCGTTGAATTCGAGATCGAACTTGGGCACGTCGATGCTGGTTCCGACCATGCGGTCGTAGCGCAGCCCCGGCCGGATTGTCAACCGGTCGCCCAGCGTGATTTCATCCTCGAGCCAGACTGCCTGCGCGCTGCTGCTGGCGCCGCGGGCATCCGGGCCGATCAGGGTCGCCGTGTTGGGCACGCTGTTGAGGTCGCGGAAGATCACGCCCCCCGGCTCGATCTGCACGAAGACGTCCTTGTTCTTGGAAAGCTGCACGCCGTACGCGAGGCTGTGATTGAGGCGATTGCCAGCGTAGTACGAGTTCATCTTCACACTGACTTCGTCGCGCCGCGGCCAGAACCGGTGGGCGTTGGTGTTGCCGCTCTGGACGCCGCTCCCGGCATCGGTGTGGTTCGGGGTGTTCAGATCCCGGAAGAAGCCAATCCGGTGCGACGCGCCTTTCGTCAGCGCGTAGCGTGCCGTGAGCACCGTGCGGTCGCTGAGCGTCCACGTCAACGACGACCCGGGGTTCGGATCGTCCTTGATGCTCGCCTCGGAGTGCTGCAGCGTCGCGATCGGACGCGTGGGGCTCGTGAAGTTCGGGTTCACCGTTCCCCAGATTTCAGCGTAGTAGGTCTGCTGAAACTGCATCCGGTTGTTGATCTTCACCGTCACCTTTGTATTCGTGTCGGTGATCCAGTCGAGGAAGCGTTCTGAATCAGGGGGCGGCGCCTGGCCGGGCGGCGTGCCATAGCGGCCGCGGAAGATCAAGCCGCCGAAGAACCACACGCGGTCCTGCTTGATGGGTCCGCCGACGTGGCCCGAATAGTCGTGATAGTTGTACCAGTGGAACCCGATTTGGGGGACGCCGTTGATCGTGTCGTCCACCGCGCTCGCCGGGCAGGCCGGACACGGCTGCAGGACGGGTCTGCTCGTCAGCTCGTCTGGCGACCAGAATCCCGACGCGTCGCCGTGGAACTGGTTCGTGCCGGTTTTGCCCACGACGTTGAGGACGCCGCCGCCCGCCGCCTGGTACTCCGCCGACGCGCCGAGGGTCGTCGCGCCGACTTCCTGCGCGCCGTCGAAATCGCTCAGCAGCCACGACCCGCCCGATCGGACGTTGTTGATCGACACGCCGTCGGTGAGAATCGTCGTCTCGTTGCTGTTGGATCCCATCACCGTGACGTTGAAGACGCGGTTGTAGCTCGACGTCGTCACGCCCGGCAGCATGGCCAGGTAGGCCTGCACGCCGTAGCGTTCGCTGGCGGAGGCCTCGAGTTGCTCGGCCGCGATGTTGTTCGTGATGCCGGCCTTGCGCGTGTCCACTACCGGCGACTCGCCGCTGACCGTGATCGTTTCCGCCATCGCGGCTACCTTGAGCGGGACGTTGCGCTCGGTGGTCCCGCCGACCGCGACGCGCAGATCCGTTTCCTCGTACGTGCTGAATCCGCTGATCGTGACCGACAGCTTGTAGGTGCCGGGCGCGAGGCGCTCGAAGCGATACTCGCCGCGCGCGTTCGTCACTTCCGTCATCGGTCCACCCGGGAGGAGTGGTGACGTCAGCGTGGCGGTCGCGCCGGGCAGTACGGCTCCGGACTCATCGTGCACGACGCCGATGATGTTGCCCGTCGAGACCTGCGCCTCTGCTGCGAGCGCGCATAGCATCGCCGCGGCACTGAAGAACAACGTGCGAAGTCTCATGTCGCTCCCTCCTCACGGCGTCTTCCGACACCGGACCACACAGGCGGACTGGGAAGTTGGTTGCTGGCTCGGACCGCGTTGCACCAGTGCGAACGAGATCGGCCGAATTAACGCTCACGCGGTACCAGAGGTCAAGAGATTTGTTGATGCATGTTGAACACATGTGACGGTGATCCAAGGCCGTGGACACTTGAACAGTCTTGAGAAGAACGAATCTGTCCTGAGACGTGGACGACTCTCCAGGCCGATGAAGTATCATCCGGCCGCTCGCCGGCAGCATGAGAAGAGCCATCGGGATCGATCTCGGGACCACCAACAGTCTCGTCGCGTACGTGAAGGACGGCGAGGCCGTCGTGATCCCCGACCGCACCGGCGACCGGCTCATGCCGTCGGTGGTCGCGTTTCCCGCCGACGGTCCGATTCTCATCGGGCGCGACGCCGAACGTCGCATGATCGTGGATCCCGGTCATACCGTGTACTCGGTGAAGCGTTTCATGGGGAAAGGCGTCGACGACGTCGCCGGTGAGGCGCGGCAGTTTCCGTTCCGCGTTGGCGGCGCGCCCGGCGGTGTCCTGAAGATCGGTCTGGCCGACGGTCCGCTCGCGCTCACGCCGCCCGAGGTTTCCGCGTTCGTCCTGCGCGCGTTGCGGTATCGCGCCGAAATCTTTTTTGCTGCGGCGGGCGAGCACGACCTCGAGGAATTCCGCGCCGTCATCACGGTGCCCGCGTACTTCAACGATGCGCAGCGCACCGCCACGCGCGACGCGGCGCGCCTGGCCGGCCTCGAGGTGCTCCGCATCCTCAACGAGCCGACGGCGGCGTCGCTCGCCTACGGACTGGACGGCCGCCACGAGGGCGTGATCGCGGTCTACGATTTGGGCGGAGGCACCTTCGACATCTCGATTCTTCGTGTCGCGGACGGCATCTTCCAGGTGCTCGCCACCAACGGCGACACCCATCTCGGCGGGGACGACATCGATCAGATCCTGATCGAGCGGGTGCTGGCGGATCTCGAGCGTCCGCGATGGGCGCATCTCCCGCGGACGCTCGAGTGGATCCAGGCGATTCGACACGCGGCGATCCGCGCCAAGTGCGAGCTCTCGACGCACCGGGAGACCGCGATCGTCGTCCGCGGTTTCGGTCCGACCTACAGGAAACGACTGACGCGTGCCGACTTCGAGGCCGCGGTACGGCCGCTAGTGGAGCGGACGCTCGGGCCCTGCCGGCGCGCCCTGGCCGATGCGGGGCTCGCGCCGTCGCAGATCGACGAGGTCGTGCTGGTGGGCGGGTCGACTCGTATCCCGCTCGTGCGTCGGCTCGTGGGCAAGCTGTTCGACCGAAAGCCGCATTGCGAGCTGAACGCCGACGAAGTGGTCGCGCTCGGGGCCGCGGTGCAGGCCGAGAATCTCGTGACCGGCAGCCGCAAGATGCTGCTGCTCGACGTGACGCCGCTGTCGCTGGGGATCGAAACGATGGGCGGCGTGGTGGCGAGGATCATCCCGCGCAACTCGACCATCCCGGCCACCGGCAGCGAGACGTTCACGACCTTCGCGGACAACCAGACCGCCGTCGACGTCCACGTGCTGCAGGGCGAACGTGAGCTCGTGGCCGACAATCGCTCGCTCGCCCGCTTCACGCTGCGCGGCATTCCGCCGATGCCCGCCGGAATGGCCTGCGTCGAGGTGCAGTTTCAAATCGACGCGAACGGCATACTGAACGTCACCGCCCGGGAGCTTCGGACTGCCGTCGAACAGACGATCGATGTCAAGCCGTCGTACGGCCTCACCAAGGACGAAGTCGACAGAATGCTAGTCGATTCGCTGGTGAACGCTGAAGGCGACGTCGAGACGCGCTTGCTGATCGAGGCGCGTCTCGAAGCGGAGACGGTCGTCCGCGCGACGGAAAGAGCCCTTCGGTCCGCCGCCGACGGGTACATGATTGCGAACGAGCTGACCGCAGATGAATTGCAACGGATTCGGTCAGCGCTCACACACCTCGAGACAGCCTTGAGCACGACGGATCGCGACGCGATTGCGCACGGCACGCGCGCGCTCAACGAGGCGACGCAGCACCTGGCGGAGGTCTTGATGAATCAGTCGATCCGCGACGCACTCGCGGGCAAGCGAATCGCCGACGTGGAATAAGGCGGGCGCCTTGAACGGTGCGGTGCAGGGCGGAGCTGAAGCCTCGCCCTGCGTCGACACCGAAATGAAAAAACTCTACAGCGGAGAATCCGGTCGAGCAAGCGTCCGCCACATGTGCGCGCTCGGACTGTTGTCGTAGCCCAGTCCTTCCTTCGGCTGTTTGAAGTGGCGTCCGATGATGTCGAGGAACGGCTCGATCGACACCTTCGCGTTCGGATCGAACGAGTAGAGATCGTTCACCGTCACCAGGCGCGGCTCCATGTACCACTTGTGGTTCCGCAGCATCTTGTAGGTGTCCTGGATGTACTGCGGCGGCACGTAGTCTTGACCGAACGTCCGGTAATAGCTTTCTGGATATTCGTAGCCGGCCTGCTCATCGGGATAGAACCGCAGCGTCTGGTGATACTTGATGGCGAAGGCGCTCTTCTCGGGAATGTAGGGTTCGTAGAGCTGGGCGCCCCACCATCCGTGATCGGGCTTCATCAGCGCCTGCACGGTGTCGTGGAGGAGGCAGGCGAGGATGATCTCCTCGGACATGCCGGTTTTCATCGCGCGCGTGGCGCTTTGCAGCACGTGATTGGCCGGCGCGAATCGGAGCCTGAAGTAATCCTCGAGCGTCGGCCTGGCCGGCAGAGGTTCGAGCCTCTTCACGTTGGCGCCGCGGTTTCCGACGAACACGCCGCCGACGCCGCGGCGGGTGTTACGTGTCTCGATCTGCGCCTCCAGCTCGGCGACCGTCGGGTATTTCTCCGCCTGACCCTGATTGGCGGCCACCGCCTGGTCCAGCTGTTCCTCCATGTAATGCTCGAGCGCGTCCGCCTTCGCTTCGTGGTCCATCCCCGCGACGACTGCCGCCCCACCGAGGCTGGCGATAAACGCCCTGCGATCGATCTCCATACGCACCTCCACGTCTGGCTCGTGAGAGAGTAGCGCCGACGGCCGTGGATTGCAATCGCGGCTGCGCACCGAGCGTGTTGACCCTGCCGGTGGCCGCGCCTTACCATGCCGACGCGCGACCGGATCACATCGGTCCGCGATCGAGGAGGCTGGCACACGATGTCTGGATCCATGCCGCTGGCACGACGGTCATTCCTGTCCCGCCTCAGCGCGGGCGCCGCGGCGTTCGGCGCCGCATTCGGCGGCGCAACGTACACCGCCGACGCGCAGCCAGCGCGCGCGGTCTGGCAGCCGCGTCGGCACGCCCAGGACGACTGGCTCGACACGCTGCCAGGACAACACCGCCTGATCTTCGACGCCACGACGGCTGAGGGCCTCGAGCGATCGATGAACTACACGCGCAACTATCTGCAGGCGAGCGAAAGCACGTATGCCTTGAAGAACGTCGACCTCGCCGTCGTGATCATCGCGCGGCATCTCGCAACGGTCTTCGCCTACGACGACGCGATGTGGGCCAAGTACCCGCTGGCCCAGACGATCAACTTCACGGATCGCCGGACGAAGGAGGCTCCGACGACCAACGTGTACCGGACGGGGCGCGACTACTCGCTCGATGCGCTGGCGAAGGCCGGCGTCCATTTCGCCGTGTGCGAAATGGCCACCAGGGTGTTCGCCGAAAGCATCGCGCGACGGACGAGCGGCGACGCTGACGCGATTCACAAGGATCTGATGTCGCACCTGATTCCCAATTCGCATCCGGTGGCTGCCGGGATCGTGACCGTCAACCGCGGACAGGAGCGCGGGTACACGCTGGCGCACGGCGGCTAGGGCCAGTTTCGGTCAGATATTACGTACACGGTCGTATCTCGGCGTGCCAAAGACGCTCGATTTTCACCGGATCGTAGATTTTCCCGCCGCTGATCCGCAGCATCCTACGCGATGGCCATCATGGGACTGGGGACGGGAGTCCAGGCAGTCTTCGCCGCGGCCACGGCGCGAATGCGCCGGATGACCTGCTCGTCGGTCGGGTATGGCGACTGCAGCGCCGGTCGCAGCGGGAGCGGGACCTCGTCCATGCGATACGACGTGCCCGGCGCGCTGACACCCGTGACCGCCGTCGTGATGTGGACGCGGGCGAGACGGCTCGTGTGCGTCACCTTCGGGTCGAGCACGATCGTCGGAATGCGCGCAAGATGATCGATGCCCGGCTGCGGCATCGTCGCGCCGGGGTCGGCGCCCAGGATGAGGGCGGCGTCGTTGTCGCCCCGGACGAGGAGGTCGACCGTCGAAAACTCTCCCGGATTGAAGCGTGGGTAGCCGCGCGACAAATCGATGCCGAAGGGGTAGCCGGTCGTCCACCGGAGCACGACGTCGGCTCCCGTCACGTTGCCGTGTCCGCGCATCGGCATGCACACGAACTTGGTGAACGCGTTCAGCTCCGCCGTGAGATTCAGGATTGCTCCCGAGTTCATGTGCTTACCGCGCGTCATCGACAGGCCCATGCCGAAGAAGATCACGCCGAACCTTGCCCGCTTCATGCGATCGGCGATGTCCTGCAGGCGCTCGACGGTGAGGCCGGTTTCCTCGACGCGCGCCGGGTCGACGTAGTGGCCTTTCACGAGCGCACGCAGCGTCGTCGCGACTTCGAAATCCTTGCCGGGTCGGATCTGCAGAAAGATGTCCGCGGCCTTGGCGCTCGGAGTCTCTCGAATGTCGACGAGCACCATCGTGCGCCCTTTTCGGCCCTCGGGCACGAACTTGCCCTTCTGCATGATCGTGTATTTGGTGAAATGCCGCGGATGGCACTCCGCAGGGTTGCCGCCCCAGTACACGATGAAGTCCGCCCGATTCTTGACTTCACCCAAGGTGCACGTGATCTTGCCACCCAACTGGGCGGCTATCTCAGTGGGGCCGTGTCAAAGCGAGGTGTGGCTGTCGACCACCCCTCCAATCAGTTCCGCGAGCGCCACCGCTTCCCGCTGCGCCTCGCACGTGATGTTGCTCAGCCCGTACACGAGCGGCATGTGCGCGTCGTGTAGGAGATCGGCCGCCATTTCGATTGCATCCTCGAGCGAGGCCGGCTTGCCGTCGATGAGCGCATCGGGGAAGAGATGCTCCGCCGTGTGATGCCTGAACCAGGCTTCGCCGAGACTGCACGCGTTCTTCGCCTTGACAATGCGTTCGCCCTCGGCGTGGAGCTCGATGTCGTCGCAGACGCATCCGCAGAATGTGCAGGTGGCGTTCTTGACGATGTTCAACGTCATCGCGTCACGATTTTCGTTCGCGACCGCCCGAACCGGGCGGGACGACGAAAGTTCAACCCAGTTCGCGGCCGGGGAAACTGCCCCTCGTACGCCGCGGCATGTATCGGCCTGTTTCAATCTGCTCCCACGATGACACGCCCGGCCTCGCCTCGGGAACGATCGAAACGTGTGAATTCTTGTCGTGCTCCGCCGTCGCGTTACGACGCAATCGTCTCTACCTCGACTTCCCAGCCCTTCGACGTGGGCATCCCGGTTCCGTCAGTGTGGCGCCCCATCAGGTGACACGTCGGCGGGCCATAAGGAACGAAGATCATCCCTTGAGGAACCTTGCCCTCGACGCACTTGAAGGTGACTTCGGCGTACTCCGATCGGATGCGAACGCTGCCGCCCGTCTGGGCGCCGATCGCCTTCATGTCGTCGACGTGCATCGTCACGGTTCCCACGATGGCCTGGTATTCCGGCGAATCCTTGCCTATGTTGATCTGCTGGCCCTGCTTGGTCGTGCGGCCGGCATTCATGATGAAACGTCTGGGTTCCATCGGCCGGAATCATAGCACGAGCTTGTTCCTTCCCAGGCGGCGAGCTGAGCCGCGGTCGAACACGCTTGCATGCGGCGAGGAATCGAGCTGGAGGAGAAAGTTGCGCAGCTTAGACC
>JBKPDW010000435.1:0-21080 GCA_046728115.1 Acidobacteriota bacterium | reverse complement strand
ACATGTACCTGTACGAAAACCTCGAGACCCACACTCCGATCTCGCAAACGCTCGATGCGTCGTGCAACCTGCGGACGCAGGATCGGATGCGCAGCCTCGCGAGCACGCCACAGCTGGTGATACCCGGCCACGATCCAGCCGTCTTCGATCGTTTCCCGCACGTCAGCGATCGCATCGTGCGCATCGAGTAGCTGGCGGCCCAACCTCCGTCCTTGGCGCGACCTCCGCTCCCCGGCGGGAACGACGGAGGTTGCCGATTGCTGCTGCGACGTCGTCGTCTTTTTCCCCGCTGCTAGCTCCGCCTTCACCACCTCGACCGCTTTCTCGATCTGCGCGTCGCGGCCCTTCAGGAAATCGGCCGGCGTGTTGTCGATGTACACGTCCGGCGGGACGCCGTAGTTCTCCATGTTCTGCCCGGTGACGGTAAAGACGCCGCTGCCCGGCGTGCGGATGGCGGACCCGTCGAGCAACGTGTAGGATCCCGTGCCGATGACCGCTGCCATCGTCGGCACTCCCACGACCTTGCCGAGGCCGAGAGCCTTGAAGCCTGCCGGGAACATTTCGGCGTCAGATGCCGACCGTTCGTTCTGCATCACAACCATCGGCCCGTAGAAGTTCTGCGGTCTCGGCTGCTGGAAGCCGGCGTCGCGGCCGATGGTGTACTGATACTGCCGACCGGCAAGAATGCCCAGCAGTTCCTGATCGATGCCACCGCCGCCGTTGAAGCGCTGATCGATTACGAGCGCCTTTTTCGTCCGATTTGCGGCCAGGTCGAGCTGGAACTGACGCAGCGACGGCGCATCCATCGCGCGAATGTGGAGATAGCCAATCTCTCCGTTGCTCGCTTTCGTCACCACGTCGCGCCGTTCGTCAACCCAGCGCGCGTACTGGAGGTCGACGAACGCCGTGCTGTTGGCGGGTGTGATCGTGACCTCCCACGCGCCATCCTTCGCCGGCTTGTCGTTCATCAGGAAATGAAACTTGTTGCCAGACGCGATGGTGAAATACCGCCAGTAGTTGTCGCTCGTCTTCAGATCGCGATCGTCGATCGAGACGATGAAATCGCCCGGCTTGATCTTCAGATAATCGTGGTCGGCCGGACCGTTCTTGTAGATGTGGCCGACCTTGTAGTAGCCGGAGACATCGGCGACGACGTCGAAGCCAGGGTAGCGCGTCAGCACCGTGGACTGCATCGGGTTCGGCCCACCGGTCACACCGGTATGCGATGCGTTCAGGTGGCCGATCATCATCATCATCAACGTGTGCAGCTCTTCCTCGTCGACAAGGTTGTCGAGCAGCGGCTCGTACATTTCCCGTACGGCGTTCCAGTTCGCGCCGTGCATCTTTGCGTCGTAGAACCGGTTTTTCATGATGCGCCAACCTTCGTTGAACACCTGCGCGCGCAGCGCGCGATGATCGACTTCGAGGCTGACGGTGTAGGTCACGTGGCGCGCCGTCGCGTTCGCGTTGGTTGCTGGCGCCGCGGCGTCCGGCGCCGCAGCGCCACCGCGACCACCGCGTCCGCCACCTGCAGCCACAGGCGCGGCGCTGTCCGCGTTGGCCGGAGAATTCAGATTGATCGGTGCGGCAAACAGATTGGTTCCGCTTCGGAAATACAGCGTACGGCCGTCGCGCGCGAAGACCATGGCGGCGCCGCCGCCGAACCCGCCACCAGCCGCGCCGCCCCGACCGCCGCCGCGCCCACCATCGACCGGCGCCGCCGGCGGCACGCGCGTGAGTTGCCCGCTCTCGACGTTGATGATGAACATGCCGCCGCCGGCGGCCTCGTCTGTACCGCCTCGCCCGCCGCCCGCAGCCGCATTCGACACCGTCAGCGCCACCGAATGCCCCTCGGGCGCGGCCGTCAAGCCGCCAATCGTGGTGCCCGGAACCGTCAAGCGCCGCGCGCGGCGTGCAAGGCCGTTCCAGTCGATGCGGATTTCGGGCGGCGCCGCCGCCGCACCACCAGCTCCGCCTCCTCGACCTGCGCTCTGTTGCCGGGCCGCCGCTTCAGCAGCCAGGCCCTGTGCCTCGTTGTCGATGTCGCGATTCATCGGATCGCGATCCTGGTCCCTCAGCGACTGCACCCACAGGCTCATGATGATGCCGATGCCGCCTTGCGTCGCGATGCCATTCGATGCGCCCTCCGACGAAGTGAAAACGAGATAGCGACCGTCGGCAGACCACACCGCGTTGTTCTCTGAATACAGAAGACGGTCTTCAGAGACGTGTCGCTCCTCGCCACCGGTCACCGGCGCGATGTAGACGTGCGATCGCAACGTGCGATCCTGTTTCGAGAACGCGATCCACTTGCTGTCTGGAGAAACCGAGACGGAACCGATGCGGTTGACATCGCTCGAGGAGACGACAGCGGTCCTGCCGTCGGCGACGGTGTAGTTGTAGAGTTTCTTGTCGGCGGCCGTGTAGAGCAACGATTTCGAGTCGGGCGTCCACACCAGCGCACCCTTCTCGTTGTCGAGATCGGTGATCTTCTTCGGGCTCTTCCCCTCGGGATCGGAAATCCAGATTTCGTCACGTCCCGACTTGTCGGACACGTACGCAATGAACTTGCCGTCGGGCGACCACTTCGGGAACTGATTGCGCGAGGACATGCGATCAGGCGCCACGCGCGTGATATCGCCGCGATCAGTCGCAATCGTCAGAATCTGGCCGTGTGCCGAGACGACGGCCCGCCGGCCCGACGGCGAGATGTCGAACGAGTCCACTTCGTTCGTGACTGTCTCGAAGTCGTCCTCGTTGTCCTTGTCGTCCGCGGCGATGTCGATCTTGATTTCGTTCGTTTTCCCCGACGCGACGTCCAGCTTCCAAATACCGAACAGTTCCTCGTAGACGATCACTTTGCCGTCGCTCGACATCGATGGCCAGAAGAGATTGCCGTCGGGATGGTGTGTCATCTGGACCGGCTGTCCGCCAGTCGCCGGAATCTTGTAGATGTTGTTCGCGCTCTTTCGGACGTCCGCGCTGCCCGGTACCACGCTCTTGTCGTTCGGCAGCGGGTCGGCGACGTAGTAGATGGCGCCGTCGGCGCCCCACATCGGCCAGTAACGGTTGTAATGTTCGTCTGGCAGCAGCTTCGTGTACGTTTTGGCCGCAAGATCCGTAATCCAGAGATCGGCCGCGTAGCTGCCGCGATAGTGCTGGCGCGTCCACACCGCAGGGTGCCGATTGAAAACGAGCGACTTCCCGTCGGGCGAGAAGGTGCCCCAGAATCCCCAATCGACCGGGAGCGGCTGCTCCTGCCCGCCGGTGACGGCGATCTCGTACAACGTCACGACGTTCGGAAAGGCGCCGTCGCCGTGCGTCGCACGGAACAACACACGCTGCGAATCGCGGCTCCATCCGACGACGTCATCGTTGCCCGTGTGAAACGTCAGCCGCCGCGCCGTTCCGCCGGCGGACGGAATGATGAACACGTCGTTGTTGCCGTATCGATTCGACGAGAAGGCGATCCAGCGGCCGTCCGGCGAGAATCGTGGATAAACCTCGCGCGCGCGGTTATCCGTAAGCCGCTGCACGCCCGATCCCTCGTCGTTCGCGATCCAGATATCGCCGAGATAGCTGAAGGCAATCCTGCCGGCGTGATAATCAGGATGGCGCGCGAGGCGAATCGGCGCCGCCGACAGCAACGACACGGCACCCTGCGCCAACAGGATCAGGGCCGCCAGAAACGGAACGGTCGATGCTCGTCTCACCATACGCTCCTCCCTGAATCGCCCTTCAATCTACAATCAAGCTGAAAACTGAACTCTGAATTCTGACCTGTCATTGCACGAGTCTCTTTCCTTTCATCAACACGTCGATTCCATCCGGCCGGGGATTGACGAAATCTACCCGCGTCAGGCCGTCCGCCGTCTGGCGAACCACTCCGGGAATCGAGAGCCACGTGAGGTACCACCCCCGCGGCAGGACTACCGAGTTGCGAGGCCGCCCGAAACTTCGCTCGAAATTGAATTCGCCGTTCTCGAGACGATAGCTTTGCGGCGCGGTGTACGTCTCGGACAGCCGCAGGCGGACCGATTGCCCCTTCTTCACGGGAGGGAAATGCGTGACGACGACCTGCTGGTCCGCCGCAACTTGCTCGCCTCCGGCGTCGATTCCGGCGGCCCTCATCTGCGCGCCGGTCAGGATGTCGCCCTTCAAAGACTCACCGGTGTCGAGGATCCGGGCTGATGGATTCGAAACCATGCTGCCCGTCCGCACGACATTGAGGTACTTGTCGATGCCTTCGCGCGATTCAGTGTAGTCGTGGTACAGGCTGAACGCGTTCGACTCTGGCTGTTGCAGAAAATAGACGATGTCGCGGTCTTGATGTGCCCGTTCGGCGAGCCGCGTACGCTCGGTCGGGCCCTGGGACGGCGGCGGTTCCCAACTACGTCCGTTCGTTAACGGACGCGGCTTCGCGGCATCGCCAGTCGGCGCCCCGGGCATCGCCTTGATCGCCAACGCCGCCGGGGCAGGCATCTGGTTCATGAAGGACACCCGAATGCGGCCGTCTGGCTCCGACAGAATCTGCGACGGGACGTTGCACTCCGTGAGTTGATAACCCGCCGGTAACACGAACGCCGCGCGCGGAAGGCCAATCGATCGTCTGAACACCAGAGCGTCGCCTTCGCGGAAGTAGCTCTTTTGATCCTGGTACGTCTTGACAATGCGCAGACGCGCCTGACCGCCATCAGATGGAATGGGCCGCGCGAGATGCACGGCGATGTACTGGCCGCCCTCATCGGCGTCCAACGAACCATGTGCCTTCGCCTGGGCACCGCTCATTTGCGAGGATTCGAGTTGTGCGCCAGTCATCAGGTCGAACACCCCATCACCGCGGCTGAGCGCCGCAGGCGGCGATTGCAGGCCTGGACCGATGCGATCGAAGAACATCGAGGCGCCAGGCGTAGTTGCTGACACCTCGTAGTCCGTTCTGAACGCATGGGTCTGCGGCGCCAGGAGCTCGTATATCGCATATTCGTCCTGCAGGCTTTGTCCGCGCTGCGCCACGAGCGCTGCGGGCCACAGCAGCGTGAGGGCGATCGCTCTCCTGACAATCTGAACTCTGAAGTCTGAAATCCGAACTGTCATGGCTTCCTCGTAAACGTCGCCGGCGGTGCGAAGGCATCGATCGCCGGCATCATCAACCACCGTCGCAATTCGCTGGTGGGTGATGCGATCACCACGTTCCGACGGTCATCGACCGCCGCCTTCAAGACGCCAAGCGTCCGCTGAGCGATTGCCTTCATGAAGCGGTCGTAATCGAGCAGCGAGGCGAACAGCCTGTCGTCCTTCACTATGATCCGCACGACGCCGTGAACGGGCATCAGAAATGGGCCCGGGTCCTCGCCTCGCAGCTGCGTCAGATCGAGATAGGTCGCTGCGCCAAGCGCAGTCAGGTTCCCCTGGAAGCTTTGCGTCGTCGATCGATCGGAATACGTGATGCGGTACGAGCGCCATTCGCCTCTTTCGATGGTGGCGTGGGCGCCGTCGTCGGCATTTTCCCACTGCCCCACCAGCGCTTCGTCGAAGGTCAACGAACGATCGTCGTAGGCTGGCTGCAGCGACACGACGAGGCAGCCGTCCGATACGAACGCAACCGCTAAAAGCACGAGAAGCGCGCCGCGCATCGACGGAGTATAGCTCTCGCCACCGAGAGTCTTCTTGGTCGAGGTCGAGAGTCTGCTCAGGCGGCGGAGCGTTTCTATGTCAGCTCGCGATTACCCGTCTCGGGAATCCAGATCCACGCGAGTGCGGCGAGGATGAACGCAGCGCCGGCGATGGTGAAGGCGAGCCCGAACCCGCTCGACTGTGCCACCGAGCCTACGGTGAACGGCGCGGCGGCGCTGGCAATCCGGCCGAAGTTGTAGCAGAAGCCGGCGGCCGTCGCGCGCACGGTCGTCGGATACAGCTCGGCCACGAGCGCTCCCAGACCGCTGAAGTAGCCGGTGCCAAAGAACGCGACGAAAGGACCCAGGAACAGCAACGCAATCGGCACGCGCAGGATTCCGTAGGTCGGCAACAGCACGGCCGCGACGATCAGGTAGAGCACGTAGGTTCGCTTGCGGCCGATCGCGTCGGCCATGAACCCGAATGTGACGTACCCGAACCACATTCCAGTCTGCATCGCGATCACGAACCACGACATCGTCGACGAGGAAAGGCCGATGCCGCCCTGGGCAGGCGAGAGGCGGAGGTACGCCGGCACCCATCCGTTGAGTCCCCACCACGCGAACAGGCAGAACGAATTCATCAACGCGATGGCGATCGTCACCGTCGCAATGCCCGGCTTGAACAGCGCACCAAAACGGCCGCGCTCCGACTTCTCCGCCGAATGCCACATCGGCGGATCGTCGATGCGGCGTCGAATCCACAGCGTGAACAGCGCAGGCACGACGCCCACGAGAAACACGCCGCGCCATCCCCACCGCGGCATGACGACCAGGTTGACGAGCGCGGCGAGGCCGTAGCCAATCGCCCATGCGCTCTGCACGAACGCGAGCGCTTTGCCGCGATGTTTTGCCGGAAACGATTCCGAGACGAGCGCCGCGCCGGTCGCCCATTCACCGCCCATGCCGATGCCCAGCAGGATGCGGCATACGGCGAGCTGCGCTGCCGATTGTGCGAGACCGCATGCGGCCGTGAAAACCGAGTAGATCAGGACGGCAGCCATCAGCGCGCGCTTACGCCCCAGTCGATCGGCCACGACGCCGAATCCGATTCCGCCCGCTGCGGCCGCCAGCAGCGTTACCGAATTCAGCACGCCGGCGATGGGCAGAGTCAGGTGAAGCGTGGGATCCTCGATCAGTGCCGCCAGCACGATCGCGTACAGCATCACGTCGAACGAATCGAGCATCCAGCCGAGCGAGGCGGCGATGAAGGCACGGCGCGCGCGGCGGTCCGCATCGCGCCACCATCCGAGCACCCCATCGGCGCTATGGCTCACGGCCGTTGGCCGATGGCTCACGGCAACTGGTTCGTGGCTGACGGTCATGCTTGACCGATCGCTTTGACCGCGATGCCGGCAGCCTCGAGGCCGGCCCGGATTTTTTTCGCGAGATCGTCGGATCCCGGCGTGTCGCCATGCACGCACAGGGTGTCGGCCTCGAGTGGCACGATCGCGCCATTAACGGCCGCGACGGTTCGGTCCCTGACCATCCTCACCGCGCGAGCGACGACACTATCGGCATCGTGGATGACGGATCCGGCCTTTCGGCGAGACGCCAGCGACCCGTCGGGCTCGTACGCCCTGTCGGCAAACACTTCGGCGGCCACGCGCAGACCTGCCGCCCGGCCGGCGTTGAGGATCTCCGATCGTGGAAGACCGAACAGAATCAGCGATTTGTCGAACGCTGCCACCGCCCTGGCGATCGCAGCGGACAGTTCGGCGTTGCGAACGGCCATGTTGAAGAGCGCGCCGTGCGGCTTCACGTGCTGCACGCGCACGCCTTCGGCCGCTGCCACGCCCGCGACCGCGGCAATCTGATACAGAACGAGATCCTCGGCTTCCTTCGGCGTGACGTTCAATTCACGCCGCCCGAAGCCGACGAGATCAGGAAAACCCGGATGAGCCCCAACGGCCACGCCGTGCACCTTCGCCAGCCGGATCGTCTCCCGCAGCACCGACGGATCGCCCCCGTGGAATCCCGCCGCGATGTTCGCCGACGTGATGAACCGCATCAGGCCCGCATCGTGTCCAATCGTGTACGCGCCGAATGACTCGCCCACGTCCGAGTTGATGTCGATGCGCATCACTGCTCCGTCGTCGTTTTCTCCTTGTCGTCCTTTTCCTGCTTCGGCGGACGCGGCCGATTCAGCGACAGGCTGACCCCGCCCCAGAACTGATCGACTTTGCGCTCCACGTCGTGTCGCCCCTGCACCAGGTATTCGAGGATCGCCTTGTCCCACTGCAGGCCGGCGTTGGCGACCAGCTTCATCCAGTCGCCGCGCGCGGTTTCATCCGGCGCCTCGGTGCTGCCATCCCACACCGTGACATTGGGATTCCGCGTCATGAAGTCGTTGGCCTGCGGGTTTGCGCGCGCACCTTTGATCGATTTGTAGATCAGGACGCCATTCGTGAAATCGAGCTTGAAGTTCTTCTGATCGAAATCGAAGCTGTACCGCTTGTAGCGCTCGTAGGCCCGCTCGTTGAGCGCCACGGTTTCCGGCGCCGCCTTCGCAGAGTCGGTAATCATGCGGAGCAGTTTCATCTGCTCGTCCTTGTGCCGCGGGTACCGCGGATCATCCAGCCACGCAAAGCCGGGCATCCACCATCCGCGCATCGTCCAATAGTCGCGTGTCTCGACCGCGCGTGTTCGCACCCATGCGGCGTATTCCGAAAACAGCTGCACCCATTCGTGGGATGGATACCCGTGCGGATTCAGGAAGATGTCGGGCAGCCACGTGCGCCAGATCTTCGGTCGGATCCCGGTTTCCGGATAGATCGGATCGTTCTCGAATTGCCCGCTGGTGACGTCCACTCCCAGCGAGCCGAGATACCCGGCGTGCAGCATGTACGTCGGATTGATTTTCTGCAGGTCGTAGGCGAGCTGCGCGCCGTCCGCGTTGGTGATCGGATGAATCACCACGTTCACCTTGTTCAACTTGTCGCGGTATGCCGGATTGGTCAGCAGCAGCTCCGCCATCTTGAGCACGTGGCTCGTCGACGACACCTCGTTCGCGTGCTGCCTCGCCGAGTAAACGATGGTCGGCTTCAGCGTCGTCTGCTTGGCCTGAGACCAATGCGACGCGGTGACTGGCGGCATCAGGTCCATCGCCCAGACCTCTTTGCCGAGATAGCTCTCGCCGACCTTGTAGACCGTCGCCTCCTTGAACGACGACATCTTTGCCAGAATTCCGTACGCTTCCGGCGGCGGGATTGGTGTGTCCCACTGCACGTCACTCGCCGTGTACTTCTTGATGTCCGGCCACGCGGCAGGCGTCCCGTTCGGCTCCAGCGTTGCCACGGTTTCGGTTTCGCGTTTGCTTTCGTGCTCCCATGCGACTGTCACCCGCACCGCTCCGAGGTCGTGATAGGCGAGCGCCTCGCGGTAGAGACCGGCCGCGTGGAGCTGGTTGATGTTCGCGATCACCGCGGCGGCTTGTTCGGCAGAAAGGATCGCTCGATCGACGCGCTCTTCGGCCGCACGCTTCAAGAGCGCTTCGCGCTCGTCCTTCTCGGTATCGACCTTTACACGCAGGTCGAGACGCTCGATGCCGTCGCGTCCGGATCGAACGAGTGCGGCCAGGGCCTGCGGCCGATCGACGGCAATCTTCGGGATATCGAGGCGTATCTCACCGCGTCGTCCGTTCCGTTCGACGTACTCGACAACCACCGAGGGGCGCGGCGCATCGAATCCGGTTATGGAAATCTTCGCGTGACCAGATTTTCCGTCGGCCTTGGGATGCATGATCGGAATCACGCGGCCCGGATACGTCAGCCCCGCTCCGCGCGTGAAACGCCCCATCACGTCGAAGAAATGCAGCGTGTTGAAGTAGATCTCCTCGTGGATTGCCTCCATCGACGAAATCTGTTCCTGATCGATTGGAAGCCGATACTCGGGCTCGCTCAGCGTCAAATCGACGGTCAGTTCACCAAAGAACGGTGCGTCCTCGGGCCTCGGCTTGCCCTTCCCAAGCGACATCACGTGATCGTAGAGTGCCGGCAATGTCTTCGATTGAAAACGATCCCAGAATCGCTCGAGATCGGTTTCGATGCGTTCGTCGGCCACGACGCGACCAGCGACGGTGGCTTTGATCCAGCCGGTCGTCACGCGGACGCGCTCGTAGTCCGGAAAGCGATCGAAAAACGGCCGTTCGATGAACTTGGGTTCGAAGGTCTGACGGAACAGCTCTGCGCCGTTCAGCCCGGTCGCAACGACTTCGTACGCCGGCGAGCCAATCGGTTTCATCTCGAAACGGATCTTCTTCAGATCGAGGTTCAGTTCCTTCGCGAGGATTTCGTCGATCGGGTACAGCTCCAGCAACCAGCGTGTCGGCGCGAACATGCCCTGCTGGGCCCAGCCCGAGGGCGGACCGATTTCGGCGAAGTTGATCGTGATGTGATCGATCGGTTTGCCGGCGAGCGCCGGGCGCACGACCTCGTACAACCAGCTATAGCCCTGCTTGTATGCCGATAACACGGTAACCGACGACGTTTTCTCGTCGGCGCCGGCGCGAACGAGCTCCTCGCGCGCGTCCCGCTCGATCTGCCGGCGGATTTCGGGCGGTTCGCTCAGCCGAACCTCGATCGCGATCTGGCCGGCCTGCGGTTGCTTTTTCTTCGCTGGTTTCACGGCCGGCAGAACGCTCTTGCGCAGTTTCGTCCAGAACTCGTCCACTTCCGATGGAATATCGCCATCGTCGGAGACGAGCGCCCGCCCCTTTTGCACGTCCAGGTTCTGCACATCGAAGGTGAGCGACGACGCCCTGATTGCTGTCGCGGCGCGCTGACGGACGGCATCGGCGAATCCGTCGGCGGCCTTCTCGACGAACACGCGCACGCGCGCCGATTGCAGATCCTTCTCGCGCAGTTGCTCGGCGATCCTGTCCAGCTTGTAGAGTCCGAGCGCAGCCTGCCCTGCGGGCGAGCGGCCCGCCACGAATTTCCTGAAATCGTCTTCCACGTCGTCGAGCGTCGTACGGTCCTTGCCCCGGGCCCAGATGTGCGGCAGCTTTTCGGCAAGCTGTTGCGTCGCCCGGTCCACGCCCGCCGCATCACTTCCTGTGACAATTACGGCGCTCTTCTCACCAAACGCTTTCCTGACGACCTGAATCAGGCCCTGGCCCGGCTCGAGTGCCGGCCGTTCCCACTTGTGCGCGTCGACCAACTGCTGCATGAGGGGGTGCGACGTGCCGATCAGCACCAGCGTCGGCTCGGATCCGGCGGCCGTGATGTTTTTGGGTGCTTTGGCGATCGGGAGCGAAACACCCGTCGATTCGAGGCCAAGCCGCGCGGCGAGGTCGATCACACCGTCGGCGGCCTCCCCATCTGGACTGATCAGCACGTCGACGCGATCCGGGATCAGGTTGTTGTCCGAATCGGCCAGAGCGCCGTCGTTCCCATAGAACGACGAGAGATCGAGATTCTCTTTGGTGCCTCCACCTGGCCGTCGACCGGGGGCCTGTACCGCCGTCTCCGGGATGGTCCCGCGCGCCAGATCGACCGTCGTGGCTGCCGATCCCGGCGCGCGCATGCGAACGCGGACCGAACGCACGTTCGCGTAGGCGAGCGCACGTTTTGGATTGTTGCCGCCGGTGGCCACCATCTGGTTCAGCGCCACCTGCGCCTTGATGACATCGCCCCACGAGGGCAATTGAACGTCGACGATTAGCCGCTCTGCGCCGTCCACGTTGTGCCGGACGTACACCGCCGTGGTCACCGCGGAGGTCGCTGCGATGCTCTTGGATTTCAGAAACTCCTTCACATCGTCGGCCACCTTCTCGGTCGTCGAACCGCGCTGATCCCATACGAAGGGCAAGTGCCCCGCCAGCATGAGCGACGCCGCGCCGAGGCCGTTCTCGTCGCTGCCGAGGACGGCCAGCGACGCGCCGCCTTTGGTCGAGAATGCGGCGATCAGACCATCGCCGGCCTTGAGCGCGCCGGCGCCAAGCGACTCGGCGGTGACGCCGCTGCCGGCGAGCGATCTCGCGCCGATGAAGATCGTCGGTACGTCCGACGATCCGCTCGCCTGAGAAGCTCGCGCTCCGTCTCGAGGCGTGCGTCCGGCTGTCTGCGAAGCTCGGGCCACAGGAAGATCCATCGCGGATGTTTCGAACCCGAGCCGCGCGGCGATATCGGCCGCTGCCGCCAACTCGCTCGATGCGGGATGATCCGGCAACGCCAGCTGGATATTGACGAAATCGATCGCACCGTCGCCGTTGCGATCCTGGAAGGCGACGCCGGGTTTGAAAAAATCGGAGAGCCCAATGCGCGCCGGTCCAGTCTGCGAACGACCAACGTTGCCACTTACAAGAACGACCGCTAGTATCGCGACTGCCCTTTTCATGTCATCACCCGAAACTTCTCTTTCGTGGTCTCGTGGCAGTGTTCAAACTTCAGAACTGATATCGCACCGCAAACTCCGCCTGTCTCGACGGCGCGTTGATGTACTGCACCAGCCGGTTGACCGTGCCGAACAGCGGCCGTCCGGTGACGGCGTCGTTGCCGAGCGTGATGCTTCCCTGCGCGACGTCGAAGTTCGCGCGGTTGAACACGTTGAAGAGCTGCGCGAGGACCTCGATACGATGCGATCGTGTGATCTGGAAGAACTTCGACGCTCGGATGTCGACGTTCGCCCACGTCGGACAGTCGATCTGACTGACGCTCGTCAGCGCGCGGCTGGTCCGAAAGGCATTCAAGGCGTCCATGTTCAGCCCCCGGCAGCCGGAGTACGGCAGGACGCCTGCTGGAAGATCGTTGGTCGCGTATCCGTCGTTGTTCAAATCGAGGACACTCGTTGGGTTGAACGGCAGGCTCGACCGGAAGTCGGCGATGACCGACATCTGAGTGTCCGCCGGCAGACGGAAAATGCCGCTCGTGACGAGGCGGTGCCGGCGATCGGCAGCGCCGGGCTGCGAGATCTTGACATATCCGTACTGATCGCCCAGCCAATTGGTGAACCCGATATCGTCCGCCTTGCTGAGCGTGTACGACGCGAGGAACTGGACGTTCCGCGCCATGCGTTTGTCGACTTTCAAGAGAAGGGCTTTGTACGTGTTGTCGCGCGTCGACTGCCAGAAGGTCACGCGCCCAAACTGAGGGTAGACCTTGGCCCTCGTCACCGGATCCGGCAGGTTCAGATCGACGGTATCGCGATCCGAGTACCGGTATACGAGCGTGACGTCCGCGGTCACCGCAAGGGTGTTCCCAAGGCTGCGAGTCACGCCGGCATTCACCTGGTGGGCGTACGGGCTGACGACGTTGTTGTCCTGCACGGTGATGTTCGGCGGCGCGGTCGACACGAACTGGCTTCGCGACTGGCCCTGCAGAGCGTCGGGAAAACTCGGCCGATTGATGATGATCTGCTGCGCCTGCGGCCATGTCAGCTCGTTGAAGTTCTGCAGCGTCCGCATGTTGTCGTAGAACATCCCCCACGCCCCATGGATGTTCATCACACCGCTGACATTCGGATCCCACGCGAAGCCGATCCGGGGACCGAAGTTGTTGGGGTCGCCGCGTTTGCCTGGAGGCTGCACAACCGAGACATCGAGCGGAAAGGTGCCGCCCCGGCCGAGCTTGTCCTGAATCTTGCCCAGAAGATCGCTCAGATCCTCGTTGTAGGACCCGATCTGGCGGTCGTATCGCACGCCGAGGTTCAGAATCAACCCAGGGCCCACCTGAAAGTCGTCCTGCAAGTACATGGCATAGGTCGTCACCGGAATGTTCGCGTAGGTCGGCAACGACTGTGTGAACTGGGTCGGGAACGTCGTCGGATCGGCCGCGTTGTAGGGCGCATCCTTGGGGAACGACCAGCTGCCAAGCGGCGAATTCGTCAGATCGCCTTCGAAGGGAATGTAGCTGAAGTCGAAGCCTGTCTTCCACTGATGCTTGCCGCCCCACGCCCGCATCAAGTACGAGAATTCGTCCTTGAATTGCACGCGATGCTCCGGGCCCATCTGCGCGTTGCCGCAACCGCCGATGATGATCGAGGGATACGTGAAGACGGGTGTGCAGTAGGGCAGCCGCGACTCGAAGTCTCCCGGCTCGGCGTCGAGATGGCTGTACGGCGGCGCCACTTCGTACTTCGAGTACGCGTACTGGAATCGGAAGTCGTTCAGGGCGCGATCGCTGAGGACCGTGGTATGACCCAGTACGGCGGACTGCCTCGGCACGGCGAAGTCGAAGCTTGCGCTTGCCGCCGTGCGGCCGCCGGCTGTGACCACCGGCCGGTACTCGTCCTCGGCGCCCCACCGGAAGAACAGGCTCTGCCGGCTCGAAAGCTGATGATCGACCTTGAGGTTGTACGTCCAGCGGTACTGCGCGCTCTTCACCACGCCCTCGTATTGCGGGAACAGGTTGTTGGCGTTCACGGTGAAGTACTGGTCTTCGTCGGTCCGTTCATACGCGAAGAAGAAGTGCGTGCGATCCTTCACGATTGGGCCGCCAAACGTGCCGCCGTACTGATACCGTCGATAATCAGGCTTCGACGTGCCGGGCGGCAGGTTCTTCACGACGTCGTTCTGCTTCTGGAAGTACTCCTCAGCGGTCAGGCTTTCGTCGCGCAGGAAGAACAGTCCAGATCCCTTGAACAGATTCGTTCCCGACTTGGTGACGACGGTCAGCACGCCGCCGGTCGCGAGACCGTACTCGGCTTTGTAGCCGGACGTCGAGACCTTGAATTCCTGGATGGCATCCATCGCGAAGTTCTGTCTCGGCTCGCCCATCTCGGCCCATGTGTTGTTGACGCCGTCCACATAGAACATGTTCGAGTATTCGCGCGTCCCGGCGCCGATGTTGACGTTGCCCCGATAGAACTGGCCGCGGATGTTGTCCTGCGAGGTGCCGGGCGTGAGCATCGCCAGATCCACCCAGCGACGCGACGCGGTGGGCAGGCCCTGGATCTGCTCGCTCGATATCGACGTGGAGACATCGGATCGCGTGACGTCCACGATCGGCGACTCGCCCGTCACCGTCACGGTTTCCGATACGGTGGCGAGCTTCAGGCTGAAATTGATGATCGCCGTCTGATCGATCACCAGGATGATGTCGGGCCGCGTCTCGCCGTTGAAGCCCTGCATCTCGACCGACACGGAGTAGGGGCCGGGAGGCAATGACGGCAGGCGGTACTCGCCGGCGCTTTCGGTGACCGCCGTCCGCGTGAATCCCGTCTCCACGTGCCTGGCCGTCACCGTCGCGCCCGGCAGCACGGCGCCCGTTGAATCCTTCACGACACCTGTGACTTGCGCGTTCTGCGCGTACGCGGATCCGGCCCTGACACATGACACGACCACGATGAGGCCAACCAACCATTTGGGCATCGCGCTTCTCCTTCGTCTTCTGCTTTTGTCCGGAGCCCAACGCTCGCGGTGCGTCGGTCGACGTCGTCAACCGCGTCGGAGCTGGGCCTTGCCCGGCTCGACCGGTCGCGACGCGCAGCACGGTGATGGAGACGCCGTCCTAGGTCGTCGTCTCCTCGATACGTTCGAGATCATACTTCGCCGTCGCGCAGGTACTGGACGTTGGCCATGAGGTACGAGAACCCGGCCTTAGAGCGGACAGCAAGCCGGCTCCGATCAGGGCGGCGACCGCTCCGTGCCTGCGATTCCTCGGTAGGGTCCTCCGACGACCGTCGAGTCTCAGTTGTGCGGCGATTCTACAACCGTGGAGTGAGGGTCGGGACGGAGGTCGGGATCAGGGACGGAGGTGGGACGGGGACGGAGGTTCGGCAGTAAAAACAAGGGGACATCGCGTAATGCGATGCCCCCTTGCTCCACTGGCCTGGCTCCCCCAGCATTCACGGCGCCCTGCCGTAATCAGACCAGCGGCTGACTTCCTCGATGGCAAGCGATGTGCCGCCGAAACACCAGCAGATCTCTGCAATTGTTGAGAATGGTCCCGCTCCGGGGTGACGAGTTCGTCGCCGAACTTACAGTTTCGGGAGCCGCGTTGCGACGGCGGCGAGCGTCGGATGCTTCTGATCGCGTGTCGACAGCAATGGCTCGCGGATCGGCCACGCGATGCCGATGTCGGGATCGTTCCAGACGATGCCAATCTCGCTCGCCGGATCGTAAAAATCCGTGCACTTGTATTCAACTTGCGCGACAGCGCTGATCACACAAAACCCGTGCGCAAAACCGGGCGGAATGTAGACCTGCTTGAAGTTCTCCGCCGCGAGGGTGACTCCCGCCCAGCGCCCGAACGTCGGCGATCCACTTCGGACGTCGACGGCCACGTCAAAGACCTCGCCCTCGATGACGCGCACGAGCTTGCCCTGCGGCCGCCGCAGCTGCAGGTGGAGGCCCCGCAACGTGCCGCAGCTGGATCGCGAATGATTGTCCTGCACGAACGGACCGTGAATTCCGTGTTCGCGGTAGCGTTCCGCGTGATACGTCTCCACGAAGAATCCGCGGCCATCCTGGTGCACGTCTGGTTCGATCACCAGTACACCCGGCAGATCCGTCAGCATGACGCGCATCATGAGGATTCGGAATCCAGCACGCGCATCAGATATTGCCCATAGGCACTCGACTCCATGCCGCGCGCCAGACGCAGGAGGTCCGCGTGGCTGATGTAGCCCATGCGGTACGCGATCTCCTCGAGGCAGGCAACCATCAGACCCTGACGCTCCTCGACCGCGTGAATGTAATTCGATGCCTGCATCAGCGCATCGTGCGTGCCGGTGTCGAGCCACGCGATCCCGCGCGGGAGCTTCTCGACGTGCAGCTGGCCGCGATCGAGGTAGACGCGATTGACGTCGGTGATTTCGAACTCACCGCGAGCGGATGGTTTCAACCGTGCCGCGATATCGGCAACCTGGTTATCATAAAAGTACAGGCCCGTGACGGCATAGGTGGACTTCGGTTTCGTGGGTTTTTCTTCCAGGCTGACCGCGCGGCCCTCCTCTCCGAATTCGACGACGCCGTACCGCTCGGGATCGCGCACCTGATAGCCGAATACGGTGGCACCGACATCGCGCGCCGCGGCCGCGCGCAGATAGTCGGAGAAGTGCGCACCATAGAAGATGTTGTCGCCAAGCGCCAATGCCACGCGATCGGCGCCGACGAACTCCCGGCCGATGATGAACGCCTGCGCTAGACCGTCAGGACGCGGTTGTGACGCGTATTCAATCTGGAGTCCGACGTCACCGCCGTCGCCGAGCAGCCGCTTGAAACCTTCCTGCTCGTGCGGCGTGGTGATGACGAGGATATGCCGGATACCCGCCAGCATCAGCGTGGACAGCGGGTAATAGACCATGGGCTTGTTGTAGACGGGAACCAGCTGCTTGCTGACCGCACGCGTGAGCGGATGGAGTCTCGATCCGGAACCGCCGGCGAGGATGATGCCTTTCAGCACGACGGTACACGCACGACGTACAAGGCCGGGCTCGCTGAACTCGCAGAGAGCCCAGGGCTCTGCGGATTCAGCGGACTCTGCGTTGATCGCCGTGCACTCTTATCCAAGACCCAACCGCTCTCGATCGTACTGCCCGGCCTGGATCTGCTCGCACCACGACCGGTGATCGAGGTACCAGCGGACGGTGTCGCGCAGGCCGCTCTCGAAGGTGTGACGCGGCACCCAGCCAAGCTCTCGCCGGATTCTTGCCGCGTCGATCGCGTACCGGCGATCGTGCCCCGGACGATCGGGGACGAACGTCTTCAGCGACCGCCGGCTCGTCGCCGCCGGACGCACCTCATCGAGCACGTCGCAGATCCGATCGACGATTTGCAGGTTCGTGCGCTCGCTGCCGCCGCCGATATTATACTTTTCGCCCACACGCCCTTTCGTCAGCGCCAGCAGCAGACCCTCACAATGATCCTCGACGTGCAGCCAGTCGCGCACGTTGCCTCCGTCGCCGTAGATCGGCAAAGGACGGCCGTCGAGGGCGTTCAGGATCATCAGCGGAATGAGCTTCTCGGGAAACTGATAGGGTCCATAGTTGTTCGAGCAGTTGGTGATCACGACGGGCAGTCCGTAGGTATGCCCGTACGCGCGGACCAGGTGATCCGCGGATGCCTTGCTCGCCGCATACGGTGAATTCGGCGCGTAGGGCGTGTCCTCGCTGAAGAGTCCGCTCGGACCGAGCGTGCCGTATACCTCGTCGGTCGAGACGTGCAGAAAGCGGAACGCTTCGCGATCGGCGCTGCTGCGGCTCGTGAGCGACCGTCGCGCAGCCTCCAGCAGCACGAACGTGCCGAGGATATTGGTGTCGATGAACGGCCGGGGACTGTCGATCGACCGATCGACGTGCGACTCGGCAGCCAGGTTCATCACACCGTCCGGCCCGTGTTCCGCGAAGACACGGCCCATTGCATCGGCATCGCCGATGTCGGCGCGCACGAACGTCACGCGCGGGTCCTTCAACGGCGCCTCGAGGTTCAACAGGCTGCCGGCGTAGGTCAACTTGTCGACGACGACGATACGATCGGTGGTGTGATGGAGCGCGTAACGAACGAGATTGGAGCCTATGAATCCGGCGCCGCCCGTTATGAGGAGGGTTCCCAAACTTTATACTGCTGCACCTTCGGGATACATCAGTGCGAGCCGCAGCTCTTTGGCGAGCGAGTCGACCGTCGTGCCGGCGCGCTTCCACGCGCCTTCGGTTTCGAAGCGCAGGTCGCCGATGCGCCGGCCCCACGGCGCGATGACGCGTCCGATGGCGCGGAAATCGGCGCGATCGGCATGCTCCTGATCGAGTCGCCGAATCACATCGGGCGCGACGCGGATGAACGCGCGCAGCGCGGACGCGCTGCGGATGCTGTACTTCCGGCCGTTCCACGCGCCCCCGAACACGAGCGCGATCTGCTTGAAGTAATTCACGAAGAACTTCTTTGCCTCCTCGTGCATGTCGGTCCCGCGCCGACCGCTGAAAACGCCGTCTTCGACGAACAGCTTCTTCAGCTCCTGCGCGAGCGGTGCCTGCGCCACGCGGCCGCGACCGACGCCTAGCAGCTTGATCTCGTCGTACAGCGGCGAATCCTCGCGGTCGTTCAGCGCACGAACCACATCGTGACCCGTGGCGAGCGCTTCGTCGCGGTACAACTGACGGCCCGACAGGCTCACCAGGTGTGACGCGTTCAGGCGCGTGTGCTTCGCGTTGATCGTGACGAACATCTGCACGACGTGATCTTCGGGCAGCCGATCGAAAATAATCGCCGGCACCGCAAACTCTTCGTTTTCGAAGCGGTCGATGTCGGCGTGCAACGCCAGCAGCCGATGCTGCCCGTCGATGGCGCGGAGGATGCCCTCGCGCTCGGGTACCTTCAGCACGCCAACGCGTGCATCGCCATCGACCGCCTGAAACGTCAGCTTCTCATCGCACGAGATGATGACCGCTCCAGGAATCGACGGGAGGTCCCGTGCCTGGCGGCATTGCTCGTAGTATTGAACCAGCTCGTCGATTTTCTTCCGGATGATCTGTCGCTGATACGCTTTCTCGCTCGAAGCAATCCGCCGTTCGAGGAAATCCCAATTGACCTTGGACGGCGCGACGCCGGGCCTCACATGTCCGCCGCGCACGGGCGTCTGCGCGTTCTCGCCGTAGCTCAAAACCTCGAACCGCACCAGTTTGTCGATATCACTGGCCGTGAGGGAAGCTTGGTAGAATTGCACCCCGAACTGCTGCATCTGGATAGCGGCGACGTTAATCATAGGAATACGCTGCTCTGATCGGCAGGCAGGACGGGGGTAGCAGGTAGGGCGGGTAAGAACGTCAGATTCACGACCTGCCGCACCTGCGCGACCTGCCTACAAAGAGGCAGATTGTATCGAGCGAACCGCGGAGTTCTCAACGATTTTTTCGCCATTTTGCACCGATTCGTCACGGACCCCCCTCAGCCGCACTGCATCTAAGTATCACGTACATAAGGAGTTCTGTCATGTCCCACCGGAGACCTTCTTTCCGGCTCCTTGGCTCGATTGTTGCGCTGACGGGGCTACTCGGCACGGCAATTCTCGCGCAAACAGCTGGAAAGACAGGGGTTGCTACCGATGATCCCGAGTTCGCGAAGCTCGTACAGGAGTGGACGACCCGGCCCGATTTTATCAGTCCCTTGGTGGATCACCTGCCCAAGGTGGCCGGCATACCCTCGCCGAAAGATGTTCTCGGCCATTACATTGGCGAGCCGAAAAAACTGACCTATTACGCGGACATCCTGAAGTACTACCGCGCGCTGGCCGCCGCCACGCCACGCGTCAAGGTTGTAAACATCGGGAGCAGCAACGAAGGGCGCGACCTGGTCGTCGCCTTCGTCGGCAGCGACGAATCGCTCCGAAACCTTGAACAGTACCGCACTTATCTCGGTCAGCTCGCCGATCCGCGCACGCTTACGTCCCAGCAGGCGGCGCAGATCATCGCGAATGCCAAACCGCTCTACCACCTCTCCGGCGGGCTGCACAGCGGCGAGGTGGGGCCGTCCGAGATGCTGATGGAGCTGGCCTACCGGCTCGTTACCGAAGATTCGCCCATCATCAACCAAATCCGCGACAACGTGATCGTGTCGATCACGCCGGTCGCCGATCCAGATGGCCGCGATCGGAACGTCGACTGGTACTACCGCTACGGGATCAACGAAACCGAAGGCCGCACGACAGGCGCCGGCGTGCCGTACTGGGGCAAGTACATCTTCCACGACGACAATCGCGACATCAACTACTCACAGGTCGAGATGCGATCGCTGCTCGAGTGGTATTTCCAGTACCACCCGCCGATCATGCACGACCTGCATCAGGCGCAAACGCTGCTGTACACATTCAGCGGCCAGGCACCGCAGAATCCGAATCTCGATCCGATCCTGTACGGCGAGCTGCCGATGATGGCGAACTTCGAGATGGCCCAGTTCGCGAAATACGGAATGCCGGGTGTGTGGACCCATGGGTTCGTGGACATGTGGTCGCCGGGGTATCTCGCTTTCATGGCGTCGAACCACAACGGCATGATCCGTATGTACGAGATTCAGGGATTCAGCGGCGCGAACACTCAGAAGATGCGACTCGGGAATCCCAACGCCGCAGGCGGGCGCAGTGTGGCGACGGGTGCCGGGCGATCGGGCGGACCCGGTGCGGCTGGACCGGGCGGCGGTGGCGATGAAGCAGCCGCAGCAGCGGCGGGCCGCGGCAATCAGACTCAGCGCGAGTGGTTCCGGCCGTGGCCGGCAACGGGCGAGTTCGATTGGTCGCTGCGCAACAACATCAACTACGGCGAGACGGGCGTTCTGACGGCGCTGCAGTACACATCGCAGTTCCCGAAAATCATCCTCGAGAACTTCTACGTCAAGTCGCGCAATTCTCTCGAAACGGGTCGCAAGGAAACCGTCGCCGGCTACGTGATTCCCGCTGGCCAGCGCGACATGACGCGCGTCGAGCGGCTGGTCAACCTGCTCCGCATGCAGGGAATCGAAGTCGGGCGCGCCACGGCCGA
>JBKPDW010000434.1:0-6043 GCA_046728115.1 Acidobacteriota bacterium | reverse complement strand
ACGCGGCGGTGCAGGCGCGACTCGTGGCGGCGCCCCGGAGGAAGCGGGCGCTCGCGGCGCTGACGCCGCAGGCGCAGCGCAAGGTCGAGGCCGCGGCGGCGCCCCTGCTGCGCCACCGCCGCCAGCCGACGCGCAGGTGTTGAAATTCTCGAAGGACGGGAAATATCTGCTGCAGATCGGCAAAGCCGGCAAGACCGAGGGCAGCGACAGCACGACCGGCTTCAATCGCCCGGGCGCGCTCGCCGTCGACGGCAACGAACTGTACGTGGCCGACGGCTTCGGCAATCATCGCATCGCGGTCTTCGACGCTGCGACGGGAGCCTTCAAGCGGAGCTGGAGCGCGTACGGCGAGAAACCCAACGATACCGATCCGGGTGCGTACGATCCAAACGGCCAGCCGTCGAAACAATTCCATACGCTGAGCTGCGTGAAGATCTCGAAGGACGGGATGGTGTACGTGTGCGATCGTCAGAACGACCGCATCCAGGTGTTCCAGAAAGATGGCAAGTTCGTCAAGGAAGCATTCGTCTCGAAGACGACGACCGGTGACGGATCCGTGTGGGACATCGCGTTTTCTCCCGACCAGCGGCTGCTCTACGTCGCGGACGGCCACGACAAGAAAGTGTGGATCCTCGACCGAGGCACGCTCGAAGCTATCGGCAGCTTCGGCGAGGGCGGGCGCTATCCCGGTCACTTCTACGGAGTGGGCAGCGTCGCGGTCGACTCGAAGGGGAATGTGTACACCGGCGAGACGTACGAGGGGAAACGCGTGCAGAAATTCGTGAACAAGGGTCGATGAGTAACGAACGCAGACCGCAAGAACGCCAGGACCGCAAGGAAAAATTGGGGGAAGGGATCTAACGTATGAAACGAAATCTGTACATCGGTTCGACGCTCATCGCCGTGTTGGCGCTGCTGGGTGTCGGTCAGGGTCTGCTCGAGAAGAAGGCCGTCGCGCAGGCCAAGGCGAAGGTAATGGTTCCCCGCTTCGAAGTGGATCCGACGTTCCCGAAACCGCTTCCGAATCACTGGTATCAGGGAATGTCGATTGGCGTCGGCGTCGACGCCAACGATCACGTCTGGATCGTCCATCGGCCTGACACCGTGAACGCGAACGAAGCGGCCGAGGACGCGAAAACCGGCGCGTGCTGCGCGAAGGCGCCGCCGATTCTCGAGTTCGATCAGCAGGGCAACCTGCTGCGTCACTGGGGCGGCAGCGACGGCGAGGGGTATCAGTGGCCCGGCTCGAACCATGGCGTGACGATCGATCACAAGGGCAACGTCTGGATCGGCGGCAACGGCGGCGGCGACGGCATGGTGCTGAAGTTCACGCAGGACGGCAAGTTCCTGATGATGGGCGGCAAGAAGGGCGTGCCGGTCGACAGCAACAGCACGGAGCACTTCGGCCAGGTCGCCAAGATCTTCGTCGACGCGAAGGAGAACGAGGCGTACATCTCCGACGGCTACGGCAACAAGCGCGTCGCTGTCATCGACGCCGACACCGGCAAGTTCAAACGGTTCTGGGGCGCGTACGGCAACAAGCCGGACGACACGAACCTGGGCCGCTACAACCCCGAAGCCCCGCCCGCGCAGCAGTTCCGCACGCCGGTGCACTGCGCCGAGATGTCGAAGGATCGCCTGGTCTACGTGTGCGATCGCGTGAACGATCGCATCCAGGTGTTCACGCCCGAAGGCAAGTTCGTCAAGGAGGCGTGGGTCTCGAAGAACACGCTCGGCGACGGATCGACGTGGGACATCGCGTTCTCGAACGATCCGCAGCAGAAGTTCATCTACCTCGCCGACGGGCACGACGAGAAAGTGTGGATTCTCGACCGGCAGTCGCTGGAAATCCTGACAAGCTTCGGCGACGGCGGCAAGATGCCCGGCCAGTTCTACGCCGTGCACAGCATCGCCACGGACTCGAAAGGGAACATCTACACGACCGAAACCTACGACGGCCGGCGCCTGCAGCGCTTCCTCTACAAGGGCATGCAGAGCGTGACGAAGGGAGAGGATCAGGGGACCGTCTGGCCGAAGGGGACGGCGACGAAGTAAAACGCGCAAGTCAGAAGTCAGAAGTCAGAAGTTGAATACGGCGAGCGCCTATGACTTCCGACTCGAACTTCTGACTTCTGACTTCCTACTTTTGACTTGTCGTGATCGCAACCCGCCGCACATTCCTGCAAGCGGCGCTCGTCGCCCCTGCCGTGCTTTTTCAGCGCGGCGCCCGATTCATCTCGACGCTTCCACTCGGCAACCCGGGCGGTGGCGTCGCAACTCCTCTAGAGCGCCTTCTCGGATCCGGACTCGACGCGCGACTCTTCACCGATCTGTCGACGCTCAACGCCGACAAGCCCGAAACGCTCGTCGTTCCCAGCCGGCGCTTCTACGTTCGAACAGCGGCGCCGGCCGCGCTCGACCAGCTGCCGGCATCCATTCCGATCGGTGGACGCGTACGCACGCCTGGCGCGATCGATCGCACAGCCATCGAACGAGAAGCCGTGCGTGCCGGGCCTTACCTGATGGAATGCGCCGGCAACGCCGACCCCGCGAACTACGGGCTGATGAGCACGGCGACCTGGGAGGGCATGCCGATGGCTGCGGTGCTCGATCGCATCACCCCGCAGTCCGGGCCGTATCGGGTGCTGGTGACGGGCATGGACGATCCGGATCCTTCGAAAACGTCGGTTCCAGGCGCAAGCTGGATTTTCTCGCGCGACGATCTCAACCGTGCGCTCCTGGCCGTGCGCATGAACGAGGTACGCCTCTCGCGCGATCACGGCTCCCCTGTCCGGCTGATCGTGCCCGGTTGGTACGGGTGCGCCTGCGTCAAATGGGTGACGGCAATCGATGTCGTGGAAGACGATGCGGTCGCGACATCGCAGATGCGGGAATTTGCCGGGCGCACCCATCAGCCCTTCGAACAGGCCGCGCCTGACCTGCGTGCGCGCGAGTACGTTCCTGCCGTGATCGACACGGCGGCGATGCCCGTGCGCGTCGAAAAGTGGATTGCCGACGGACGAATCTTCTATCGAATCATCGGCATCGTCTGGGGCGGCTCGAAACCGACGAACGCGCTGTCGATCCGGTTTCGACCGGGCCAGCCATGGGTGCGGGTCGACAACTGTCCACTGCCGGCGTCGACGCTCACCTGGAGCCTCTGGTCGCACACCTGGCGGCCATCGGCGCCAGGACGCCACCAGATCGTGCTGCGCGTCGACGATCCGTCGATCCGCACGAGGCGGCTCGATGTTTTCTTCTACGTGCGGGATGTAGAAATCGATGAAATTTGAACTTGATTCAGCGCGGACACGCCACCAGATAATCTAGCGAGCGAGTTGTCTCGCTTCGGCGAGCTCCTGACGGCTCCCGTCGGCGAGGTGCCACGCCGCCAGGAAGTCCTTCGCTGCTGCAGCGGCCTCCGCTTTCATCCCAGCCTTCGCCGCCGTTCGGGCCAGGCCGAGCAGCGATGCCGCACGGCGCGGCGTCCGCGCCAGCGACGCCTGGAACTGCTTGACCGCGCCGGACGCGTCGCCCGACCCCAGCAGCGCCTCGGCATACAACTCCACCGCCGGCTTGATCGGATACGGCCGCGCGACGGGCTTCGACCGTTTCGCCTCGATTGACGCGGCCGTCGACAGAGCCTTCAAGCCGCCGGCGACATCTCCCCGAGCTGTACGCAGGACTCCGTCGAGCTCGATCGCCATGATGCCCGCGACTTCTCGAGCGTCGGCATCAGGAATGGATGTCGTCGCCGTGCGGAGATTCTCGACCGCGGCCTCGGCGCGGGCCCGATCGCCGAGCTTCAGCGCCGCGTAGCCGAGGGCAAAGAGCTCGTCGATGTTCTCGAACGTGCCCTGCCCTCTCATCAGTGCCCAGTCGCCGCCTTCCACGACGAGCCGCGCGCGCATCGAGCCAAGCTCGCCTTTGAGCGACATCGGCGAAAACCCTCGTCCGATTTCGCTTTCGATATGGCTCGAATGGTTCGAGGGGTTCGCACCCGCTTGTGACCCACTCGAACCTTGCGAACTCGCGGACCCGCGAACCGGCGAAGCAATCGCGCCCTCGACCGTCTTCATCACCTCGCGCGCTTTCGCGAACCGGCCCTGCTGCAGGTATTCGTAATGGAGCCAGCTCAGCGAGTGAAAATCCGCCTGCGCCATCGACAGGCCCAGACGCTTGACGCGATCCACCGACACGGCGAATGACGACTCGTCGGACGCGACGGCATCGTCCCACATACCCAGCGGCAGAAACACGTGCGAGGGCATATGCCGCGCATGGCTGGACGCCGGCGCAATCCGCGCGTAGATGCGGGCCGCTTGCAGTCCCATCGCCGCATGCTCCCCATCGTCGAATGCGTGCAGCGCGTAGTGCGCGGCGCCAGGGTGCTCCGGGTTTCTCTTGAGAATCGCCGTCGCGATGCCACCGGCCTTCAGCGATGTCGCGGGGTCGCGCTGGCCCGCTGGAATCAGTGCCAGCAGCGACAGCGCATAGAACGCGGCCGCCTCGTCATCGTCGGGAAACTGGCGTGACAGCTGCGCCATGCGATCCGAGTACGCTCGGTCGCGAGCGGCCTTGTCGCCCTCGCCGTACAAGCGCTCGACGGCATCCAGGTAGCCCTGCTCGCGAGCCGTCGGTGCCTTGCTCTGCCGTCCGCCGCGGTTTGGAGCGAGCCGATTCAGCGCCGCGCGCGCCTTGTCGAGGTTCTCGTTGTACCAGAGCGACTGGTTGTAGCACATCGCCTCGCCCCAGTACGCCATCGCGAAGGCGGGATCGATACGCTCGACCTCGCGGAACGCCGCGATGGCATCGTCGTACTCGAAGCTGTGAAGGAGAAGGACGCCGCGGACGAACGGCGGCTGCGCTGCTGAAGAACCCGATGTCGGGAACGAAATGTGGCCGAGCGCTTGACTGTGCGGCTGGATGGAGAAGATGGGAAGAATCAGGAGAATTGCTGATGCATCACGAAAGCATGAGAGCACGAGACTTCTGGTTTTTCGTGTTTTCGTGTTTTCGTGGCTGTTCTCCGTGATCCGCGCCGCTGGATGTTTCTGCACGTTCCGCGCAACAAAAAAGCCACAGAAACCCGGAGTCACAGAGAAAAGCTTACTCTGTGTCTCCAGGTCTCTGTGGCTGATCTTACGCAGTGTACCCGAACGTCTCTAAAACGAGAATCTGAACATCAGCTGCGTGATTCGCATGAACCCGGCTTGCGCGCCGATCGTGCCAAAGTTCGCGTTGCCGATCTGGTTTCTGTTTGCGCTCGTCAAGGCGCGCACGTTGACGCGGTTGAGCAGATTCAGCATCTCGATCTTGATCTGCGCGTTCTTCGCGCCGCCGAGCCGGAAATTCTTGGTAAACACGCCATCGACGTTGAACTGGCCTGGCGTTCGCTCGTCGGTAATCGTGCGCGGCGCGTTGCCGAATGTGAAATTGGGTGCCGCGCTGAACGCCGCCGTGTTGATCCACGTCGCCGTCGGGTGGTCCGCCGATGCGAGACGATCCTCGTAACTCCCCGATGTGCCCAGGCCGACGCCGGGCACCATGTTCGGGCGCTGCACGCCACCCAATAACCCGGTATTGTCGATCTGGACCACACTCAGCGGGAATCCGCTCTGAATGTTGATCGCTGCGACGACGTTCCATCCGCCGGCGATCCAGTCGACGGCGCTGCTGTTCGATCCCCACTTCTTCCCTTTGCCGAACGGCAGTTCGGCCATCGGTGCAAGAATCACCCGGTGCGGCACGTCGAGCAAGCTGGTTCCGTAGTCGGCGTCTGGGTTGTAGCAGGCAGCAAAGTTCGTCGTCGTGCACGCCGGCATGCTGGCGATGTAGTTGTAGTTGTTGAACGCGTTGGTGGTCCCGCCGGCCGAGTAGAAATTACCCTCGCCGTACTGATTGTCTTTCAGGTTGCTGTAGGTGTAGCTCACGCGGCCTCCGACGCCGTGCGACATCCGCTTGGTCCACTCGATCACTGCCGCGTTGTACCGGCTCTTGCCCTCGGTTACGTGGCCCGCGAGAATGTTGCCGAACTGCGGGA
>JBKPDW010000433.1:0-14295 GCA_046728115.1 Acidobacteriota bacterium | reverse complement strand
ACCTAGAACCTAGAACCTAGAACCTAGAACCTAGAACCTAGAACCTAGAACCTAGAACCTAGAACCTAGAACCTAGAACCTAGAACCTAGAACCTAGAACCTAGAACCTTGGCAAATAGCCAGTGCATTTCAGAACGACATCTGCACGCCGAACCGCGCGAAGCGGCCATCCAGGATACCCGTCGGCGCCAGCCACAGGTTCGTACCCGAACTGGCGTACGTGTCGTTGACGCGGACGACCGTCCCGGCGTTGAACACGTTGAAGATGTCCATGAAGCCCTGTATGCGATAGCGGTCGACACGGAACGTCTTCCCGAGTCGCAGGTCGAGGCGGTTCTGGTAATCGAGGAATACGGTATTCGGCTGAATCAGGTTGATGACGGTGGAGGCCGCGCCGGTCGTGGATCCGATAATCGGCCGCCCTGCGATCGCCGACGTCACTGTGTAGTTGGCCCTGACGCTCGGCCCGGGAATGGCGGAGAAGCTGCCGCTCAGTTGGATGTCGTACGGGAACGAGTAGGCCGCCGACGCTTTCACCGTCGAGCGGAAGACGCCGGCCGCCTGGCCGCCCGTGGCCAGGGCGACCTCGCAGAAGCGCAGCGAGTTCGGGTTGTCCCGCGCCGTGTTGCCGTCGGTCACGTTGTCGCCGTCGCAGAGTGACGAGATCCGACGGTCGATCGTCCAGCCGCCGAAGACGAGCAGCTTGTCACGCCGAATGTTGCCGGTCACTTCGAACCCGTTGTAGCTCGTCGTGTTCTTCGTCGAGAAGGTCACGAGGTTGTCGGTTGCGATGCCCACCTTGTTGGGGTTTAACGTGTACATCGTGATCGGCTGGCCCGACAGCGGGAGCCTCGGGTCCGTCGGCGTGTTGATGGTGTACGGCGACCACTCGCTCGCCGACAGATTCTGGTTGTCGGTCACCTGCAGGTTGTAGAAGTCCCGGTGGTAGTAGCCTACCGAGATGGACGTGCGCGGCATTACCTCATGCTGCAGCACCGCGCTGTACTCCCAGTTGTAGCCGCGCTTCAGGTCGGGGTCCGGTCGCTGTGTGATCTGCCCGAAGTTCGACGTGCCGCCAATCACTTCGTTTGTCTGGATCGAGCCGTCGGGGTTCAGGATCGTACCGTCACGGTTCGCGTCGTTCCACGTGCGCGGTTGGGTGGCGCCGTTCATCCCGTTGAAGTTCTGCGCGAATCCGGCCGCCTGGGCGGCGACGTACTTCCCGGCGTTCCCCTTCAACGCGGTCTTCCCGTTGCCGAAGAGATCGTAGGCAGCCGAGAACCGGACCGCCCAGTCATTCCAGTTCGGCACGTTCGGAATCTCGGGGAAGTTGCGCGCCTGGATCCACGTCGACGCGGGCGCCGATTCCGCCGGGATCGACGCGTTGAAGTGCTCGAAGCGGGCGCCGTAGTGCAGCGTGAGCCGGTCCATCGTCCACGCGTCCTGCGCGTAGGCGCCGAAGTCGCTGTTGACGTTCTGAATGCCCTTCGTCGGCGTGTTGTAGACCACGACCTGGAACGGGATGTCCGTGAGGCCCGCGGCGTTGACCGTGATGAGCGTATTGATGTCGGCCCGTTCGGCGAACGTCCGCGAGTTCTCGCCCCACAGGTCCGTGAAGCCGAACTTCATCGCGTGCGTGCCCGTGACGTAGCTCGCGGACGCCATCACGTTGTAGTCCTTCGTCGTGCTGTGGTACTCCGGAATCAGGTAGCCGCAGCGTCCGGAGAGGAGGCCGGTCGACGCGTTCAGGTGCGGTAGCGCCGTGCCGCCCGGCGCAGTGCGCGAGCAGTTCTGCTCGTACGGCTGGTCGTAGTACGCCACGCCGGCCTCCAAGAGGAGCTTGCTCGAGTGCGCCCGCGTCCACCGCACCTGCGGAATCCAGCCGATGCCGAAGGCGTCGGTGGACGCCTCAGGCGTGGTAACCGCGTACGTGTTGAAGCCGTTGTAGAACTCCCCGTTGTACTGCTTCTCGACATAGGCGCGAATCTTGTCCTTGCTGGTGACGGCCCACGTCAGCCGTCCGACACCGCTGTAGTTGCCCATGCTGTTGCGGTACGCCTGGCTGCCGTCGGGAAACTTGGCGCTCGGCACGTAGATCTTGAAGTCCTGATACTTGTACGTGGCGTAGAACCACAACTTGTCTTTCGCAATCGGCCCGCCGAACGAAGGGTTGACCTGCCAGTCGTACGCCGTGCCGGCGATGAGGACGCCCGCCGCCTTGACGCCATCGGATCGGTTGTCCGACTGAAGGCCGCTCCCCTGGTACTGCGCGAAGAACGCTCCCGAGAACCGGTTTCCGCCGTCTCTCGGCACCTGATTGACCCGGATGCCGCTGCTCTGCACTTCCGCCGATTCGGAACCCGTGGCGTAGGCCAATTCCTGCACGGCGCCGTCGTTCATGTAGAAGCCGCTGTACTGGCCGCTGCCGCAGAGATTGTTGACGCGCAACCCGTCGATTGCCATCGTGAAGTCCGAGGTCGCCGAGCCGTGCACCGTCAGGTTGTACTGCCCGAGCACGAACGGCGTGACCGTGGTGCCCGGAATGAGGAGCGCGCGTGCCGGCGTGTTGCGGATAGGCGTCGGGATGCTGTCGAGGATCTCGCGGTTCGCGACGAACTCCGTGTTGGCATTGGTCACGTCGACCACCGGCGACGCCGCCTCCACAGTGACCGACTCTTCGACCGATCCCACCTGCAGTTCGATGCTGATCTGCGCCGTGAACGTGCCCTCCAGGATGATGTCGGTGCGCCGGACCGTCTTGAACCCTGGCAGCGTGAAGATGACGTCGTATGTGCCGGGGCGCAGATCGACGATCTTGTACTGTCCCGCGCCGTCGGTGGTGACCGTGCGAGTTTTCTCGATCAAGGCCGGACTGGTGGCTTCTACGGTTACGCCGGGCAAGACTGCTCCGGTCCCATCCTTGACGACGCCCGCAATCCCGACCTGGGCATGGGCCGTCGCGGGTAGCAAGAACGCCACGCCGAGCAGCAGTGCCGCGCCGAACAAACCTGGACGCATAGTCCCTCCTGACCAGTCAACTAAGTGGGTCGCGCAGACCATACCAGCTTGGTCGGCTGTACACAATTGGAAACAATGCGCCGAAAGGCGGGATTGCACAAAACTGCGTGAGGGCAGTCCCTACAGGTCAGGCGAGTCGAGCAGGTTAGGGACGTACTTCAAATGATCGGATCAGATTCCTAGACGGTCTTTCAAATCACTTACCCGATCGCGCGAGACACTCAATTCGGTTTTTTGTTCGTCCTTCAACCGCACCAGCATCCCGCCTCGGGACTCGCTTGCGGTGCTGTGCTCGCGTCGTCCTTCGACCTTGCCCGGCGCAACCCTCAGGCTCCCGGAAGGTCGAAGAGCGTCGACTCCTGGGAACAGCTCCTGGACGAAGCCGACGTTGACGATCGTCGCGCGGTGAATCCGGACGAACCGGCGAGGGTCGAGCCGTTCTTCGAGGTCGCTCAGCGTATAGTCAATCACGTACTGTCTTCCGGCCGACGCGGCAAACGTCAGCTTGTCTTGCGCGAAGAAGTGTGTAATTCGGCTGACCTCGAGGACAGTGGTCCGTTCGCCCACCCGCGAGGCGATCCGTTCGAGCCGGCGCGTTGCCGTCAGTTCGGCGGCCAGATGGCGTGCCAGCGCACGGACGTCGCCGGTTGTCGTACGCCGTTCCAGCTTGTCGAGAGCTCGTTCGAGCCGCTCACGCTCGATTGGCTTCAGAAGATAGTCCACCGAGTTCACGTCGAACGCGTTCAGTGCGTACCGGTCGTATGCCGTGGTGAAGACGACCGGGATGTCCCGGTCGAGCCGTGCGATCAGGTCGAAACCGGTGAGTCCGGGCATCTGGATGTCCAGGAAGAGGACGTCCACCGGGTGGCGCTGCAGAAACGCGAGGGCCTCCTCGGGATCGGTCGCGCGGCCGGCAATCTCGACGCGCCCGCTCGATTCCAGCAGCCGCGTAAGCCGGGCGACTGCCAGCGGTTCGTCGTCCAGGACGTACGCCCGAACCATCAGGCCGACCTCCACGGCAAATCCATCGTCACGCATGTTCGGCCTGGCATGCTGTCGATGGTCAGCGTGGCGTCGCCACCGAACGCGATCGCAAGCCGCGAACGCAACAGCGCCAGACCGTGTCCTTCGGGCATCTTCCGTGCGTCGAACCCCGGGCCGTCGTCCGACGCGACGATGCGGACGCGACCGTTGGTTGCGCTCGCGCGAAGCACGACGGTTGCGCCTTCGCGGCGAGGCGAAGCCGCGTACTTGACACTGTTCTCGACGAGGGTCTGGACGGACAGCCGCGGCACATGGCTGGCCCTTGCATCCTCCTCGACCTGCACGTCGGTTCGAAGTCGATCGCCAAACCGCACGCGCTCGATATCGAGATAGGCGCACACGATTGCCAGTTCCTCGCTGAGCGGAACGAGCGGCGCGGCGGTATCGAGCGACGACCGCAGCAATGACGCCAGTTGCGTAGTCATGCGCTCTGCGGCGGCTGGATTGTCGTGAACGAGCGTCGCGATCGAGTTGAGCGTGTTGAACAGGAAGTGCGGATTGACGCGCGACTCCAGCGAGGCGAGCTGCGCTTCAGCGGCCAGCCGGCGCGCTTCGGCTTCGTCCCGCTCCTTCGTGCGCAAGGCGATCGTGGCAGCTTCGAGTCGTGCTCGCAAGGTTTCAATCGCCGAGATCGAGAGGCCGAAGATCAAGGTCATCACGACCGACGTCTTCAGGGATCCCACGAACCATTCCCAGGTATCGCCGCGGGTGATGACCCCAAGGATGCGCAGCACGCCAATCGCGATGCTGCTGCCAACGACGCCAAGCGCGATCATCGCGACGAACGCGACCGCCCAATCGATCGGAAACGGCAATCGACGCTGGACCGTTCGCATCACCAGCGGCATCGTCAATGCCGCGAGGGGCACGATCGAGGCGGTAAATACGGAGGCAATCGTGAACGGCACGACGAGCTTCCGCCACGGTGTCTGCCACGAGGCCCCACTGGAGATCGCGGCCGCGCTCACGGTGACGGCAATGCTCCACGCGAACATCCGCAGCCAGTAATGCACGCCACGCGCTGAGGTTGGCATCACCACATCCCCACGTGGCTATTCGGCCTTGCTATCTCACCGCTTCCTTCCAGCGCTACTTGTGGCAACCGACGCAACTCGGTCCTTTCGATGCCGGCAACGTCCCTGTCTCGATCCATTGCCTGGCCTTCGGCACCTGGCCCGATGTGGGTGCGTCCTTTGTGAGGCGCTCGAAATAGTTTCGGGCCTTTTCGAGATCACCCAGCCGCGCCGATCCTTCGGCGAGACCGAAGAGCAGCTCGCCTTTCGGGTGATCGCCAAGCGTACTGAAGATCGGCGCCTGAATCTCGAGAACGTGCTTGTAATGGCTCACGGCGGACTGTAGGAGCGGCCGCGCGACGTCCACGGGCATGTTTTTCGTCGCTTCGAACAACGTCGCTGCGCGTGGAATCAGCACCGCCACGTTGTCGGGAGCCAGCTCGACGGCATCGTTCATTTCTTTCAGCCCGCGGTCGAACCATGCGCGACCAGTCGCGATGTCGCTCTTTAGGAATGCGGCGCCCGACTGCATGAGCAGGCCGGAGCCATGCCATACGAGCGCCTCGGCATGTTTCGGGTTTTCAGCCAGCGTCTGCTCGCAGATCTCCATCGCGCGCTTGAAGCGCGCCTCGTCGCCGGCAAAGCCCGCGAAGAAGTCGGCTCGGACCAGATAGTCGAACCGTTGCGGTGTATTCGTCGTGCCCTGGGCGGCAGCCATGATCAACGCAACGAACCAGGCGATGACGGTCATAGGCGTTCCCTCCGATCCTGACGGTACGTCGCGGGGCGGAGCCGTCGCGCCAGTTTCGGACGAAGGGCGGCGTTTGATGGGATGAAAGGCTCTGGTAATGATACGTTTTGTGTATGAAGCGTTGTCTGATGCTCGCCGCAACCCCCGTTCTGGTCGTGCTCTGGGTGCTGGTAGAGCAGGGTCTTGATGCTCAGAACCGGATGACGTATTCGCTCGTGTCGCCCGATAAGGGTCACGTCGCGCTCGGCCTTGCGATTCGCAAACTGAACGTCTCGGGGACCTTCATGCAGGCGCCCGCTCACCCTGACGACGAGACCAACGCGCTCTTCGCGATGTTCACGCACGGCATGGGACTGCGTTCGGTGGACGTGCAGAACAACCGAGGCGAAGGCGGCCAGAACGAGATCGGGCCCGAGCTGTTTCGCGATATCGGCGTCCTGCGCACCTCGGAACTCGTCGCCGCGCACCGCATCGACGGCGCCGAACAGTACTTCACGCGGGCAATCGATTATGGCTACTCGTTCGATCCCGAGGAAGTGATCAAGAAATGGGGCCGTGAGAACATCGTCGGCGACTACGTGAGACTGATTCGGATGCTTCGACCTGATGTTCTGGTGACGATGAATATTCAGGGACGCGGAGGCGATCGCGCGCATGAGGCCACCACGATCCTGGCGCGTGAAGCCTATCTTGCCGCCGGCAATCCGTCGATCTTTCCTGAGCAGCTGAAAGAAGGCCTGCGCCCGTGGCAGCCGAGGAAGCTCTATTTCGCCGCAGGGTTTGGATTTGGCGGCGGACGTGGCGGCCGCGGCAACGCGCCTCAGGGTCCCCCGTCTCCGCCGCCTGGTGTCCGCGTGACGCGCGTCAACACGGCGGCGTACGACGAATTGCTCGGACGCACGTACGCGGAGATCGGCGCCGACGCGCACAGCAATCACAAGTGTCAAGGCACCAGTGGACTGCCGGCGCTGCCAGGATTTGGCGGTGGTCGGGGCCCGTCGGCAGGCGCAGGACCAGCGGGCGGCCCTGCGTATCAGCTGATGGATTCGACGATTCCCGGTCAGATCCAGAAGGACGAGGACTCATTGTTTGACGGGATCGACATCACTCTTGCGGGCCTCGCCCAGTTTGCCGGAGCCAATCCCCCCGGTGCATTGAAGACTGGCCTTGGTGCCATCGTCGAGCAGGCCGAGCGCGCCAGGAACGCGTTCGATGGCGGCGACGATGCGGCCACCGCTGCGCCGATCGAAACGGGGCTGACCGCGCTGCGTGCCTTGCGAAACGGGCTGCCGTCCATGGGTCTTTCCGATGCGGCTCGCTACGAAATCGATTTCCGGCTGAAGGTCAAGGAACGCGACTACGAAGACGCGGTCCTCGCGGCTCATGGCGTGACGTTCGATGCGGTTGCTGACGATGGCCTCGTCACCGGCGGTCAGCCCGTGAGGCTGTCGCTGCTCAGCGTGAATCGCGGTGCGTCGGAGGTCGCGATCACCAATGTCGCAATCGCCGGTTTCGAGGGGGCGCCGATATGCCAACCCGGATCTGCGAAGCGCGATGCCGTCTACACGTGCACCGCCGAGGCGCGCGTACCGGCCGGCGCGAAATTGACGACTCCGTATTTCACCGACAGTTACTGGAAGAACCCTTCGAGCCAGGCAATCAATGTGTTCGACTCCGCCGTGCCTTTTGGGGTGCCGTTCGCGCCGACGCCGTTCCGTGCGACATTTCACGTAAAGGCTGGCAATTCCGAGGTCACCAAAGAAATCCCGATTCAATTCCGGTACGTCAAGGACATCTACAACGGCGACAAACGGATGGAACTGAACGTCGTGCCTGCGTTTTCCGTCACCGTGACGCCGCCGCTTGTCGTGATTCCCGCGCCGACGGGCTCGGCGACCGGATCCGAGCGGGAAGTCCACGTGTCGGTCACCAACGGAACCAAGGGCGCAGCCCAGGCCACGGTCGCGCTCGAACTCCCGGCCGGCTGGCGTGCGACGCCGTCCACGGCGTCGATTGACTTTACCCACGAAGACGAAGCGTTGTCTGCGCGATTTCAGGTGACGATGCCGGCGCAAGCAAAAGTGGGTGAGTACACGCTTCGCGCCGCTGTCACCTCAGAGTCAACCGGAGGCGCCAGGTTCGCGAGCGGCTACCAGGAGATCGAATACCCGCACATCCAGCGACGGCAAATCGTGAAGCCGGCGGAAGCGACGCTCAAAGTCGTCGATGTTACGACCGTTCCCAACGTCACCGTCGGCTACGTCGTCGGCGTCGGGGATCAGGTACCGCCCGCGCTGGAGCAGTTGGGTGCGAAGGTCGAATTCATCGAGCAGGACGAACTCGCGTGGGGCGATCTGTCGAGGTACGACGTGATCATCACTGGCGTGCGCGCGTACGAACGGCGCGGAGATCTGCGCGCCTACAACCGGCGCCTGCTCGACTACGCCGATCGCGGCGGCACCGTCATCGTTCAATACAACAAGTTCGAATTCAACCAGCGCCAGTTCGGTCCGTTCCCGGCGAGCGTCAGCGGCAACCGTGTGTCGGACGAGAACGCGCCGGTGAAGGTGCTCGTCCCCAGCCATCCCGTGTTCAACACGCCGAACAAGATCGGGCCTGCGACATGGGCGCACTGGGTGCAGGAGCGCGGACTGTACTTCCTCGGCGAGAAGGATCCGAAGTACGTCGATCTCGTGTCGATGACCGATTCGTTCCCTGACAACCCCGGCGAGAAACTGGGCGCCTTCGTCGAGGCGCGCGTCGGGAAGGGGCGATGGGTCTATCTCGGTCTCGGATTGTGGCGTCAGTTGCCGGCGGGGACTGAGGGCGCGTATCAATTGCTCGCGAATCTGATCGCGCTGCCCAAAACACCGCCGTCGACGGCCCCATAAGCGCCAAACAGTGAATTGGTAAATCGCCAAGTTGGGGATCTTCAACTCACCAACTTACCAACTCACCAATTACTGTGTCGCATATGCCGCGTTCTTCTTGTCCATCAGCCACTGATCCATCCAGCCAACGATGTGCTGGAGGCGTTCGATGCGATGACGAGGCTCGCCCGATCGGGAGAGCTCGTGGTTCTCGCGCGGGAAGCGGACCATCACCGTCGGAATCTTCCGGTACTTGAGGGCGCGGAACATCATCTCGCCGCCGTCGGCCGGTGGCGTTCGATAGTCCTCGTCGCCATTGATCAGCATCAGCGGCGTGGTCACGTTGGCGATATGTGTGATGGGTGAGCGTGCCGCGAAATCCTGCGGATCCTCCCACGGGGCTTTTCGGAACCAGGTGGGCTGAAACAGCGTGAAGTCGGCTGTGAACCAGAATCCGTACCAGTCCGCGATGTCGCGCTGCGCGACGGCGGCCTTGAAGCGCTGCGTCTGCGTGATCGTCCAGTTCGTCAGCAGCCCGCCGCCGCTTCCCCCGGTAACGCCGAGACGATTGGCGTCGACGTAGCCTTTCTTCAGCACTTCGTCGACTCCCGCCATCAGATCCTTGTAGTCGTCGCCAGGGTAGTGGTATTGGATGACGTTGCCGAAGTCCTGCCCATACGACGTGCTGCCGCGGGGATTCGTGAACAGCACGACGTAACCCTTCGCCGCCATCCACATGAACTCGTGGGTGTAGGTGTTGCCGTAAGCGGCGTGTGGTCCGCCGTGGATTTCCAGGATCATCGGGTACTTCTTGCCGGGATCGAAGTCGGGCGGCTTCAGAATCCAGCCCTGGATTTGTTTGCTGTCGAACGAGCGGTACCATAGCTCCTCCGGCTCGCTCTGACGAATGTCCCGGAACAGGTCGTCGTTGACGTGCGTGATCTGCACGGGCGCGCGATGTTGAGGCACGGATCCTGGCGCGTAGTCGAGAAAAAAGATGTCGCCGATGTTTGTCTGCGTCGAAAAGGTCGCGGCGAACTTGTTCCCCTCGGGCGTGGCGCTGTAGGCGACGATGTCCTGCTTGCCCTCGGTGAGGGGATTGACGCGGCCGGTTGCGACGTCGATCACGTTCAGGTTCGAGCTGCCGTGTTGTGCGGAGACAACGGCGAGTTTCCTGCCGTCAGGCGACCAGACGATCGGCTTGGGATTCTGCCCGCGCGGCGCGGCCTGGTCGCCGCCAATCCCGCCGCCGATGTCGAAGTCGTAGTCGGCGGTCAGATTCCTGGCGGTGCTGCCAGGCGTTGCGTCGGTCACCCATAGATCGGGCTGGCTGTACGAGCGGATCGGTTTGCCGCGCAGTGTGCCGATGAAGGCAATCCGCCTGCCATCGGGCGACACCGACACGTTGCCGATGCCGCCGTCGATGCTGGTGATCTTTGTCATGCTGCCGCCGGCGGCGGGCACGGTGAAGAGATCGACGTCGCTGTCTTCGTAGTACGGCTCCGCAACGCGCATCGACACGAAATAGATCTTCGCCCCGTCGGGCGCCCATACGGGGTCGCGCTCGTCGAACTCGCCATCGGTGAGCTGTTTCGCGGTGGGCATCGCGTCCGCTGTCGCCGTCGGAGGCGTGACGGGAACGGTGAAGATGTGCGTGTGATGCTCGGTATCGACGTAGCCTGAGGTGCCGTTTGCGCGATACACGGCGCGTGTAATCACCTGAACATCACTCTGGGTCTTTCCTTCCTGGCCCTCCCGCCTATCTTGCCCCTCCCTTCGTTCCTGCCCCTCCCTTCGTTCCTGCCCCTCCCTTCGTTCCTGCCCCTCCCTTCGTTCCTGCCCCTCTCGCCCGGTTGCCGCCGTGAATGCGATCGTCTGTCCATCGGAGGACCAGACCGGCCCATTTGCACCGCGCGCGAGGTTGGTGAGGGGACGTGCCTCGCCACCTTGCATGTCGATCAGGTAGATCTGCGTTGGCTGAGGCTTGCCGTCCTTTTCAACGGCTCTGACAAACGCGACGTGTCGGCTGTCCGGCGCCCACCTCGGGGAGGTGTCGCGGATGCCGTTCGTCACTCGTCGGGGCGGTTCGGCGCCGCTGATTGGAACAGTGAAGATCGACGTTTCATAACGGTTGTCCTTCTCGTTGACCGTGACGCGGACGAACGCGACCGTCGATCCGTCGGGTGAAATCTGCGGGTCCGCAATCCACGTGAACGTGAGCAGGTCGTGCTCGGTGATGAGACGCTTACTCTGCGCACGCGGCGACACCGAAAGCACGGCGAGCGATGCCAGCAGCACGATCCAGTTTCGACGCATCATGAAGATCCAGGTTCGACCCACCATAAAAACTCCCGCCCAGCATGCCTGCTCTGCATGCCGCACTCCGAGGTCCGCGTTCCAACGATCCGCAATTTACAATGGTCTCATGGGTGTGCGCGATCTCATCATCGTCGGGGCCGGTCCGTCGGGCCTCGCAGCCGCAATCGCCGCCAAACAGCGCGGTCTCGATTATCAGGTGCTCGAACAGGGCGTGCTCGTCAATTCGATCTACCGGTTTCCACCGCAGATGGTCTTCTTCACGACACCCGAACTGCTCGAAATCGGCGGGTTGCCGCTCGTGTCGCCGTACGACAAGCCCACACGTGTCGAAGCGCTTCGTTACTACCGCAAGGTCGTGGACACCTACGATCTGCAGATCGCGTTCGACGAGAAGGTGCTCGCCGTCGAACACGAGAACGACGATGGCGGGGCAGCCCGGGCAGGCGAGGCGGAGGGGCGAGAGAAACGCGGGCCGTTCGCCGTCACGACGCGATCCGGGCGGGGCGTGCGTCGCGTACGCCATGCGCGATATGTCATCTTCGCGATTGGGTACTACGATCGCCCGAACCTCATCGGCGTGCCGGGCGAGGATCTGCCGCACGTGCACCATTTCTACCGCGAACCGCATCCGCACTACCGCGAGCGCGTGGTCATCGTCGGCGGCGGAAATTCTGCCGCAGAGGCGGCACTCGAGCTGTATCGCAGCGGCGCGCGCGTGACACTCGTCCACCGCCGGCCGTCGCTGAAACGCACGATCAAGTACTGGGTGCGGCCTGATATCGAAAACCGCATCAAGGAGGGATCGATCGCCGCGCGATTCGCCGCGTGTGTGACGGAGATCCGGCCCACCTCGATACTCGTCCAGGCAATCCCCGACGAGAACGCGGCGGCCGATGACGAAGCTGCGCGCGAGCGCGAGCTGGCGGCCGACGCCGACGCGTCGCAGGCGCCGGCATCGACGGTCGTTCAGCCCCCGCCACGCGACGGCGGGCGCGCGGTTGACGAGATCCCCGCCGACGCCGTCTACCTGCTCACCGGCTACCGCGCCGATACGGATCTGATGTGCCGAAGCGGTATCCGGCTGACGGACCGGGAGGGGCCCGCATACGATCCGCAGACCTTCGAGAGCAACGTCCCTGGATTGTTCGTCGCCGGCGGTGCGATCGCCGGCGTCGACACGGGCACGATTTTCATTGAAAATGGACGCTTCCACGGTGAGAAGATCGTGGAAACGATTGCTGCGCGTCTCTGACGTGTGAGCAGGGAGAGTTCCATGGCGAGTCACGCCCGCTCGATTGGTGCCGCATTCGTGGTGCTGGCCGCCATCGCCGCCGTCGGTGCGAGCACACCTCCGTTCCCGTCCCCTCAGAAAGACACACGGGCCGCGCCCGGCGCTCCGCAGACTGCGGTTCTGGCCGGCGGCTGTTTCTGGGGCGTGGAAGCCGTGTTCGAGCGTCTCAACGGCGTGACCGACGTCGTTTCCGGGTTCGCTGGCGGTAGCAAGGCGACGGCGCACTACGAGATCGTCAGCCTCGGCATGACGGGCCACGCGGAATCCGTACGGATCACGTACGATCCTGCCCAGATCACCTACGGGCAGGTCCTGCGCGTGTTCTTCTCGGTCGCGCACGATCCGACGCAGCTGAACCGGCAGGGCCCCGACAGCGGTCCGCAGTATCGGTCCTCGATCTTTTACGCTACCGACCAGCAGCGCGAGATCGCAACCGCCTACATCGAGCAGCTTGACGCAGCGCAAGTGTTCAAGCGGCGCATCGTGACGACGGTGGTTCCCCTCGAGGGTTTCTACGCGGCCGAAGCGTACCATCAGGATTTCGTCCGCCAGAATCCGACATATCCGTATGTCGTCTACAACGACCTGCCAAAGCTCGAGCACCTCAAAAAGGCGTTTCCGGAGCTGTTGAAGCAGTAGCGGCGCGCCGGCTCTCCGGGCGTCATCGATCCAACCCGCTGGAGAAAGACGGCCGCTGCGCCGCGCAGCGCGCAGAATCGCCGTTGAAGTTCCCCGATCTGACCTAGAATGCGCGGCTAAGCCCTTCAGAGTTCAGGGCGGCGGGCGCCCGGAGGTGTGTTGATGCGAGGCAGGTATGTAGCCGTCGGTGTGCTGTGTGTCGTCGCAGCCATGACCGCTGCTCCGGCGACCTCGCCGGCCATTGACGTCACCGTTCACGAGGGCACGTCGATGTCGGTGGGTGTCTCGCCCGACGGCCGCACGCTCGCAATCGACATGCAGGGGAGCATCTGGACGCTGCCTGCCACCGGCGGCGCCGCGACCCGCGTCACCGACCTCTTCAACGACGCGCGGCAGCCGACGTGGTCGCCCGACGGCACGTGGATCACGTTCTTTGCGTATCGCGACGGGGGTTACGACATCTGGGCAGTCGCGCCCGACGGTTCAAATCAACACAAGCTGACGTGGGGCGCACTCGACGATCGCGAACCGATCTGGTCGCACGACGGCACGCGCGTGGCGTTCTCGTCCGATCGCGGCGATCCGCTCGGCGGCGACTACAACATCTGGATCCTCGACACGCGCACCGGCGATCTGCGTCAGCTGACCAAGGATCCGGCAGACGATTTCATGCCGTCCTGGTCGCCAGACGACAGCGAGATCGCATTCGCCTCGACGCGCGGCGACGGAATGAGCGCGTGGGCCGTGAACGTTGCCGACCTGACGGAACGGAAACTTGCGACCGGCACCGGCCGTGTGGACGCGCCATCGTGGGGCCCAGGCGGGCAGGTCGTGTACCACGTGACGGTGGGTGGCGGCGGCGGGCGTGGACGCGGCGCGGCGCCCGCGGCTGCGGTGTCGAACCCGGCACAGGCGTCGCGGTACGAAATCGACGGCAAATCGATCACTGGCGCGGAAAACGTGTTCGCGTTCCGTGTCTCATGGGCGTCGCCGACCGAGTTCTACTACGTCGCCGACGGCCGCATCCACAAGCGCTCCATCTCGGGCGCCGTGCAGACCATCGAGCTCAGCGCCACGATGCAGGTGGTCCGCGCCTCGACGCTGTATACGCGCCGCAAGCGCGATTTCACATCGACCGCGCCGCGTCAGGCGCTCGGCATCGTGCGGCCGATGATTTCGCCAGACGGAAAGCAGATCGCCTTTGCTGCGGTCGGCGACATCTACGTGATGCCCGTCGGCGGAAAGCCGGTGAACATCACGAACGACCACGCCCTGGACACCGATCCCGCGTGGTCTCCTGACGGCAAGTTGCTGGTCTATTCGTCGGACAAGGACAGCGAACACCTGCAG